>JAICPY010000019.1 GCA_025929585.1 Steroidobacter sp.
TCTCTAGAGACATTCCGATTCCTTCCCCCGTTTACGGGGGAAGGTTAGGTAGGGGGCTCTTCATCACCTCATCACCTCATCACCTCATCACTGCCACCTACCCCTTGAGCCGCTCTTCCAATAAGTCGATTTCTCGCACGAGTTTGCGTGTTTGCGCGTCCGACAAGCTGTGCTTGCGCGCTAAAGCGAACAATGTCTCCCTCTCCGCTTTGAGGCCCGCTAGACGCAAGGTTCGCTCGATTTCGTCTGCATGCCGAATGCGCACTGCATCCTCGCTCGTCATGTGACTCTCGATGCGGCGGCGGTAGATATCCATCACCCTCGCCGCAGCGTCCGCATATAGGTTGGCATCGGTGTGACCGCTGGCCATCGCGTGCGACACCTCTTCTATGGCGCAGATCGCCGATTCGGCGGCGGCTGCACGCGCACGCTCTTCGTTGGCGTCTTCGATCGATCCGGCTTCCGGCGCGAGACCGTGCAGCAATCGGGGCAAGGCGATGCTCGCGGCCGTCAAGGACATGATGATGACGCCGGCTGCTAGGAAAATCGTGAGGTCGCGAGCTGGGAAGGGCGTGCCATCAGTGAGCATCAGCGGCAATGTGAGCACACCTGCGAGAGTGATTGCACCGCGAACACCGGCCACCGACATCGCCGCTGTAAGACGTAACGTTGGAGGATCGGCAGATGCCTCGCCGCGCTTGATCGCAAGTGCGCGCGCTAACGAAAAAGACAACCAGACCCATGCGAAACGAAGAGATGCCAAGCCCAAATTAATCGCCAACACATACCCCAACAGCCACCAAGGATTGTCGCGATTGGACTCGCGAACTGCATCCAGGGCCCCTAGAAAAATGGCTGGCAATTGTTCACCAAGCAACACGAAGATGACGCCGTTCAAGGCAAACTGCAGCGTGTCCCAGACCGCATTTCGATGCACGCGTGTGATTGCGAGCGCGCGGCCAAACAGCTCGACGTAGCTCATCGTAATGCCGGCCGCCACAGCGGCAAGGATGCCTGAACCGCCCATATGCTCAGCCAATTCATAGGCACCGAACGGAATGAGCAGGCTCAACAGAACTTGCGAGCCGACTTCCTCGCCGAATCGCCGCACGATCCAATTCTTGAGTAACATCACGCCGAAGGTCAGCGCGACGCCAGCGAGCACACCGAGGATCGCAACTTGCAGGAAGGTGAGTGCCGCCGAAGAGGGAGAGAACGAACCGGTTAGCACTGCAGCGACGGCAAAGCGAAAACACACGAGGCCAGAGGCATCATTGAGGAGCGATTCGCCCTCGAGCACGTGCATGATGCGTTTAGGAATCGGCACGCGCGCGCTGATGGCAGATACCGCAATCGGATCGGTCGGGGAGACGATCGCTGCAAGAGCGAAGGCGACCGCAAGCGGCATCGCCGGAATCATCCAGTGGATGAAGAAGCCCATGCCGATGACCGTGCAGATCACCAAACCTAACGCTAACTCCAGGATCAATCCCTTGTCGCGCAGCAAGCCTTCCTTGGGAATCCGCCAGCCATCTAGGAATAAGAGCGGCGGCAGGAACAGCAAGAAGAACAATTCTGGATCGAGCTCGACCTCGTGACTGGACCCGGCCGCGACCGCCGCCCCGAGCGCGATCTGAACCAAGGGCGTAGGAATCGCCAATGGAATGATTCTCACGATGATGCCGCTGACGATGACGGCACCGAGCATGAACAATACGAGGCCTATAGTCTCCATCGGGTCGCGATCAGTTCTTTTTAGTCACTCTAGCCGAGAATTTCGCAGCGGCCTCAGCTGGCTGCCCATAGCACGCGTGTGCTCTACTTGGCTCGCTCAGCAGCGTTTGCCTCGGTGACCGTCAACGCGGTCATGTTTACGATGCGCCTCACGGTTGCCGACGGCGTGAGAATGTGAACGGGCGCAGCCGCGCCTAACAGAATCGGACCCACTGCCACGCCATTGCCCGCCGCGGTTTTCAGAAGATTGTAAGCAATGTTTGCGGTGTCGAGATTAGGCATGACCAACAGATTGGCCGTGCCCTTCAAAGTACTATCGGGAAGAATTTTCTTGCGAATCGTTTCATCGAGTGCGCAATCGCCGTGCATCTCGCCATCCACGGCCAAAGCCGGCTCGCGCTCGCGCAGCAAAGCGAGAGTTGCCCGCATCTTCTGCGCCGAAACATCGTCGTGAGTCCCAAAATTCGAATGCGACAGCAACGCAACTTTGGGTTCCAGACCGAAACGCCTCAATACTTCTGCCGCACTCAATGTGATCTCCGACAATTGCTCAGCCGTCGGATCGAAGTTCACGTGTGTATCGACAATGAATAGTTGCCGGTTCGGCAAGATGAGCGCATTCATTGCCGCATACACGGTTGCGCCCGGACGCCGACCGATGACTCGGTCAATGTACTCCAGGTGCCGCGAGGTTGTACTGATCGTGCCGCAGATCATTCCATCCCCAGCGCCTTTCTTCAGTAGCATCGATGCGATCAAGGTCGTACGGCGGCGCATCTCGAGCTTGGCATACTGAGCCGTGACGCCTCGTCGCATCATGAGACGGTGATATTCCATCCAGAACTCGCGATGACGCTCATCCTGCTCCGGATTGACGACGTCGAAATGCTCCCCGGCACGCAGGCGCAGGCCGAAACGCTTGATGCGGTTTTCTAGCACTGCCGGACGGCCGACCAAGATAGGACGCGCGAGCTTTTCCTCGCACAGAATCTGCACCGCGCGCAGCACACGCTCGTCTTCGCCTTCTGCGAAGACGATTCTGGATCGCTCGATCGGTGCCTTGCGAGCAGCCGCATACACCGGCTTCATAATCGTGCCGGACTGATAGACGAACTGCTGCAACTGCTCCCGATAGGCTTCGAAGTCGGCGATCGGCCTGGTTGCGACGCCGGAGTCCATCGCGGCTTTCGCAACGGCGGGCGCGATATGCACGATCAGGCGAGGATCGAATGGTTTTGGGATCAAGTAATCGGGACCGAACGACAAGTCCTCGATCCCGTAGGCACTTGCGACCACATCGCTGTGCCCCATTCGAGCCAATTCGGCGATTGCCCGCACCGCCGCGATTTCCATCTGTCGAGTGATCGTCGTCGACCCCGCATCGAGCGCGCCTCGGAAAATGAATGGAAAGCACAGGACATTGTTCACTTGATTGGGATAGTCAGTACGCCCTGTCGCCATCACGGCGTCGTCTCGAACAGCTCGCGCTTCTTCGGGCAGGATTTCCGGCGTGGGATTCGCCAGAGCGAAGATCAGCGGCCTCGACGCCATGATCTTGACCATCTGCGGTTTCAAAACGCCGCCGGCTGACAATCCCAGAAACAGATCGGCACCGGCGATGACTTCTTCGAGCTTGCGAAGTGGCGTCGCCTGCGCGAAGCGTTCCTTTTCCGGATCCATCAACTCTTCCCGGCCCTGATAGACAACACCCGCAAGGTCCGTTAACCAGACATTTGTCTTGGGCAATCCCAGATCGACGAGCAAATCCACGCATGCAAGAGCCGCCGCACCTGCACCGCTCACGACCACCTTGATTGCATCGATGCTCTTGCCGACGACTGCGAGTCCATTCAGTACCGCTGCTCCGACGATGATCGCCGTGCCATGCTGATCGTCGTGAAACACCGGAATCTTCATACGCGAGCGCAGCTGGCGTTCGATCTCGAAACATTCAGGCGCTTTGATATCTTCGAGATTGATGCCGCCGAAAGTAGGCTCCAGTGCGGCGATCACCTCGATGAGCTTGGCCGGATCACGCTCGTTGATCTCGATGTCGAACACATCGATCCCGGCGAATTTCTTGAACAGGACGGCCTTGCCTTCCATGACCGGCTTGGCAGCGAGCGGTCCAATCGCGCCCAACCCGAGGACGGCAGTGCCGTTGGTGATGACGCCAACGAGGTTTCCCTTGGCTGTATATCGCAACGCATTGACAGGATCGGCGACGATTTCCTCGCAAGCGATCGCCACGCCGGGAGAATATGCCAGCGCGAGATCGTGCTGATTCGACAGTTTCTTGGTAGGAACGACCGAGAGTTTTCCGGGCGTCGGCAGCTCGTGATAGGCAAGAGCGGCTTCGCGCAGGCTCTCACGTGCTGTGCCGGTAGTCAGAAGTTCGTCACTCATGCGTATCCGAGGGAAGATCAACAGCACTCCACTGCCAAGTTCGCGACCCGGCAGCCGTGCACTTCTTGAAAAAACGCAGACTAACGAACGATGCGCCAGAAAGCTATTTATTGGACTGGCGTTTCTAGCCCGATGCGGAAAAACGATTTCGACTGGCTGGTTGGAGCACGGATAGCTCGAGAAAATCAATCGCTTTCCAGGCGCTTGATTTCCTCGAGTGCGGCGAAAGCCGCGCCTTCATGAGCAAGGCTGAAAAAGCAGAGGAGAGCTTTTCAACATCCAAAGTCGAACACTCATTGCGCCTGAGTCGCGGGCGTGCTTGCCTTCTCGCTCGGCGCGTTCGACACCTCTTCCACTTCCACGCGCCAGGCCCGTTCAGGCACTTCAGCAACTTCAACGGTCGACTCGGAAGGGCCCAGGGACGTCAAGCCCCAATTGAGCGCCAGCGCCGCTGCTCCGGCGCACGCACTCGCTACGATGATGCTTCGAATCGCCATACCGACCTCCTGCCGCGGCCATGCGGCTTGCGTCGCCCCGGCGGGCCACGCCTCACGATGAGCACAGGGAACCACCAGTGTATGCAGCGCGCAATTCGCACTATCTCGTAAGGGCGACACGCGCCTTCGCAGTGAGCGGTACCAGGCGAGCCCTGGGCGCGCGAAACTCGCGCAAAACGCTATGTGGGGCGTCCAGCGAATGTCAGTGCGGCGTGCAAGAATCTCGGGCCTGATGAGTTCGCGTCAAGAGGCTTAGCGCTGGTAAAGCAACCCTCACCCGCCGCTACGCTCGCGGCCTCTCCCTAAAGGGAGAGGCAAACTCCTTTGATCCTCCGACTTGCTCGCAGCAGAGCGGATTCATCTCTGATTCCCTCCCTGCTTGCAGCGGAGCAAATTCATCTCCTGGTTCCCTCCCATGCTTGCGGGGGAGGGTTAGGGAGGGGGCCTCTTACTCTCGAAAGCTCAGAGTTCGCCAGTTCCAAACATCTCAAGCCGCCGGCGCTTCGGCGCGCAGCGCCGAAGCTAGAAGATTCCGATATCGAGGAAAATCCAGCGACAGCGTGCACTCCAGTGTGCTCGCCAGCAACTTCAACTCTTCGCTCTCGAAGGGCACGTCGCGCTTGAATGCAAACATCAGTTCATTCTCTCCGCGGCAGACGGGGACGAGCGCTGCGCGATCGCCGAACGCATCGTAGATACGTTGCAAGTGCGCATCGTAGCGCGTCGGTTCGCCCGATAAGTTCATCACGAGCACGCCTTGCTCGCTCAAGCGCGCAGCGGCGTGCCTGTAAAACTCGGAGCTCGCCAATGTCGGCGCGACACCCTCGTGATCGAAGGCATCGACCAGGATCACATCGAGCTTTTCGTCTCGGTCCGCAAGATAGCGAGCACCGTCGGCATGAACGACTCTGAAACGCTCATCATCGAAGGGCAAACAAAATTCATCACGCAGTGCGATCACATCGGCATCGATCTCGACCGCAGTCATGCACGAATCGCGCAGATGGCGATAGCAAAACTTCGCAAGCGATCCACCTCCCAAACCGATCATTAGAATCTCGCGCGGATCCGGATTGAAAAGCAGGAATGCCATCATCCGACGCGTGTACTCGCATGTGAGCGCATCGGGGTCATCCAGGCGCATCGAGCTTTGAACGCTGTCATGAGAGAACAGCAGATGCCGCTCGAGGGCGGTTTCGAGTATGAACGGACGCTTGCGCTTCGCGCGCGGTTCGCTGCGATGAGATTCAGCCGTAGGAAGAAACTCTCTGATCGATCCCGAGCCGAACAACCAGGGACTCGACTCTTCGTGCCGGTATGTGCGTTTTTTCGCCATGCGAGGCTAGGCTTCGGCATCGGCAGCGATCGCCGACACTCGATAAGAGGTGCTCACGCGTTGATGACTTTGGTTCCAGCGATCAGATCGTGCAAACACCGCCGATCATCGCGAAAGATGAACAGCACGTTCACTAATGCGATCAGATTTCCGATCAGCGGCACTTGAGCGATGAGCGAGATAGGCAGATAGCGCAGAACGAAGACCTTGCTCAGCGGCAGAATTTGCTCATCGGTAACTGACACGATCCTGGTTCCGACCAAGCGTTTGCCGATAGTTTGGCCGCGCTTGCTGAGCAAGTACCCGTTCAGTACCAGGAAGATTACCAAGCTGACGGCGGAAAGCGTGAGCTGCAAACCGAAATTCACGTCGCCGGCCATCGCGGATTGCCAGAACCCGCTGTAGTACATCAGCGGAAATATCGTGATCCAAGAAATGATCGCATCGATGATGGCACCGCCCAAGCGCAACCCACGCGATGCCAGATTGCTTTGAGTCGGCTCGAGGTCGGCGACATCCGCTTTAGGCGGCGCGTAAGGATTCTGTTCGTTCATCTGGGCGCACGGAATGACACTACAAACGACGAGGAATGGTACACGATTGCGCGCCGCAGCCACTCATTCACGGTTCTTTCACGCGCTGGCGGCCGGCGTTTTCACGCGGCCTCTCTAATGTACGGCTCCGCGATGTCGCGTACCGTTGGCGAGAACCGTTCATGTCTACCCTTCCTATCGATGCCCTAAGTCCTCGGACCAGTGCCGATGCCCTCTCGATACCGAATGCACATGCGCGAACACGCTTGGCCTCTATCGACGCGCTGCGCGGCTTAGTCATCGTGCTGATGGCTCTGGATCATGTGCGCGATTACTTCACCAACGTCTCTTTCGATCCACTCGACCTGAGTCAGACCAACCTCGCGCTCTTCCTGACACGCTGGGTCACACATCTGTGCGCACCGACATTCATTTTCTTGGCTGGCGTGAGCGTCTATCTGATGTCGAAGAAGCTGGAGACTCCCGCGCTTCGACGCTTCCTGCTCACGCGCGGACTTTGGCTGATCGCTCTGGAGTTCACCGTGATCCAGTTCGCCTGGACCTTCAACCTGCGATACGAACACGGTTTGTTCATGCAGGTGATCTGGGCGATCGGCGCTTCGATGATCGTGCTCTCGTTGGTCGTATCATGGCCACGGTGGTTGATCGGCACGTGTTCGCTGGTCCTGATTGCAGGCCACAATCTGCTCGATGGTATCGAGCCTGAAACGTTCGGACAGTGGAGCTGGGTATGGAACCTGGTGCACGTCCAAGGTGAGCTGACGTATGCGTTCTTGCTCTACCCCCTCATTCCTTGGATCGCCGTGATGGGCTTGGGATTTTATGCCGGCGTCGTCTTCGACCTGGAATCCGATACTCGCAAGCGTGTGCTGCTGCGGGTCGGGGCAACGTGCCTGGTCGCGTTCGTTTTGTTGCGTGCAATGAATGTGTACGGCGACCCGCACCCGTGGTCGGGGCAGTCAACCGTGACGCTTACGCTGCTGGATTTTCTCTCCGTGCACAAGTACCCGCCTTCACTTCTGTATCTACTGGCGACGCTCGGAATTGCATCGATTCTGCTCGGCTATTTGGAGAAGCTGAAGGGCCGCGCGTTCGAAGTAATGCAAACCTTCGGTCGCGTGCCGCTGTTCGTTTACGTACTGCATATCGTGCTCGCACACTTGGCAGCGGGATCGATTGCGCTTGCGATGGGATTTGGAGATGTGCTTCTAAAGAACTTGTTTCTTGCCGCCCCTGAAGGATGGGGATTCGGACTTCTCGGCGTATATCTCGCTTGGTTAGGCGTATTAATTGCGCTCTATCCAGCCTGCCGATGGTTCGGCGAACTCAAGCGCCGCAAAAGGGACTGGTGGTTGGCGTATCTTTAGTCGCGGGCGACCGCCCGCGCTGCGGCGGGTGATGTAGTGATGCGGTGATGAAGTAATGACGACAGAGAAAAGAGCTCGTAGAGCCGAACTCAATCCATAGCTCCCATCTGCCCTTATCACCTCATCACCCCGTCCTTATCACCTCATCACTTTACGTCCGCGCCGCCTTGCGCTTAAAGTCAGTGCCGCTCGAGTAGCAGCGGTTGACAGTTGTCGGTTTACGGCCTGAGTAGGCATCTCTTGTGGCCGTCTACTGCGACCAACGGGACCACCGCTGAGCCGATCATCAACTCAACTGGTCAATGAGTGCCATTTACACTGGATTGAAAACGCCAATCAAGGAGCGTTGGGATGAGAGATTTCCGTCTGTACTGCGTCGGTGAGTCCGGGAACTGCTTCAAGGTCGCCCTGATGCTGGAGCTGTGCGGCTATGCGTGGCAACCGGTATTCGTGGACTTCTTCGGCGGCGCGACTCGCGGCGGTCAGTATCGAGAAGAGATCAACGAGCTCGGCGAAGTGCCCACGTTGGAGTTCGATGGCAAGCGCCTAACTCAAAGCGGTGTCATCCTCACTTACCTCGCGAACTTGAGCGGCAAGTACGGCGGGAAAACCGAAGACGAGAAGCTCGAGATCCTGCGCTGGATGCTCTTCGACAACCACAAGTTCACGAGCTACTACGCAACGCTGCGCTGGATGGTCGGTTTGCAGAAGACAGGCGACCCCGCCGTTATCGATTTCTTGACGAAGCGCGCGCTGAGCGCGTTCAGCATCGTGGATAAGCACCTTCGAGCACGCGCCTTCCTGCTCGGCGATGAACCGACAATCGCTGACTTCTCGCTGGCAGGTTATCAGTACTACGAAGAAGAAACCGGCATCGATCGCAGCGCGTTTGCGAATCTCAATGCATGGAGTCAACGCATCGCGGCTCTTCCAGGGTGGAAGCATCCGTATGAGTTGATGCCTAGAGGGTTAGATGTCGCAACTAACAAGTAAGTGATGAAGTGATAACGTCAGAGGAGAATGGGGACACTCCTCGAGGACGAGGAGCGTCCCCTAGCAAGAACCCGTCGATAGCCACCTGACTTCTCCCCTGCCGTTCTTTCGTCATCACCTAATCACCTCATCACAAGGATCCTTCCGTGTCGACGTCCCAAGCACAGGCGGAGCTGAAAGCACTGTACGCGAACTTGGCTGCCGTCATTCTCGGCAAACAAGAATCTTTATTCGTCGTGCTCGTGGCCTTACTCGCCCGCGGTCATGTGTTGTTGGAGGATGTGCCGGGCACCGGCAAGACGATGCTTGCCAAAGCACTGGCTCGATCATTGACGGGCACCTTCAGGCGATTGCAATGCACCCCCGACTTGATGCCTTCGGACGTGACGGGGCTTTCCATCTATCGAAGCGATCGCCACGAGTTTCAATTCATGCCGGGGCCGGTCTTCACCGACATCTTGCTCGCCGATGAGATCAATCGCGCCACGCCCCGGGCGCAATCTTGTCTGCTCGAGTGCATGGAAGAACGGCAAGTGAGCGTCGATGGGGAAAGCCGCGGCTTGAGCCCTGGCTTCTTCGTGATTGCAACTCAGAATCCTATGGGCTTCCATGGCACCTACCCGCTTCCGGAAGCACAGCTCGATCGGTTCTTGGTACGCATTCGTTTGGGATATCCGTCGCTGGAGTCCGAAATGACCATGATGTCGGATCGAATGCAGCAGCAGCCAATCGAATCTCTGCAACCGGTGATGGATGTAGAGTCACTTGTTCGGCTGCAAACGCTGGCCACTCGCGTTGTCGTCAAACCCGATGTGTTGAAGTACATCGCGGAAATCGCGCGAGCGACGCGCAGCGATGAGGCAGTGTTGCTTGGAGTCAGCCCGCGCGGATCACTCGCACTGATGCGAGCAAGCCAATGCGCCGCATTGCTCAGTGGCAAGACCTTTGTAACGCCGGACCATGTGAAACGCATCGCGGTGCCGGTGCTCGCTCATCGGCTGACCCTGAAGAACGCAAGCGACAGCGTGGCTGCCGAGGCACTCATCGCAAGAATTCTGGAGAAGACCGTTGCCCCGGTAGCTGCCGCCGCGTGATTGTGCCGTCGCGTATTTCCATCGGTTGGCTGCTATGTGCTGCGGTCGCGGTGACTGCGCTCATCGCGCTGAATCGTGGTGTCGACCTGCTCTGGGGCATCGCGTTGCTGCTCGCGATGTCTATCATCGTCGCGTTCGTGCTTCCCAAGCTCCAGTTGCGCAGCTTGCATGTTGAGCGCTACCGCTTCCCAACGAGCGGCACCGTCGGCCAGCCACTGACGCTTAGCTATAGAGTCCGCGCAGGCGGATGGTTGGGCCGCTACGGAATCGAACTCTACGACACTCTGCCCGCGGCGGAGATGGGCGGCCCGACAGCGTACCTTGCGAAAGTTTCGGGCGATCAGACGCTGCAGTTCGCTTGGATTCCCGAGGTTCGAGGCTGTTGGCCGCTGAGCGAGCTCATTGTAGAAAGCCGCTATCCGCTTGGACTGAGTAAGGCACGCAACAGCTGCATGCCGAGCAGCGAAGGCGGCGCTTCATCAGAGCTGATCATCTACCCCGACTATGTGCCGTTGCGATCGCTGCCCGTGATAGGCGATGCCACTCCCCATGCGGAGCATCGTTCGACGCGGCTGCGTGGTGGGCACGATGAGTTCTTCAGTGTTCGCCCGCATCATCCTGAAGATCCGCCGCGCGCGATTCATTGGCGTGTATCGGCTCGCACGGGCGAGTTGGTCGTGAAGGAATACGAGCACCAACTGAATCGACAGATTTGGATCATTCTGGAGCTCTCCGAAGACGAGCACGTCGGTTCAGGTGCCGCCAGCACTTTCGAATACATGATTCGAATAGCGCATTCGGTCATCGTGAAAGCGCGTGAGGACGAGATCCCGGTCGGTCTGCTCTACGATGACGGAGCGAAGGTCCAACGTGCGGGACCTGGCATCGATCACGGCACCTACTTACAACTTCGCGAGGCGCTCGCTCGCGTCAACCCACGATCGCAACCTGCTCTCACTTCCCAACTCGATCGCTTGTGGGACGTCTTACCCTCCGGCGGCACGTGGCTGCTGTTCACGCCGCGCGATCCTTCCGGACGAGCCGCACTATTGCGCGGCGCTCGACAACGCAGTGCCTATCCATTGTATGTCGAGTTCGATCACGACAGCTTCGTGAGAGGCCAATGCCAACCGCACGTGCGCACGCAATCGACGGCCGAGGGACTCGTCAGTATCGTTGCTGACGGCGCGGATCTTTCGACGTTGTTTCGCATATGAACGTGCATGCGCCGTTAACGTCCGATCGCTATCCACGCCTGCTTTGGTGGGTGATGCTTTCGGGCTGCGCTGCGCGCTTCACCGCAGAACGGTCTACGCCCGAAGCCCTGAGCGGCTTCTTATTCTGGACGACGATCTTCGCGCTGTGCTGGATTCTTCGCGCTTCGCTGCGGCGGACGGACAAATCCTCGGCCAGCATAGAGAAGGCCGGCAATGTCGTGGCGCTGCTCGGCATGCTGCTTTTTCTGTTCAGATTGAACAGCGACGGATTGATCCCAGCGCTGCTCGCGTTTTTATTCGCCATCCAAGCCGCAACCTTCGTGATTGCCGAGAAGCGGCTGCACGCGTGGTTGATCCTCGCTGCAGCCTTCGCAGGTCTGATGTTTGCCGCGGCGGAAAGTCGGTCCGGATTCTTCTTGCTTTGCGCCGTTTGGTTTACGTTCGCGATGCTGGCATTGCTTGCTTTCGATCAACGCACCGAGCGCGTGCGAAACACTCTGCTTAGACCCATCGGGGTCGAGCATCGAAGCTCTCCCGCGTTCACTTACGCAGCACTGGTGCTAGCGTTCGCTGTACCGATCTATTTGCTGGTGCCAAAACCCGCCGGACTGTTGCTGGGTGGCATGCAGGCTCAGACGGCGCACGACTATCGCGACCATCCGAATCGTGAGTATTCACCCTCGCCTATGGACTTGCTCGACGGCACCGAAGGCGACGAGCGTCCCGCACAATCCGTGACCCCGACGGTGGATGAAACATTGACCGGCGCGGAGCCCGAAAGTGGCTTCTATGGAGAGAGTTTCTCGAACTCGGACATCGAGAGAGACAGTAAATCGGCTAATGGCATCGTCTTGTATGTGAAGTCCTCAAAGAATGTCTATCTCAGAGGAAAGGTCTACGATCGTTTCGAGTCGAATCGTTGGCAACGAGAGTTCCATCAAGCTCGACAGTTCACGCTCGTGCGCGGGCAACTCGACCACGCGAGCGGCAAGCAATTTCCCGATCTTGTCAGCCAGACTGTCGAAGTCGTCGCGCAACTCGACAATGTGCTGGTGCACGCACCCGCGCTGGAACGCCTGAGATTTCCTGGACCAAGCGTGCGATCGTATGACGATGGCGTGCATGAAGTGCCGCAAGCGCTGAGAGCGGACACGACCTACTCAGTCGAATCGATTCCCGAAATTCATCTCGGACGCTATATCTTGCCCGAGGACCATGAGGTGGATTTGGAGCGATACCTGCAATTGTCCTCCGATGCGACAACGAGGTTGCGAGACCTGGCGAGAGAAGCTGCCACCGACGTGCCGAGCGCACTCGCGCGGGCATTGCTGCTCGAGCAGCACCTGCGCGACAACTACGAGTACAGCTACGAGACCATTCCCCAACAAGGGTTTACGCCGTTGGACACTTTCCTGTTCGACACCAAGCGTGGCCACTGCGAATATTTCGCAAGTGCCCTCGCGGTGATGCTGCGCACGCAAGGAATCCCTTCGCGCGTAGCCACGGGATTCTCACTGGGCGAGCCCAACCCGATCACCGGCTACTACGAGGTTCGAGGGCTCGACGGCCACGCATGGGTCGAGGCGCACATCGAGGGGCTCGGCTGGCTGATGCTCGAACCGACGCCGTTCTATCCGTTGCCGCAAGAGACAGAATCGACGCGCCAAGTCGTCAACGACACCGATCGCTATTTGGATCGCTTGGCGCAAACTGGCTCGACGCTCGATCCGGACAGCATCAAAACGCAGCTCATCGTGACTGCACGCGATGCGTGGATGCAGACACGTCACGTGTTGAAATACGTCGCCCAACTGCCACGAACGCTCGGCTGGACGATGTTCTATTTCACACTCGCCGCCGCACTGCTGCTGGTTGCGGCGTACTTCGCGTATTTACTGGTCGTTGATTGGCGGTCCAATCGTGAGATCCGCAGTGCGCTGGCTCGCAGCCGCGCTGCGGAAGCGCGTGCAGGGGTATTGATCCTCGCTGAGGCATTGGAATCTGCCGCCACGCCCCGCGGATATGGCCGTAAGCCCGAGTGGACGCTTCGCGAATACGTCGGATATTTGGCCACCACCGAGCACGCGGTGCCGAGCCAGTTCTCGGATCTGTTCGATGAATCCCGCTACTCCGATGAGAGCAATCATCGGGATCCTCACCTTCTCGTGCATGTAGCCGAATCGGTGAGCACGGTGATCGAGCGCAACCGCTGGCCACGCGCGAGGCGCGCTGTCGATCGGTTCAGAGAGAGGATCACGGAGTTCTTCACAAGCTTCGGGCGTTGATCTAGCAGCACATCATGACTTCGTCGTCATCGACTCTCGCGGCCTCACTGCGCACTCATCTGCAAACGCTTGCAGCTCGTGGGACCACGATTAGCTATCAAGCGCTAGCGGCCGAAATGCATTTGCAGCCGCCGAATACGATTCATCAGCTGACGAATGCGCTCGAGGAATCAATGCGCGAGGACGCGGAAGCTCACCGGCCATTTATTGCGGCGCTAGTGGTGAGCAAGCGGCCACCGTATCGGCCGCGGCCGGGATTCTTTCAATGCGCCGCGCAGCTTGGACGCTTCAGCGGGTCAGATGCCGCCGCCTTTTTTGCTCGCGAGCTAGCCGAAGCAACAAAGTACTGGCAGACAAAAACACGCTGACTCGAGCGGAGGTACTTGACTTTAAAAGTGCCACGATACTCCGCCAGTGAGCAGCGTGATATCGCCCGGCGATACGTACATGACTGTGTCGTCCGCGACTTCGAAATGTCTGGATGCCTGAAGCCGCAGACTTAAGTTCGGGTGGACCAACCACTCGGCACCCAGACCCGCAACGACAGCGCCGGAGCTACTGTCTTCATCGCCGCCTACGACGCGCACTTCCTGACCATCCAACCAGATGCGCATGTTCGATTCATGTTTGTGAGCCGCGATGCCTATACGGCCGAGCAGCCTAATCTTCTGTGAAATGGGAAGACGACCGATCATCGATAATGAGAGAGCTTTACTGTCGACCGTCTGCTGCTGGCTTTCGAGCCTGGAGGCGTTTACCGAAATCGCGCTGCCTGGCGGCAAATCGGAAAAACCTGAATCGGGAATGCCATCGATAGGAAACAACGGCGGAAGGAGGTCTGGGCGCTCCGAGTCTCTGGTGTACACCACCTCGCCGAGATCCGAGTAAGCCATTTCGATTGCGAATCGCGGCGAGATGACATATCCGACGTGCAAACCGATCGTTTGATCGCGATCGTCTGTGGAGGTACCGATCAGAGTACCCCAGGAAAAAATGTTGCGTGCTTCGTTTACCTGGGCCTTGCTTTGGCCGGCATCCAGACCGATGTAGAGTCCCGGTTCTGCCGCGATCGCAGAGTGCGAGGCGATAATAGCCAGAAACAACCATGCCGCCGTAAGTGACACTCTCATTCTTCTTGTCCTTGTCTCAAGTTTCGTCGAAAACGCTTTGTATTGCTGATCTCTCACGCGCAACTGGGACTCACCTCGCCCGACAGCGAGCCATGTAAAGGCGCGCTGCTTACTTCGCAGTTTCTGGCGACGGATAAAACAAGTGGATCGGCCGTACTTCCAGCGTACGCGCGTTACAAGCTCCACCGATCAGCCGTGCAGCCTCCATTGCCTCTTCTTGGTTCGGACAATCGACGAGATAAAAACCCAACAGTTGTTCTTTGGTTTCGGCGAATGGCCCATCGACGATCATTGCCTCGGGACGCTGCTTCAACGTTCGCGCCGCTGTCGTCGGCATCAGGCGCACGACAGGTCCTAACTTATCCTCGGAGGCGAGCTTCGCCTGCACTTTCTCGTGCCGCGAGATCAGCTCCCCGAGTTGATCGGAGCTCAACTCGCCGACTTCGGCTTCTAGATCATAGATGAGTACTGCGTAAAGCACGTGAGACCTTGTTTGTGTTTGGAGTTTGACGTGAGTGTAACCAAGACCTCAAGTCTGCTTGCTTACGATCCGATGTCAACCGGTACCGCTGCGCGGCCATCTTCCATCTTGAGTAGAGCTCGCTTGCGCTCCACGCCCCATCGATAACCCGACAGGGCACCGTCGTTACGCACCACGCGGTGGCACGGAATTGCGACTGCCAACGCATTCGCTGCGCACGCCTGTGCGACCGCACGCACCGCTTTCGGCGCACCGATCCGCTCGGCGATCTCGGTGTACGTCGCCGTCGTCCCGGCGGGGATATTGCGCAATGCTTGCCACACTCGTTGCTGAAACGCCGTCCCGCGAATATCGAGCGGCAGATGCAGGCCGATCGAAGGCGCCTGGATGAATCCGACGACCATCGCGACGAGCTGTTCGAATTCAGCATCGCCGCCGATCAGCACAGCGCGCGGAAAGCGATCTTGAAGGTCGCGGGTAAGCTCTTCCGGATCATCGCCGAGCAAGATGGCGCAGATTCCGCGCTCGCTCTGTGCAACCAGGATGGAACCCAACGAACACTCGCCGACCGCGAACTTGATCTGGTTGTTCTGACCTCCTGCTCGATAGTCTTTCGGCTTCATCCCCAGCGTTCGATCGACATTCTCATAGAAGCGACTGTTCGAGCCGTAGCCTGCATCGAAGATCGCCTGAGTGACGCTGCGTCCACCCTGCAACTCACCGCGAATGCGCTCATCGCGGCGCGCCGCCGCGTAGCGGCGCGGGGTGAGACCCGTCACTTGCTTGAATACGCGGTGGAAATGATAGGCACTCATTCCGACGCCCTTCGCCAGCGATGCGAGTGAAGGCAGCGAATCTGAGTCATCGATGATCTTGCACGCCGCCGCGATCTTGTCTGCATAGCGTTGCGTCAACGAAGGTCCATCGGGTCGGCAGCGTTTGCATGGGCGAAAGCCCGCCTGCGCGGCAGCGTCGGCCGACGCGAAGAACTGAACGTTCTCCGGCCGTGCCAGGCGCGAAGCGCAAGAAGGCCGGCAGTACACGCCGGTCGTTTTCACCGCGTAGATAAAGGTGCCGTCTGCAGCCGCATCACGATCAACGATGGACTGCCAGCGAGGATCGCTCGAGGTGCCCGTGGTCGTGGTTGTGTCTATTGCATTCATGATTTGCGGCCCATCTCATTAGGATGGGCAGACCTTAGCAAGCAGACCTCCTGATACCTCTCCGGGCCTTGCTTTCAAATTCATCAGTTCGGCTTCAACAACCCATCGCACCAGTTGCTCGGGTCATCGATTCAGCCGCACCTTGTGCTCGCCAATTTGTCACAAGTCATCGGAACCTTATACCGCCGGCCTCTCTTGACAAAAAACAACCGTCTGGCCGGTTGACTTCCCGCTCTTGTGCAATGAGAATAAACGTTCATTCTCACCCTGCTCCACCTTTTATATCGTTGGGGTCTTATGCGTTTTTCGAGTCTTTTCGCCGGAATCGGTTGCATTTTATTGAGCGCTTGCGGGGATGAAGCAGCTCCGCCCGCTCCGCCACCTCCCGAGGTGGGGGTGATTACGCTCGCTTCCAGCACGGTCAGCGATGTTCGCTCTCTTCCAGGGCGAACCTCGGCATTCGTCATCGCCGAAGTGCGTCCGCAAGTGACGGGAATCATAGAGAAACGCCTGTTCGAGGAAGGCAGCGAGGTCAAGGCGGGTCAGCCGCTGTACCAGCTCGACGATGCGATTTATCGCGCTGAGCACGAAAGCCGCAAGGCTGCACTGGCGAAAGCTAAAGCGACACTGCAAGCCGCGAAGTTGACAGCCGATCGCACGACAGAACTTGCACGCATCGATGCAGTGAGCGCGCAAGAGGCTGAAACTGCGATCGCAACGCTCGAACAAGCGACTGCGGATGTGGCCTCCGCCGAAGCAGCGCTGCGCAGCGCTCAAGTGAATCTCTCGTACGCACGCATCACCTCTCCGATCAGCGGTCGCACGGGCAAGTCCAATTTCACTCAAGGCGCGCTGGTCACCGCGAACCAAGACGATCCTCTGACGACGGTGCAACAGCTCGATCCGATTTATGTCGATCTACAGCAATCGAGCAGTGAGCTACTGCAGTTACGCCAAGACTTCGGCGGTGCGAATCTCGACCAGAGCGCACCCGTGGTCCTCATGCTGGAAAACGGCCGTCGATATCAACATACGGGCGAGCTCAAGTTCGCCGGCGTGAGCGTGGATCCGGAAACAGGAAGCTTCGGCCTGCGCGCTGTCGTGCCGAATCCAGAGCGCCTGCTGTTGCCGGGCATGTTCGTGCGAGCGGTGCTGGAACGCGGACAAAGATCCGACGCGGTGCTCGCACCTCAGCGGGCCATCACGCGCGATCCGAAAGGAAACGGCCTGGCAATGGTCGTCACCGCGGATAACAAGGTCGAGCAGCGACTGGTCACGACCGCACGCACGATCGGCGATCAGTGGTTGATCGAGAAAGGGCTACAAGCCGGCGAGCGCGTCGTGGTGGAAGGCATCCAAAAGGTGCAGCCCGGAATGACAGTCACTCCCGTAGAAGCAGGCGCAGCAGGCGAGCAACGCACTGCCGACGCGGCATCTCGCTAAACGGACCCACACCATGGCCAGATTCTTTATCGACCGACCCGTGTTCGCATGGGTGATCGCGATCATCATCATGCTTGCCGGCGCGTTGTCTATCACGCGGCTGCCGATCTCACGCTATCCGACGATTGCACCGCCTTCGGTCAGCATCAACGCCGTGTATCCGGGCGCTTCCGCGCAGACAGTGGAAGATTCGGTCACGCAGATCATCGAGCAGAACATGAAAGGCCTGGATGGCCTGATCTACATGTCTGCGACCAGCGATTCGAACGGCAGTGTGAACGTCAGTCTCACATTCGAGTCGGGCACGGATCCCGACATCGCCCAAGTACAGGTGCAAAACAAGCTTCAGCTCGCAACGCCGCTATTGCCGCAGATCGTGCAGCAACAGGGGGTGAGCGTTACGAAAGCGAACAGCGGGTTCCTCATGGTCGCTGGCTTCGTTTCCGAAGACAACAGCATGGATCGCGTAGACATTTCGGACTATGTCTCGACCAACATTGTCGATCCATTGAGCCGTGTGCCTGGTGTCGGCAATGTGCAAGTGTTCGGATCTCGATACGCGATGCGCATTTGGCTCGACCCGGACAAGCTCAATACCTATGGCCTGACCCCGGGCGACGTCAACGATGCAATCCGCGCACAGAACGCGCAAGTCTCGGTTGGACAACTCGGCGCCACCCCCTCGGTACCGGGTCAGCAACTGAATGCGACGATTACCTCGCAAGGGCGACTCACGAACGCCGATCAATTCCGGGACATCGTGCTTCGCAGCGGCGTGGATGGTTCAGTGCTGCGTCTGGGTGACGTTGCGCGGGTCGAACTAGGTTCGGGCGATTACAACTTCATCAGTCGCTACAACGGCAAACAAGCAGCCGGTTTGGCGGTTTCGCTTGCGACCAATGCCAACGCTTTGAGTACCGCGAATGCGGTTCAGGACCTGTTACGCGAGATGGCACCGACCTTTCCGCAAGGTCTGCGCGCGGTCACTCCATTCGACACGACGCCGTTCGTGCGTGTGTCGATTCGTGAAGTGGTCAAGACGCTGGCCGAGGCCATCATTTTGGTGTTCCTCGTCATGCTGCTGTTCTTGCAGAACTTCCGTGCGACGCTGATTCCCACGATCGCCGTCCCAGTCGTGTTGCTCGGAACGTTCGGCGTGCTCGCCGCGGCAGGCTTCTCGATCAACATGCTGACGATGTTCGCGATGGTGCTTGCAATCGGCCTGCTCGTCGACGATGCGATCGTAGTCGTGGAGAACGTCGAGCGCGTGATGCGCGAGGATGGATTACCGCCTTTAGAGGCGACCCGCAAATCGATGTCGCAGATCACCGGCGCGCTGGTCGGCATCGCCTTGGTGCTCTCGGCCGTATTCTTGCCCATGGCCTTTCTCACTGGATCGACGGGCGTAATCTATCGTCAGTTCTCGATCACCATCGTCTCGGCGATGGCGCTGTCCGTGCTGGTTGCATTGGTATTGACGCCTGCGCTGTGCGCCACCCTGCTCAAGCCGATTCACCAGGGCGAACACGAGAACAAAGGCGGGTTCTTCGGCTGGTTCAATACCAAGTTTGATAACAGCAACACCAAGTACCGCGGCGTCGTATCGCGAATGTTGTCCAAACCAGCGCGATCGCTCGCGATCTACGGCGCGATCGTCATCGTGATGGTGGTCATGTTCATGCGCCTGCCGACCTCGTTCTTGCCTGATGAAGACCAAGGCGTGCTGTTCGTGCAAGTGCAAGCACCCGTCGGTGCGACCCAGGCGCGCACGATGAAAGTCATCGAGCGTGTCGAGAAGCACTTCATGGAAAACGAGCAGGACGCGGTGGAATCCGTGTTCAGCGTGCAAGGCTTCAGCTTCGGTGGTAGCGGACAGAATGCCGGCATCGCGTTCGTCAAGCTGAAAGACTGGGAAGAGCGCGAGACCGAAGAGCTCGGAGTCCAAGGCGTGGCTGGGCGCGCAATGGGAGCGTTAGGTCAGATCAAAGATGCAATGGTGTTCGCATTCCCGCCTCCGCCGCTTCCAGAGCTGGGACGGGCGCAAGGATTTGCGTTCTATCTGCAAGACAACATAGGCCAAGGTCACGCTGCGTTGATCGCCGCGCGCAATCAGTTCCTCGGTGCGGCCGCGCAAAGCAAACTGCTCGCGAACGTGCGCCCGAACGGCCAAGAAGACACTCCGCAGTTTCGTCTCGACATCGATGAGGTGAAGGCGGGAGCGCTTGGATTGTCGATGAGTGCAATCAACGAGACGCTGCAGGTGGCCTGGGGCGGTCGATACATCGATGATTTCTTGGATCGAGGCCGCGTGAAGCGTGTGTACGTGCAAGCCGATGCGCCGTTTCGCATGGCGCCAGAGGATTTTCAGCGCTGGTATGTGCGCAACCAAGCCGGCGAGATGGTGCCCTTCTCTTCCTTCGCAACCTCTCATTGGGAGTACGGGTCCCCGCGACTGGAGCGCTTCAACGGTGTACCCGCAGTCGAGCTCAATGGCGAAGCTGCGCCTGGCGTGAGCTCGGGTGATGCGATGGCGGAAGTCGAACGACTCGTTGGCGAACTGCCCGCGGGATACAGCATTGCATGGACCGGCGCTTCCTATCAGGAACGCGAAGCCGGCGCGCAAACTCCGATGCTCTATACGCTCTCCGTACTCGTGGTGTTCCTCTGCTTGGCAGCGCTGTACGAAAGCTGGGCGATTCCGGCATCGGTCATGCTCGTCGTGCCGTTAGGTATTGCCGGCGCCGTGTTGTTGACGACGTTTCGAGGCTTGGAGCGTGACGTTTACTTTCAAGTCGGCATGCTCACGACTGTCGGCTTGGCCAGTAAGAATGCCGTGCTCATCGTCGAGTTCGCAAAGCTGAACATGGAGCATGGACTGAGCTTGATCGACAGCGTCATGCATGCGGTGCGCGATCGATTGCGTCCCATCATCATGACTTCGATGGCCTTCGGCCTCGGCGTGATGCCGCTTGCGCTTGCCACCGGAGCCGGATCGGGTGCGCAGCGAGCGATCGGCACAGGTGTGATCGGCGGCATGCTGGCCGGTACCTTCTTGGGTATTTTCTTCGTGCCGTTGTTCTTCGTCTTGGTGCAGAAACTCGTTCGGCGCATGCGCAAGAGCGAGACAGCACCGGCGGGCAGCGAATTAGATCGAGGTTCGGCGCATGTTTAGGATGATTCGAATCGTTCCTGTCGTTGCAGCGGCGGTGGTCACCGCCGGTTGCTTCACGCTTGCGCCGCGCTATGAACGGCCCGAGTCGCCCGTTCCGGAAGAATGGTCGGCTCCGATGACTGCGCCCGCTCAAGCAAGCGAACAAAGCATCGATACATTGCAATGGCGTGAGTTCGTGCAGTCAGTGAAGCTCGAGAAGTTGATCGAGCTTGCTCTGGAAAATAATCGCGATCTGCGTATCGCCGCATTGAACGTGGAGCGCGCTCGCGCGTTGTACCGCATTCAACGCGCCGACCAATTGCCGAACCTGGATGTCGGCGGACAATTCCGGCGTGAGCGTGTACCGCCGTCGCTCGCGGTCCCAGGGAACGAGGGCATCCAAGAACAGTACAGCGCATCGGTAGGCGCATCGTTCGAGCTGGATCTGTTCGGACGGCTGCGAAGCCTCAATCGGGCGGCACTTGAGGACTTTCTCGCCCAAGAGTCCTCGCGCCGCAGCGTGCACATCAGTCTCATTGCCGAAATCGCGCAAACGTTCTTGTTGACCGCGAACGACATCGCTTTGCGAGAGTTGGCTGAGGCGACGGCGCGCAATCAGGAAGAATGGTTCGGATTGACCCAAGAGCGGCATCGCCTCGGCGCCGCCTCGGGCTTGGAGCTCCATCAAGCCGAAACACAAGTTGCAACTGCACTGGCGGATGTCGCTCGTTACGAAGGTGACGTTGCTAGCGACCTGAATGCTCTTCGGGTGCTTGTCGGCGCCGGCATTCCCTCGGATTTATTGCCTCAGAGCAGCGACGCACAAACATCGCTCCTGACTTCGGTGCCGGTGCAGCTACCTTCGAACGTGTTACTGAATCGCCCGGATATCTTGGCTGCGGAGCATGCGCTGAAAGCGGCCAACGCAAACATCGGCGCAGCGCGCGCCGCATTCTTCCCAGTGATCTCCTTGACGGGCAGCGCTGGGTACATCAGCAGCGAGTTGTCGGGTCTGTTCGATTCCGGCAATCGCACCTGGAGCTTCGTGCCGCAAGCTACGATTCCTCTCTTCCAGGGCGGACGACTCCGTGCGGGGTTGGATGTCGCGCATGTCGATAGACAAATTGCCGTTGCGCGATACGAGCAGGCAATTCAGGTCGGCTTCCAAGAAGTGAACGATGCTCTAGCGTTGACAGGCTCACTTGCGCGTCAGCGTGAAGCCCAAGAAAGACTGGTGAATGCCTCGGGGCGTGCTTTCGATCTCTCGCAGGCCCGTCGCGAAGCGGGGCAAGACAGTTATCTGATTCTGCTCGATGCGCAACGCAGCTACTACGCTGCACAACAAGCTCTGATAGCAACGCGGCTCGCCGAACACGCGAATCTCGTCACGTTGTACCGAGCGCTCGGGGGTGGCTGGGAGGACGATTCGGCATGATGAACGAAGAGCATGGGATCGTCTTCAGCGAACGAGCGCTCAAGCAGCGCGAACGCATCCTCGAAGCGGCACGCTTGTGCTTCGTGAAGCGCGGCTTTCACGGCGCAAGCATCGCGGATATCGCCGAAGAGGCCGGCATGAGCGCGGGCCTGATGTATCGTTACTTCCAGAACAAGAACGCGATCATCAAAGCAATCGTATATCGGCAATTGGAGTTTGGACGAAGATCCCTCGAGGAAATCAAATCCCCCGAAGATCTCGTCGAAGGCATTTTGCAGGCCATCGAACGCTGGCACAGCGATAGCTCCGATCAAATGAGTGCGCCGTTGTTTTTGGAGATCTCCGCGGAAGCGACTCGGGATCCGGAGATCGCGGCGATCGTCGCGGAAGCCGACACCCTCATTCGCAATCACCTTCGAGACGCGATGCATCGCACCGCCGCGAGCAAGGAGATTTATCAAGATCCTCGCAGGGCCGGCGCTCGCATGCTGCTCCTGCTGAGTGTGGTGGAAGGACTCGCAGTTCGCTCTTGTCGGGAGCCGACATTGGACCGCGAGCTACTGCGCGCGGCGCTCACCAAATTCATCGCAGGAGTGCAGAGTGAATGAGCTGAGAGTCAAAGCGGCTGATGTTTTCCGGCTGTCCACTGCCAACCCCCAAGCTTCAATGCGCGCAGCGCCATGAACAAACCCTCTCTACGCGAACGCATTTTGGAAGCGGCGGACACGATCGCGCGAGAAAGGGGTGTTGCGAATTTGACGTTGGATCTCGTCGCGGAACAAGCGGCAGTCAGCAAGGGCGGTCTTCTCTACCACTTCACGACCAAAGAAGCATTGCTGGCAGGAATGGTCGAGCGTTCGCTCGATCGTTATCGTTCGCTCCTGCACGCCGCGATCGAACGACACGGCGATGACTATCGCGGCTATCTCAAGGCCAGCGTGATTGCCCGCAAGGATTGCAACGAAGGCACCGAATCCTCGCGCGCCTTCTTCGCTGCGGCTGCGAACTTTCCACAGATGCCGGAGCGCGCGCGTGATGATGTGCATACGCACTTCGAGCGCCTACGCTCCGATCCGAAACGTTTCGAAAGTGCCGCGATCATCAGCCTCGCGCTCGATGGATTGCATTTCTTGGAGCTGCTGCAACTCTCACCTTTCTCCAGCCAGGAACGCGAAGCGCTGTTGAAGCGCCTGTTCGAGCTGGCGGATGAGATGTAGCTCGGAGGAGGCCTCAATCCACGTGCTCCCGGCGTGCAAGGAGGAGAGACAAGGTCTCCCCCCTAGGGGGTTCCCGTTGGTCTGCGGTCCGCGGTCTTGCGGCCAGAATGCTGACGCGAAAGAATCAGAATCACGTCGCCCGGGCAAAGCGAATATCTGGCTGCAGACCGCGGACCGCAGACCTTTTCCGCCGCTACGCCGATGCTCTCTGCGCCGACGCGCTGTCCTTCATCAACCGGTCGATGTGCATGCGAATGTGCGCCGCTTCCGCTGCGGTATGCGCAAGGGAGATGGCGCGATCGAAATCCACTTGCGCTTCGTCGATGCGACCGAGCTGGACGAGAAAGGCACCGCGTACGCCGAAGAAATGGAAATAGTTTGCTAACTGTGTCTCGAGCGGTGCGATCAGCTCGAGCGCCGCGGCGGGACCCCGCACTTTACTCAGCGCAACCGCGCGATTCAGAGTGACGACCGGTGAGGGTTGGAGTTTTTCGAGTACGCCGTATAGCTGATCGATCTCTGCCCAATCCGTGTCCTCGGCCCGAGCCGCATGTGAATGAACGCCTGCAATCGCTGCTTGGATTTGGTACGGACCTGGCCGCCAATGTCGTAGAGCTTTGTCGATGAGGGCGTGACCTTCGGCGATCAGCTCGCGATTCCAAAGTCGTCGATCCTGATCGTCGAGCAGCACGATATTCCCGTTCCCATCCAGCCGGGCAGCGACTCTGGAGTGCTGCAACAATAGTAAGGCGGTGAGGCCCATGATCTCAGGCTCGCCGGGAAACAAGCGCAGTAGCAAGCGCGCGAGTCGAATGGCCTCTTCGCACAGAGGCACTCTTACGTGCACCTCACCGGCGCTCGCGGAATACCCTTCGTTGAACAACAGGTAGATCATCGCGGCAACCGTTTCCAAACGTTCGTGACGCTCTGGCGCGCCTGGAGTTTCGAAGGAAACTTCCCCGGCACCGATACGCCGCTTCGCGCGCGTGATGCGTTGCTCCATCGCGCTTTCGCTGACCAAGAATGCGCGTGCAATCTCGGCCACGCTCAAACCAGAGACGATGCGTAGCGCAAGCGCGATCTGCTGAGTTGCCGGCAGATCGGGATGACAACAGATGAACAACAGCCGCAGGATGTCGTCCCGATAGTGGGCGTTGTCCAGCCTATCGACCAAGGAAGTTTCCGCATCGCTCGTATCGGAGAGCACGGATTCATCCGGCAAAGCCTCATGACGCTTCGAGCGGCGCGCCTCATCCAATGCGCAATTGCGGGCGACGAAGATCAACCAGGATGCCGGATCGCGTGGCGGACCATTGGCGGGCCAGTTGCTCAATGCTCGCAGACAAGCTTCTTGAAAGGCCTCTTCGGCCACATCTAGATTGCGAAAATATCTGAGCAACGCGGCGAGCGCCTGCGGGCGCGCGGCGGTGATCGCGGCATCGATCCACGCAAGATCCGTCACGGTGAGCCTCGCGTTGCCGATTGCGAGCTGACTGCGGCTGCATCGTCCTCGCTCAACGCTCGCGCCGGATTACTGGGATCCGAAAAATATTGCACCGGACGGATTTCCACCGCTCCGGGCTCATGCGCCAACTCGCCAGCAATGTCGATCACTTCCTCGAGCGTCGCGCACTCGACGATATAAAAGCCCAACAACTGCTCCTTCGTTTCCGCGAATGGCCCATCTATCACGATCGGTTGGCGCCCCGCTCGCACCGTCGTCGCGGTGGTCGTCGGCATCAAGCGCGCGACAGGTCCAATCTTGCCCACCACCGCGAGTTTCTGCACAACACCCGTATGATGGGCCATCACGGCTCGATCCTTTTCCTCGGACCAGTTACCGACGACTTGCTCCGAGTTGTAACAAAGGATGGCGTAAAGCATAACGACCTCGACGATTAGCTCGCGCTAGTGCAGTGGGGCGGCTCGCCATTCGTGACGAAGCGCTTCTCTGACGTGCCCCGCCCCGGAATCGCTGCGTCCTGCGTCCACGCGGCAGTTTCGCCGCCAGCGCGCTGATTGGATAAACCGCGACGCCATAGCTTAACTGCGAACAACCCAACCAGCCCACCCGCCGAAGTCGCACCGGTTGCGATCAATGCCGCCGTCGTCATGCATGCCGGACACATGGAATATCTCCTCGCAGACCTTACCAACAGCGAATCCACAGTTATAAGACGCGTGAGGTTCGCGCGCACCGACAGGGCCAAGGAAGAAATACAGTCGGAAGTCCTTAGTCTGTAGTCCGCAGCCAGAACCGGAGAGGGACTGCTATCGCACCTGCCGTTGGCGCCCGTTACGCCTCAGTGTAGATCTTCTCTGGCCTCTGGCCTCTGGCCTCTGGCCTGCGGACTGCGGACTCTTTCCCTCTATCCTTCAGCGTCCCCATCGCCCTGCGCGCCGAGCGTAAATGAGAACGTCGCGCCGTGGCCCGGGCCTTCGGATTCGCCCCAGACCTCACCCGCGTGGCGGTGAACGATGCGCTGAACGGTAGCGAGCCCGACACCGGTGCCGGAAAATTCTTGCTGCTGGTGCAACCGCTGGAACGGCTCGAACAAGCGTTTCGCATAACGTTGATCGAAGCCGGCACCGTTGTCGATCACTTGGAAGATGCGGCGCGCGTCATCGCCTGAGCTCACACGAAACTCGATCGAGCTTTCGGTCTGGTGCGAGGTGTACTTCCAAGCGTTCGAAAGCAAGTTCTCCATGAGCACAGTCATCAAGCCGCGATCGGCATCGATGATGGCAGCGCGTTCGATTCTAATGTTGGCTTTGCGGTTGGGTTGCGTCGTGCGCAGTCGATTCATGATCTCGCTCGCCACTTGGCTCAGGTCGAACCGTTCGATCTTGAGCTCGCGGCGCGTGATTCCCGATAGACGCAGTAGATCATCGATTAGATCGTACATGCGCGAGACATGGGACCGCGCCGAGGCGATTCGTGCGCTCAGGCGCAAATCGAGATGGCCGAAATCCTCGTTGAGAATTCCCAATTCGCCGGACAGCGCCCGGAGCGGCGCACGTAAGTCATGAGAAACCGCATAGGTAAAGGCTTCGAGCTCTTTATTCGCGGCTTCTAGCTCTTTCGTGCGAGAGCGAACGCGGCTTTCAAGCTCGCCGTAAACCTGCACATTCTCCATTGCGACAGCGGTAGTGTTGGCGAGCGCCTCCAACAGCATCAGCTCATCCGCGGTGCACACATGGCGCTGCGCCCAATACACACCGATTGCGCCCATCGGCGCGGCGGTGCGAATCGGCGCCATCGCGAGGCTTCGAACGAACGTCGATCGGTATGCACCCGCCTGAACGCGCTCGTCGTTGAAAACATCCTCGATCGCCACGGGGCGCGAATTCAGGATAGACCAACCGCTGATGCTGTTCGTCAAAGCAAAGCGCTGCCCTTTCCACAGGGATGAGATCGCATCTTCATCCGCGTACAAGCATTGCTCGCCGTCTCGCAGAATGAACGTCGCACCGTCGGCGTTCGTCAGCTCCCTCGCGGCACGCCGGACGATAGTCATCACGGCGGACAAATCGCGAGCCAAAGAGAGCTCTTGAACCACACCGACGAGCCGAGACATTGCTGCGTGCTGGCGGCTGAGTCTCTCGATGCTGCTCGAGAGCTGAGGTGCACGCGCTTTTTGGAGTGCCGGCACTAATCGCCAAAGCTGATGCTTGTCGATGTAATCGCTCGCGCCTTCACGCATCGCGGCGGCGATCTGCTCACCATCGCCGGCGCCAGAGCAAACGATCACCGGAAGCCTCGGGTGGAGGCCTTTGGATAAGCGAATCGCACTCAACCCGTCAAAGCCCGGCACGCCGTTATCGACGAGCACCGCGACAACTTCGCGATCTTCGAGGCCTCGGCGAAATTCCTCGAGCGAAGACGCTCGAACGACTTCGGGCTCCATCCCGTGGCCCTCCAACAGCCGATGGATCAACTGAGAATCGGCTGGGTTGTCCTCTAAGTGCAGAATCCGCATAGACCAGCTTATGGCGAACTAATGACTGGCAGTCTAGTCGTGGCTTTGCCCTCACTGCATCAGCAGATGGACTGATCGGCTAAACTAGGTGCCCGGAAATGCGCCTTTCCTGTTCGCAGCGAGCAATACTCGTTGGGCTGGCTAGCCCACGTTGGCGCGAGTTATTAGCACGGCTCGCAAGCCTACAAAAAAGCAGCAGCGGATTTCACAAAAGATAAGCTAAATGCCGCAAATTACGGCTTTGTTCCGCATCGCCGATGAATACGAAGAAGATTCCGCAATCGATTGCGTGAGGCGACCGCATCCGGGATGATGAGGGGCCGAGCATAAGAATTTCACGCCGGGATCCGGTAGCCGGCACCTAAGCATGCTTATACCCACTGAGCCAATTGGCAGTATTCCGCGCCCTGCGGGTCTGATTGAAGCAGTACAGCGGCAGAATCCTCTGGATCCTTCGCTGGATGCGCTCTATGACGACGCTGTAAGAGACACGATCGAGCGTTTCGAGGCGACAGGCTCCCCGGTCATTACCGATGGCGAGCAACGCAAGTACCACAATTTTTGGACATACAGTGTCGAGGGATCTCACAACACCGCGCCCGATGGCTTTAGGATTCCCTTCGCAGCCGGTCACATCCGACGCATGCCTCGTTTGGTTTCAGGCCCATTCCACTACGAGCGTTACGCGGATAGCTACCTCGCCATTGCCAAGCGCTACACACAATTGCCGCTCAAGCAGGCGGTCATTTCGCCTTCCGCACTCAGCTTGATGTATCCATCGAAAGAGCTGCCTGGCTACACACGCGAGCAGTTCATCAGCGATCTACTGCACGAGCACCAGACCGAGATTAGAAGCTGCTTCAAGGGCGGCGCTTGCAAAGTGCAGATCGACTTCACCGAAGCACGCTTGGCAGTGAAGCTCGATCCGAGTGGCGCATTGCTCGCAAGCTTTATCGAGCTCAACAATCTCGCCTTATCGCGATTCTCGGAAACCGACCGGCAGCGTATCGGAGTGCACACCTGTCCCGGCGGAGATAAAGACTCCACGCATAGCGCGGATGTCGACTATGCGCAGCTATTGCCGAGCCTGTTCGAGCTGCAAGCAGGCAACTTCTACGTGGCGCTTGCGGGCGAGAAAGATAGGCGCCGCGTGCTCGAGATCATTCGCAGCACTCTGAAGCCAAACCAAAGAATCTTCGTGGGCGTGATCTCACCGATCGATCCGCACGTGGAATCGGCGCAGGAAGTCTGCGATCGCGTCTTGGAAGCGGCCGAATACATTCCGCCAGAGCAGTTAGGCACCACCGATGACTGCGGCTTCTCGCCTTTCTGCGATGACACCTCGACCAGTAGAGACGTAGCGTTCGCGAAGATCGCGGCCCGCGTCGAAGGCACTCGACAAGCCAGCCGCATCTTGGGGCAGGGCCGGTGAGCGAGATAGACTCAGAGGACGCAGAGCTGCGAGAAGTTGCTCTGCAAACGGTCCCCAGCATTCTCGCTGCCAGAAAAAAAGCGGAGCAAGACCTCCTAGAAGCGAAAGCGGCGCTCGAGCGCAAGACAGCCGAGCTAGCAAGCTCTTTGGCGATGATGTCCGCTGCGCTCGATGCGACCGCGGACGGTATCTTGGCCACCAATGAGGCAGGCCAGATCACCGGCTTCAACGAACAGTATTTGCGAATGTGGCGTGTGTCGCGCGAGCTCGTGCAAACGCGCAACCATCGCGATGTACTGGATACGGTCAGTACACAGTTCGCGGACGCGAAAGCCTTCCGGGCCCGAGTCGAGCAAATCTACGGCAATACTCAAGCCGACAGCTTCGATGTGCTGTATTTGGCCGACGGACGAGTGTTCGAGCGCTTATCCAAGATCCAATTCGTTGAAGGGAAAAACGTAGGACGCGTTTGGAGCTTTCGAGACGTAACGGAATATGCCCGCGCGCAAGAGCAACTGCGCACGCTGAATGAAGATCTTGGTCAACGCGTTGCTGAACGCACTGACGAGCTGCGCAAGAGCGAGCAACAATTTTTGCAGCTGGTATTAGGCATCAACGACTGCGCGATCTACATGCTGAATACCGAAGGCTACGTGACGTCCTGGAATCCCGGGGCGGAGCGCATCAAAGGCTTTACCAGCTCGGAAATCATCGGCACGCACTTTTCGGTTTTCTACACCGCGGAGGACCGCCAAAGAGGCATGCCGCAAACCGCGCTGCAACGAGCGGCGGCGGAAGGCAAGTTCGAAGCCGAAGCATGGCGAGTGCGCAAGGACGGTTCCCGCTTTTGGGCAAACGTGTTGATCGATCCGATTCGCGATCCTTACGGTAAGCTCGTCGGCTTCGCGAAGATCACGCGTGACATGACCGAATGGCGAGCGATGCAAGAGCAGTTGCATCAATCGCAGAAGATGGAAGCCATCGGCCAACTCACCGGCGGCGTCGCACATGATTTCAACAATCTTCTGACGGTGATACTCGGCAACCTCGAGACCATCGCGCAGCAAGCGTCCTCTCAGGATGGTCGTCTGCGACGAGCGGTGGATCAAGCTACTCGCGGTGCGCAGCGAGCGGCAACCCTGACGCAACAGCTGCTGGCATTCTCGCGTCGTCAGCCCCTCAATCCAAAACCAATCGACGTCAATCGACTCATCATCGGCGTGTCGGATCTGATTCGCCGCACGCTTCACGAGAACATCGCGATCGAGACCGTTCTCGGCGCCGGCGTTTGGCGCATCGAAGTCGATCCGCATCAACTGGAAAGCGCCTTGTTGAATCTCGCCGTGAACGCTCGGGATGCAATGCCTAACGGCGGCAAGCTCACGATCGAAACCACGAACGCACATTTGGACGAGCGCTACACGCTACGCTACGCCGAAGTGAGTGTCGGCCAGTACGTGCTGATTTGTGTCAGCGATACCGGGACGGGCATGTCCAAGGACGTGCTTACCCGAGCCTTCGATCCATTCTTCACGACCAAACCCATTGGGGAAGGCACGGGACTCGGCTTGAGCCAGGTATATGGTTTCGTCAAGCAATCCGGTGGCCACGTCAAGCTGTACAGTGAAGCTGGCGAAGGCACCACGGTGAAAATCTACCTGCCTCGCTACATCGGCCGCGACCCCGATGTGCAAACTGAAGCGGCTGTAGTGATACCGCATGGCGAATCCAGCGAAGTCATCTTAGTCGTCGAAGACGATGACGACGTTCGCAGCTATAGCACCGAGACCTTACGGGATTTGGGATTTACCGTTCTGGAAGCACCAGACGGTCCTACCGCGTTGCGTCTGATCCCACATCATCCCGAGATCAAGATGCTGTTCACCGATGTGGGGCTTCCCGGACTAAATGGTCGGGATTTGGTCGATAAAGCGTTGAAGCTGCGCCCCGGTTTGAAGATCCTCTTCACATCAGGATACGCACGCAATGCAATCGTTCACCAAGGCAGACTAGATCCCGGCGTCCAACTCCTGACCAAGCCGTTCACTCGGGTGCAACTTGCGGCGCGCGTGCGCGATGTGCTCGATGCTCGCGCAGAAGTACCATCGCGCAACAAGATTGCCCTAATCGTGGACGATGAGCCTCTGGTTCGCATGTACCTCGTGCAAACCGTGCAAGAGCTCGGTCACGAAGTCCTTGAAGCCGGATCATTGAAGGAAGCACACGCCATCATTCAGGCGCGAAACGATATAGGCGTTGCATTCATCGACGTCGGGCTGCCCGACGGCAACGGCCTGGAGCTCGCTTCCAAGCTCGCCGATCGCCACCCCGATATGCGCATCATCATCGCGAGCGGTTATGGATACTCGAGCGATGAGGCACTCGCGCGCCACGGCAACGTGTCTTTCGTCAGCAAACCGTACGATGCGAACGCGATCCGTCAAGTACTGAAGGAATGAGGGGGCAGGGAATGTAAGTCCGCAGTCCGTAGTCCACAGCGAGAACAACGGATAAGAATAGTCCGTAGTCCCCAGTCCCTGATCCCTCGTCCCTAGTCCCTGATCCTTAGTCCCTGTCCCCACCGCCTTCTAGCTACGGACTGCAGACGACGGACTCACTCTCCTCTCCTCCCCGTCCGCCTTCGTCTTCTTCGCCCGATCCAATGCCGCATCCCCTTCCGCTTCGAGTCGGAACAACAGCAGCGATCTACCAGTGACGGCATAGGTGTCGCCAGGTTGGAAATTCGCCTTGTCTTTCTCGACGAGACCCGAGGGAAAATTCGTGTCGATGAGCAGCGACCAACGCGCCTCTTCGCCTTCACCTGGCAAGACGAAGTTCACGACATCGTGATATGCATTGAATACGACGAACATCGTAGCGTCCTGACCGCGACGACGAATGCCGGAAATCTGCGCTCGCCCGTCGAGCAGCATGCCGAAGCACAACATCTTGTCATCGCTCCAATGCTCATCCTGCATTTCCGCGCCTGCGGCATTCACCCACGTGATCTCTTTCAGCTCGATGCGCTCGTTCATCTCACCCGAGAGGAAACGATCGCGTCGCAAAATCGGGTATCTCGAGCGTAAGTCGGTAAGGCGCTGGACGAATTGCACCAAGCCTTGATGGCGCTCGGCGAAACTCCAGTCGATCCAGCTGACCTCGTTATCTTGGCAGTACGCATTGTTGTTGCCGTGCTGAGTACGCGCGAACTCATCGCCCGCGAGCAGCATCGGCGTTCCCTGCGAGAGAAGCAGCGTGCCAAGGAAATTGCGCATCTGGCGCTGGCGCAGCTTTATGATCTCGGCATCCTCGCTCCCACCTTCCGCGCCGCAGTTCCATGAGCGGTTTTCCGAGGTGCCATCGTTGTTGTCCTCGCCATTCGCTTCGTTGTGGCGCTCGTTGTAGCTCACCAGATCGTTGAGTGTGAAACCGTCGTGAGCAGTGATGAAGTTCACGCTCGCATGTGGGCGGCGGCCATATTTGTCGAAAATATCCGCAGAACCGTGCAAGCGAGGCGCGACCTGAGCAGCGGCTGCTTCACCTCGCCAGAAATCACGCACGGTATCGCGATATCTATCGTTCCACTCCGCCCACCCTGGCGGAAACTCTCCCACTTGATAGCCTCCTGGTCCGCAGTCCCACGGCTCGGCGATCAACTTCACACCTGCGAGCACCGGATCTTGCGAGCACGCTTTCAGAAAGCCGCTGCGCGCATCGAAGCCGGTCGCTTCGCGCGCGAGAATCGTACCCAGATCGAAACGAAATCCGTCGACGTGCATCTCCTGCACCCAATAGCGCAAGCTGTCCGTCACCATCTGAATGACGCGAGGATGGCTGAGGTTGAGCGTGTTGCCCGTGCCCGTATCGTTGATGTAATAGCGTTTCTGATCGGGAATCAGCCGATAATAAGATGCATTGTCGATGCCTTTGTAACAAAGCGTCGCGCCCCGCTCGTTGCCTTCGGCCGTATGGTTGTAGACAACATCCAGAATCACCTCGAGTCCCGCCTCGTGAAAACGCGCGACCATTTCCTTGAACTCTTGCGGTCCGCGCCGCGGATCGGCGAAGTACCGCGGATCGGCCGCGAAGAATGCGATCGAGTTGTAACCCCAATAATTCCTCAAGCCCTTGTCGAGCAGATGGCTATCGTTCAGGAACATGTGGATGGGCAATAGCTCGACTGTCGTGACGCCGAGCGACTTGACGTACTGCACTACTTGCGCAACCGACAGGCCGGCGAACGTACCTCGGAGCGCTTCCGGCACCGCCGGGTGGAGCTTGGTGTAACCTCGAACGTGCGTCTCATAGATGATCGTCCGATCCCATGGCACGATCGGCTTGCCGCTTTGCTTCCAATCGAAATCGTTGTCGACGACGACGGATTTAGGAACGAACGCAGCGCTGTCGCGCTCATCGAAAGTGAGGTCATCACCTTCCGCTCCGATGGTGTAACCGAAGCAAGCCGGATCCCAACGCAATTCGCCGATGAATTCGCGCGCATACGGATCGAGTAGCAACTTGTTCGGGTTGAAGCGATGCCCCTGGTCCGGTTCATACGGGCCGTGGACTCGATAGCCATACACAGTGCCTGGCCCGATGCCGGTCAGGCGACCGTGCCAGATCTCGTCCGTGTACTCAGGCAGCTCGATACGCTCGAGCTCCGTCTCGCCGTTGTCATCGAAGAGACAAAGCTCGACTTTCGTCGCATTGGCCGAGAATAATGAGAAGTTGACGCCCTTGCCGTCCCAAGTTGCGCCTCTAGGATGCGGCAGCCCTTCCTCGAGGCGAATCGTTTTGTCGGCCACTGTAATTGTTCCCGGGTGAGAGTCCTGCTGAACGTACCGAGTCCTGCATGCGTTCCAGCTTTGGCCGGATTCTGCAGACTCACGTTTCGCGGTGCCGCGAACATCGGAGCTATGCAATGCCTCTGGAATCCTTAACTAGCGTTGCGCTAGGAATTGGGCTTGCCGCCGCGACCGGATTCCGGCTGTTTCTGCCGCTGCTATTGGCGGGACTAGCGGCACGTACGGGCTTTATTCCTCTGTCGGACGGATTCTCCTGGTTAGCATCCACACCGGCACTATTGATGCTTGGGACCGCCGCGGTGTTCGAGACGCTCGCCTACTACATCCCGGGTATCGATCACTTACTCGATCTCGTCGCAGGACCTCTCGCTCTAGCTGCCGGCGTCATAGCGAGCGCATCGGTTATGACGGACCTCGACCCTGCGTTGATGTGGCCCATCGCCATCATCGCCGGAGGCGGCATCGCTGGCGTGACGAAGGGGTCTTCCGCTCTGGTTCGAGCGAAAACCGGGCTCGCCACCGCCGGCCTCGGCAATCCGGTCGTAAGCACATTCGAAACGTTCAGTGCGTTTATGCTGTCGGTGATTGCGATCGCACTGCCGATCGTAGCCGTAATTACGGTGATTGCCTTGCTCGTATGGCTCACGAAGAAGTTTGGCAAGCTTGCGTTCAGCCTACGACGAAAGCCGTGAGCGTCTCGTAATGATTAGCAACCCGATATACTGCGCAGGGCGGCTCTTGGCAGTCGCATAGCTGAGGTGTGCGATGCGTCTAGAGAAGATTTCCATCGGCCGAAATCCACCCGATGAAGTCAATGTGATCGTCGAGGTACCGGTCGGTGGACCGCCGATCAAGTACGAAATGGACAAGGAATCCGGTGCGCTATTCGTCGATCGCTTCTTGTATACGGCGATGCGCTACCCGGGAAACTACGGCTTCATCCCTCACACGCTTTCCGAAGACGGCGATCCCTGCGACGTGCTCGTCGCCAATCAGCGCGGCATCGCACCGGGTGCAGTCATTGCCGTTCGCCCCATTGGCGTGCTCATGATGCAAGACGAAGCCGGCGGCGATGAAAAGATTCTGGCAGTGCCCGTGCCGCGATTGACTCGCCGTTACGAGAAAGTCATGAACTACACCGACATGCCCGGCATCACGCTAAAACAGATCGAGCATTTCTTCGGCCACTACAAAGATCTGGAACCCGACAAATGGGTCAAGATGCTCGGCTGGGGCGATGCGAACAAGGCGAAGGAATTGATCTCGCAATCGATCGCGCGAGCGAAGGCGGCGAAGGGGCAAGAGGAGAAGTGACGGGGTGACGCGTGACGAAGTCAGAACTGAGGCGGACTTTTGGCTCAACATGTCCTCGTCTGTCCTCGTCCTTGCGGATTTGGCAATCCAGGTGCCATAAAAATCTCGCGGCGGCGCAGCGGGTCAGATTAGGCAAGGATGAAGAGTAATCGCGGGGACGCGGCGTTCGCGGAGATAAGACGAACAAGATTCAGATCAACTCTGACCCGCTGCGCCGCCGCGAGAAACTCCTGCGGAGATTAATCGTGCGCAGTGGCCGAGCTACGTGCTCTTGTTTGCCTTCCTTATCTTGCCTCTGCGAACTCAGCGTCTCGGCGAGATCATTCTTGTCATGCTCTACTGCGCAACAGAGGTCTTCAACGTGCGCGATCGCCGTCGAAGTGACTCGTGATTCGCGGGTCGTAAGATAAGCCGCACCCTGCCTCTTCTCCTGCTACCCGCAACCGCCTTCCCCTGTGATTAATGTGTTCGGGGACGTTCCTCGTCTTCGAGGAATGTCCCCGAGAGACGAAGCGTTCGGACGTCGTGACTTCGTCACCCATAGCATCCGCATTCATTGCGGATCAATCCGGAAGCGCAAACGCAACATAGACACCGCCCTGCCCATCGCGGGATTTGCCGCCGCTCGCGAGAACGACGACGTATTGCTTACCTCGGATCTCGTAGGTCGCAGGTGTCGCATTCGCCGAGAACGGGAGCACGGCTTCCCACAAAAGCTCGCCGTTGCGCTTGTCGTAGGCTCGGAACTTGCGATCGTGATTCGTTGCGCCGATGAACACTAAGCCACCCGCAGTGACGATCGGGCCTCCATAATTTTCACTGCCCGTGTTCTTCATGCCTCGAGCTGCGAGCTCTGGGAATTCGCCGAACGGAATACGCCAAGCGTACTCACCTGTATTCAGGTCGATTGCGTTGAGCATGCCCCAAGGCGGCGCGATCGCAGGATAACCTTCCGGATCTAGCCAGCGCCGGTAGCCGGTGAAACGATAGCGAAGGTGGTTCGGCGTCGCGTCCGACTCTGTCGATTCGACGTTCTCGCCCGTGATCAAGTACGTGACGATTGCATCGACGGCATCGGCTTCCAGGTTCGGAAAGCCGGGCATTCTCCCGCCGCCTTTGTGGATCACGCTGGTGAGCTCATCGCGAGATTTCTGGATTCCCGCAAGCTTGGGAATACTCGGCGGCGCGCCTTGCAAGTCATCGCCATGACAGCTCGCGCAATTGCTCAAATACATCGCACGCCCGGTGCTGCCCTCGACGTTCGGCGCTAAAGATCCCAGCCACGCCATTTCGTTCGTATTGAGATAGAGCCAACCGCTCTGCGGATCGAATGCCGCGCCGCCCCACTCCGCACCGCCGTCCAAGCCAGGGTAGATGATGGTTTCTTTTCCGACCATCAATGGCGCAAACGGTCCATCGCTCTTCATCTTGGCGAACTCTTCCCGAGCCCACCGCACGGCTTGCGGCGTCCGCGTCGTCAACATGTCCGCGGTGAGAACCTGCCTAGCGTAGGGTGCGGGTTTGGTTGGTAGGGGCTGCGACTTCGATGCGATTTCGCCTGGCACCTCGCTTGGAGGCACTGGCGTCATGTCGATCGGAAAAAGCGGCTGCGCTGTATCGCGATCGAACACGAAGATGAATCCTTGCTTGGTCGTCTGCGCGATCGCATCGATCTTGCGGCCCTTTCTTCGCACGGTGACGAGAACCGGTGGCGCCGGCAGATCGCGATCCAAGATGTCGTGCCGAACGAACTGAAAGTGCCACAAACGCTTGCCCGTCTGTGCGTTCAGTGCGATCAACGAGTTCGCGAAGAGATTGTCACCCAGGCGATTGCCACCCCAAAAATCCGCCGCTGCAGATCCCGTTGGCACATAGACGACGCCACGCTTCTCATCGAGCGTTATGCCCGGCCAACTGTTTGCGCCACCGATGTAGGTCCAAGCATCCTTCGGCCAAGTTTCGTAGCCGAATTCCCCGGGACGAGGAATGGTGTAGAACGACCAGCGCAACTTTCCGGTTCGCACATCGAAGGCACGCACTTGGCCCGGCGATGCCGGCAAGTTCTCGCTCACTCGGCCACCGATAATCATCAAGTCCTTGTAGATGACACCAGGCGTCGTCAGTCGCACCGACTGATTCTGCGGCTCGCGGCCGAGATTCTCGCGCAAGTCGATGCGGCCATTGGTCCCGAAGCTGGCAATCGCTTGCCCGGTTTTCGCATCCAACGCATAAACAAATTCATCGACAGCAGCGAACACGCGCTTATCACGGCCACTTTCCCAGTACATGACGCCCCGGTTGGCTCCCTTGCCTTCGATGCCGGAATCGAAGCACCACAGCAGCTTTCCCGACGCTCCGTCCAGCGCAATGGTCTTGTGCTTTGCCGTGTACGCGTACAGCACACCGTCGATGAAGATGGGCTGGGTTTGCGTATCGCCGGCCTCGCCCGTGTCGTACCGCCACGCTTGCTGAAGCTGCGCGACGTTTTTGCGATTGATCTCAGCGAGCCGCGAGTAACGCGTTTGCGCAGCATCGCCCCCGTAAGTCCATTGACGAGCATCGGCAGAATGGGAAAGCGGATTGAGGAAGGCAACAAGAACGAGAGCGATTGAAAAGGAGCGCATGGTCTGATGTGACGAGGCGATGAGGTGGTGAGGTGGTGAACTAACAATGAAGCACTCTACCACTTGGGAGTATTCACTGGCCTTGCTGAGAACAGACATACCGCATCTTGCGCCGCTCCTGGGAACGATTCAGTTTGCCGAGTATTACGATCGATGCGATCGTCTTCTTCTTATCTCATCACGTTATTACCTCATTACTGCCTCGAGCGCGCATAGCGAACTCATGGGTTTGTGGCATGGCATTGATTCCTCAGACCGATCAATCCTTGCCGTTCAAGTCCATACAATGCTATTCGTCCCAACCAGCAGGAACTTTCATGAGCCATTTGTTCGAGTCCATCGCGATCGGAAATGTAGAGCTGCCCAATCGAATCACCGTGGCCCCGATGTGTCAGTACAGTGCCGTCGATGGATCTGCGACGGACTGGCACCTTCAACATCTGTCACAGCTCGCGTATTCGGGCGCCGGGCTCGTGATGGTGGAGGCTACCGCGGTCGAGCGCCGCGGCCGCATCACTCATGGCGATATGGGCTTGTATAGCGATGACAACGAAGCTTCTCTCAAGAAGGTGATCGATGCGGCTAGGCGGCTCGGCGGCCCGACGCGGTTCGGTATTCAGATTGGCCATGCGGGCCGAAAAGCCTCCACGGATGTACCTTGGGTCGGCGGCGCGCCGCTCAAAGCAGGCCAAGATCCTTGGCAGACCGTGTCGTCGAGCGCGATTGCATTCGGCGAGAACTGGCACATACCGCAGGCGCTATCGGCGATTGATATCGATGCGCTAGTCGCCGCGTTTGTCGCCGCGGCACATCGCGCCGTACGCATCGGCTTCGATGTAATCGAAATTCACAGTGCGCATGGCTATCTACTACATCAATTCCTCTCGCCGCTGGCGAATCGTCGCGAAGACAACTATGGCGGTCCTCTCGCGAACCGGATGCGGTTCCCCCTTGCGGTGATCGAGGCGGTGCGATCTGCCGTTCCGAACCACGTCGCAGTCGGCCTTCGGGTCTCTGCGACGGATTGGGTGGAGCATGGTTGGGACCTGACGCAGACGGTCGAGTATGTGCGCGCCGCGAAGAAGCTGGGCATCGCATATGTATGCGCATCGAGTGGCGGCATTCGCGCGAACGTCTCGGTACCCGTCGAGCCCGGATATCAATTGCCTTTCGCAGAAGAGATCAAGAAGCAGACCGGCGCGATCACTCGCGCGGTCGGCTTGATCACCGACCCGCATCAAGCAGAATCCATCATCGCGAACGGTCAGGCCGATCTGATCGCACTCGCCCGCGCGTTCTTGGATGACCCCCGTTGGGGTTGGCGAGCCGCGGATGCGCTGGGCGCAAAAGCTCACTTCCCCTCGCAGTATTTTCAGGTGCGCGGCGAAGGCTGGCGACGCTTTCGCGATCAGATTGCGAATCGGTGATTCAGGTGCTCTGCGGTGAAGGTGAGCTCGCTAGGCGATCTTGATTTGCAGCGAGGTGAAGAGGCCCCTCCCTAACCCTCCCCTCGCACGCGGGGGAGGGAACAAGAAACAGAGATGCCTCGCTAACCTTGCCCGGCGCTAACCGTCGCAGCGAAACGGGAGGAAATTAGTTCCCTCCCCTGCTTGCGGGGAGGGTTAGGGCGGGGGCCTCTTCGATTTCGTTGTGCGCGCGGCACGAGACACCGAGCTCACGCCGAATTGGGCAGCGCCGTCTCTCGTGCATGTTTTGAAATGACTCCCAACAGCTCGCGTGAGACGCGCTCGTCGATTTCGGCGGCGAGAGTCAGCTGCACGGGATAGCGAATGACGGCGTCAACACCGGATGCGGCGAAGCGCAGTTGCACTTGAGGCAAAGGTTCGCCTGTTTGCTTCGACGACGCGGCTTTCTGGATCTCTCTTGCCTGCCGAGCGATGTCCTCGCGATAGTCGCTGATCACTCGCGTCACTGCTTGCAATAACTCTTCCTTCATTGAGGCGTAATCGGCAGTCACCGGCAACGCCAGCGTGATCTCATGCCAGGCAAGATTGACTCCGGGGATCTGCTTGAACAAACCGCCGGACGCTTGGAAGATGATGGAGTTCGCAAACGCGACGACCCGGCCGGTCGGGCTCGACGAAGGCTGTCCGCTGAGCTCCATCAAGTGCATACGCACCAAGCCCATGTCGATCACCTCCCCGGTGACGTTGCCGATCTGAACCCTATCGCCGACGCGCACGCCGTATTTTCCGATCAGGAAGAAATAGCCCACGATCGAAACCAGCACGCTCTGCATGGCCACCGCGAGGCCGGCTGTAATCAAGCCCGCAAAAGTGGCCAGCGAGCCAAGCTCAGTGGCGAAAGTCGACGCTGCGATGGCAACGATCAAGAACCAGACAACAACTTTCTGCAGGATGAGCAGGCGCGAACGTCTGCGAGGCTCGTGCACATAGTGAAAAACCGCTCGGCGCCACAAGTGCGCAGCACTGAGCACTACGACGAGCAAGCCGGCGAACAACGCGACGCGCAGAGCCAACATCTTCAATGCATCGCGATACTGTTTATCGATCGCCTCCCGCCAGCTCGCGAGATTGGCGCGATACTGATTCAGCAACACGCCGGCCTTGCTCAACGGAGTCGCAATCGCAGTGGTTTGCTGCACGAGCCAGGCGAGCGTGTCGTATTGAGCTCGCAATGCCTGGGAATTCTCGCGATCCGCCTCCTGTGCCTGTGCCGCGAGTCTCTCTCCGCGCTGAGTCAGCTCCTGCAACTTCGCGAGCGGCGGTGTGCGAATTTCCGTGAACAACTCCTGCAGCTGCGCGGTACGCGCATCGATGGTTTCGATCGTGCGGCCTTTCGCCGAAAGACGCATCACCGCGCCGGCCAAATCCCAGATGCCGAACTGATTCAGCGAAGCCGTTGCCGCGGTCGTACTCGAAGCGCTGGCGGCTGTTGCCGTTGCGGACGTAGGAGGCCCTGAGCCGCCGCTCGCCGAGGGAATCGAAGCTGCTATTGCATCGATGTGCGCTTTCAGCGCATTCGCCCCGAAATCGTTTGCATCGCTCTCGTAGGCAAAGCGAACCATGTTGTCGAGATAATTGCGCCTCGCCGCAACTAGATCGAGCTCTGCACGCAGCACGGATACCCTTGCTTCCAGGTCTCCCCTTTCTTGCCTCGGTGCGGCGGCGATTTGTTTTCGAACGTTGGCGATCTGCGCTTCGATCTCTTTGCGCTGTTCATCGAGTTGCGCTTGGCGGCGCGATAAGGCTTGCGGGGAGGTCGCATCATCGCTGACCGCTCGAGCGCCGGCCTCGCTGCTCAACAACTCAGCATTCGCGCGGGCAATCTCGAAGGCAAGCGCCATCACTTTGTCGGCCGTCTGGCGATTTGCATACAGGATCAGCAGATCGCTCGGCTGAGTCGCCGCTTGCTGCTGCACACCTAGCATTCGGTACCAATCGACGGTTTCATCCAGTATCTGAATGACTTGCTCGCCGGTCATCACGGCGCGCGAGTCCTGGGTTTGGGCCGGAGCGGGACTTTCGGCTGCATAGGCAAGCGCGCCTGAGAACAACAGCAAGCCTGCCGACGCGATGAATTGTTTAGTCATAGAGTTGCGGACGACGGGCAAGCGCATTCTCACCAGAGTTCCTTTCTTCGAATGTTTTGGGAGGGAGATTGCATGGAGAGGCGTCAGGCCGGCCTCTTAGGGATTTCGAGCCCCTTCAGGACGGCGGGACGCTGCAGGAAGACATCCAGTGTGCGCTGCACATTCGGAAAATCGGAGAAAGCGACGAGCTCCGCAGCGTCGTAAAAACCAATCAGGTTGCGAACCCACGGAAACGTGGCGATATCGGCAATGGTGTACTCAGGACCCATCAACCAGGTTCGTGTAGACAAGCGCTGGTCCAACACCGCAAGCAAACGCCTAGCCTCTGCAACGTAGCGATCTCGGGGCCGCTTGTCCTCGAATTCACGCCCGGCAAACTTGTGGAAGAACCCGACCTGCCCGAAGATGGGTCCTACGCCGGCCGCTTGGAACAGCAACCATTGGATCGTCTCGTAGCGAGCCGCGCCTTGCGGTAGAAACATTCCGGTTTTCTCGCCCAAATAGATCAGAATTGCGGCAGACTCAAATAGTGGCAAGGGTGCGCCGCCCGGTCCATTCGGATCGATAATGGCCGGGATCTTTCCGTACGGATTCAGTGACCGATACTCGTCCGTGGCTTGTTCGTTCGCATCGAAACTGACGTAGTGTGGCTCATACGCCAAGCTCGTCTCTTCGAGCATGATCGACGCTTTGACGCCGTTCGGCGTATTGAGCGAATACAATTGCAGGCGTTCAGGATGACGTGCAGGCCATCTTTTCGTGATCGGGAAGGTCGATAGGTCGGGCATTGTTTTTCATCGATGTAAACAGTGGAGCGGAACTCTATGCGCTTCTGGATCATCGGGGCAACCGCAGTCGTCCTCCTCGCCAGTCACTGCACGAGCTTCGCACGAGAAAATTCCGATTCCGAGTTTCGCAAGCAACTGCAACTTCAGCTGATTCAAGCCAAACCTGGCGATGTGATCGATCTACCTGCCGGCCGGTGGTCGCTGGGGCGTACTTTGAGTATCAATCGACCCGGCATTACTTTGCGCGGAGTGGGACCGGATGAAACCGTGCTCTCGTTCAAGAAGCAGCTGCAGGGTGCGGAGGCTCTGAACATCGGCTCTGTTTCGCAAATCACGATCGAGAACCTGGCGATCGAGGATCCGAAAGGCGATGGCATCAAGGCGAAAGGATGCGAAGAACTCATCCTTCGCAACGTTCGCGTCGAATGGACGCGCGGGCCGAGCGAAAAGAACGGCGGCTACGGCTTGTATCCCGTGCAGTGCGATCGAGTGCTGATCGAAAACTCTACCGTCATTGGCGCCTCGGACGCGGGTATCTACGTCGGTCAATCTCGCGAGATCATCGTTCGTGACAATCGGGTGGAATTCAACGTGGTCGGCATCGAGATCGAGAACAGCACGAATGCCGACGTATATCGCAATCAAGTCACGAACAACACCGGAGGCTTACTAGTCATCAACATGCCTCATCTGCCGGTGAAGTTCAGCCGCAATACGCGCGTATTCGAGAATCATATTCATGCGAACAACACGGCGAACTTCGCTCCGCCCGGTAATGTCGTCGCTCGAGTTCCAGCGGGAACCGGATTTATGGTTCTTGCAAGTGACGAAGTGGAGCTGTTTGCCAATATTCTGGCCGACAACCAAAGTGCCAATGCAATGATCGTCTCGTTCTCGGCGACCGGGAAGCCCCAAAGGGACGTTGGATACGACCCCTATCCACAGCGCGTGTGGATCCATGACAACCAATTCAGCGGCGGAGGCACGGATCCGGACGGCAAGAACATGCCAGCGTTGCGTCTAGGCACGATCGGCTTGAAAGGCACCGTACCCGATATTCTATGGGACGGCGTTACGCCGCGAGATCGTGACGGACCCGGGATCGAACTGTGCATTCGGAATAACGGCGATGCGAGCTTTGCCAACATCGATTTGCGCGGGCGGCTCGCGAAGTACGATACGAATATCGCCCCTCACGACTGTGCGCTTCCGACACTCGCTTCGGTCACGTGGACCGATGAGCGCGACTTCAGACGCGCGGAATAACTGATGCGCACGCGGCCGACAGCACTCGCACTAGCTGGGCTGGCAGCTTTGCTCGTAGTCGCGCCTTCCTTTTTCGTAGGTGCGCAAACGCACGTCGGCTCCGAGTTTCCGACACGTCTGTCGAAGTGGGACTTGTTCAACGTTCATGGCAATCGTCTGGAGCCGCGCGAAGGCGTGATGCCCTACGATTTGAATACTGCGCTGTTCAGCGATTATGCGTTGAAGCTTCGAACGTTGAGCGTCCCGCTTGGGACCAAAGTCCAGCTCGTCAATGGCGAATTGATCTTTCCCGTCGGTACCGTCGTCTCAAAGACCTTCTACTACCCACGTGCGCAAGACAACGCGAGGGACGATCGAACCGCCGTCGATAAGGTGACCGGCTCGAGCACAACCGACGCGCTGGACTTAAGTCGCGTGCAATTGCTCGAGACTCGCTTGCTGGTCAACACCGAATCCGGCTGGCAAGCGCTGCCCTACGTTTGGAATGACGACCAAACGGACGCGGTGCTTGCGCTCGCGGGCGAATCGTTTGCACTCACGCTCGTGGATGAACGATCTCAAACCGATTTTGACTACATGGTTCCAGATGCGAACCAATGCTCCGCGTGCCATGCGGTGAACGGTCGCGAGCTCGCGCCGATCGGGCTGAAGGTTCCACACGTCAACGAGCAACATCTCTATCCAAGTGGCCGCAAGAATCAGCTACGCCACTGGCAAGACGCCGGATTACTAGCAGCGGCATCACTCAAGGGTTTGCCACGAACGCCGCGATGGGACGACCCTCGCGAGAATCTCAACGCGAGGGCGCGCGCGTACCTCGATGTGAATTGCGGCCACTGCCACAGCAACCACGGCGCAGCTGACAATTCCGGATTGCTGCTCGATGCAACTTCGCACGAACCCATCCATCTCGGCATCTGCAAACCTCCCGTCGCCACTGGCCGCGGTTCCGGCAACGATTCCTTCGCCATCGTCCCCGGCTCCCCGCGACAATCGATCTTGCTATATCGAATGCAATCCACCGAACCCGACATCGCCATGCCCGAGCTCGGCCGCTCCCTGGTCCACAAGGAGGGCACGGCATTGATTAGCGAATGGATTAGATCCCTGGAAGGAAACTGCGAGAATTGATCGCTGTGTTAAGTCCATAGTCTGCAGTCTGTGGTCCGTAGCCAGAAACAGCTTTTCCTCGTGCCAGCGTCTCTCTCTGTGGACTACAGACTGAGGACTCGCCAGCTCTCGCTACCCTCTTCCCACGAACGGCATCTTCGTTGCGACGACTGTCATGAATAGAACGTTCGCTTCCAACGGAAGATTCGCCATATACAACACCGCATCGGCGACGTGCTGAACATCGAAGGTCGGTTCGACTTTCATCGATAAATCCGCTTGCAATGTACCCGTGGTCATTGCGGCAGCCATCTCGGTTGCCGTGTTGCCGATGTCGATTTGACCGCAGGCAATGTCGAACTGCCTGCCCTCCAACGATGTCGCCTTCGTAAGTCCAGTCACTGCATGCTTGGACGCGGTGTAGGCAATGAGATGCGGGCGCGGCGTCGTCGCGGAAATCGAGCCGTTGTTGATAATGCGGCCGCCTCGCGGCGTTTGCGACTTCATCAACTTGAACGCGGCCTGAGTGCACAGGAATGCGCCCGTCAGGTTCGTATCGATCACGGACCGCCACTGCTCGGGTCGAAGCTCATCGAGCGGCGTTGCCGGGACAGAAATACCTGCATTATTGAAGAGCACATCTAAACGGCCGAATCGGCCCGCAATTTCATCGAAGAGCGTGCTCACCGATGCAGGATCCGCAACATCCGCGCGCAGCGCGGTGGCTGCGTTCGAATCTTCGATTTCTTTGGCCACGTCCTCCAAAGGACCTCGCCGCCGACCGGTCAATACGACGTGGTAGCCGTTCTGAGCCAGCTTCTTAGCGACCGCGCGACCGATTCCGGAACCCGCACCGGTCACTAACGCCACTTTAGCCGTCATTCTTTCCCCTTATGGTGCGCGTTAGCTTGGCGACTCTTGTCCGCGAGCAAGCGATTCCAATTGCTCAGCAAACTTCAGCAATCGTTGCTGCAACTCCGCGCGCTGCTCTTCAGTCAAGGTGGCATCCAGGGCGATCAGCAAGTCCATCGTGTGAGCGCGATTGCTTTGTTGTTTCGAGCGATACGCGGATGTCCAGTACCGATCGGGATCCGTAAGAAGCGCGACTGCTTCTGCAGCCGCTTTGTCGGCATCTTCGCGACGCTTTTCCAAAGCTTTGAGAAGCGCGGTCCGCCACGCGCGCTGGCTCTCCAGCCATTCAGGATACGATGGCTGCAACTTCTCCGCTGTATTCTGAATGAGCTGTTGCTGCTGCGATGTCGCACGTCCGACCCAACGGCGAAATTGCTTGGTGATCTGTTTCGCGCGACGCTCGTGCCATCGCCCCTTCTCGATGAGCTTCTGCTCTTCTTCCAGTCGTTCTTCAGCCTTTTCTTCCAAACTGCCGATCAATTCTTCCACTTGCGAGTCTGACAAATCCAAAAGCAAACGTGCCGCCTCAGGTGCGCTTCTCGCTGCCAGCTCGGAGGTGAAGGATTGAAACTGCCGCTCGGCACGCTCGAAGGTTGCAGGCTGTACCTTCGCCGCAGCGTCCTGCGACAGCGTTCGAACAAACTGCGCGTAACGAGTCAGCTCGGTATCTCGATGCCAATCCAGCGTCTCTCCGAGCCACGCGCGCAGGTCCCTGCGCTGCGTCTTGTTGAGGGTGACGAGGCCTTCGAGGTACCACGCAACCAGAGTATCGAGTCGGTTGTAAACGAAAGGGGAAGTGCAACCGGCAATCGCGATGAGAAAACAAGCACCGATCGCGATGAGCTTCTTCATGCCCGCTTCGATGTTACTGCCAAGGCGCTCGCAGCCGGAAGCGCTTCTGCTTGAACAAAGGTATCAAGACCATGCCGGCGACGAAGCCACCGATGTGGGCACGAAACGCGACGCCACCTTGGCCGGCTTGAGCCATCGCGTTGCTGAACAATTGCATGCCGAACCACAGAATCAACACGATGCCGGCCGGAATGCGAACCGTATGCAAAATGAATCCCAAAGGAATCGCCACCAACACGCGCGCATGCGGGTAGAGCAATAGGTACGCGCCCAGCACACCTGAGATCGCACCGCTCGCACCGACCATTGGGATCGTCGATGCCGGCTCGGGCAACGCCTGGGCGAATACCGCAGCCAGTCCGCACAACAGATAGAAGACGACGAACCGCACATGTCCCATGCTGTCTTCGACGTTGTTACCGAAGATCCACAGATAAAGCATGTTGCCGATGAGATGCATCCAGCCGCCGTGCATGAACATCGAGGTCAGAGTCGTCATCGAGGGAGGCACGAGAGCTAATTCCGGCGGCAACTCTCCCAATCCCAGCAACACCGCAGGAATCACACCGAGAGCGTAGATAATTTGCTGCCCGCGCTCCGGGCCGAGAGTGAACTGCCAGAGAAACACCAGTACGCACGCGACCACGAATGTAATCGTTACGAACGGCTGGATCGTGGTGGGATTGTCATCGCTTAAGGGGATCATTGGCTGTAGCGTGCCGATGAGGAACTAGGACGTCAATCGACAGCGAGTCGCGGGTAGTACGAAAGCAGCAGCTACCGAGCAACTCTTCCTAATCCGACGATCCGCCAATCACGAATCACGAGCCACCAGACATGGGGGGGTGCAGCCCGCTCACACCGGCGGCGGATTACGCTTCGCGAAGCCTCTCTGATGCCAGTATGGGTACGCCAGTGTTACTGCACTTGCCTCATCGAGCTTTGCAATCTGTTCACTGCTGAGCTTCCAACCGACGGCGCCGATGTTCTGCCGGAGTTGCTCTTCAGTACGAGCGCCGACGATGACGCTTGCGACCGTCGGGCGTTGCGAGAGCCAGTTGATCGCGATTTGTGGCACTGTTTTGCCTGTCTGCTGCGCAACCTCATCGAGCGCATCCATGACCTTGTAAAGATGCTCGTCGGCTATGGGCGGACCGCCGTCGACCGTGGCCTGGTTACGCAATCGCCCGCTCTCAGGTAGCGGTTGTCCACGGCGGATCTTGCCGGTTAGACGTCCCCATCCGAGTGGACTCCATACGATCGCGCTCACCTTTTGATCGAGGCCGAGCGGCATCAGCTCCCATTCATAGTCCCGGCCTAGCAAAGAATAGTAAGCCTGGTTCGCGACATGCCTCACCCAACCATTCCTATCGGAGATCGCGAGCGACTTCATCAAGTGCCAGCCCGAGAAATTCGAACATCCGATGTAGCGGATCTTGCCTGCGCGAACCAAATCATCGAGCGTGCGCAGAGTTTCTTCCACCGGCGTGGTCGCATCGAAGCCGTGCAATTGAAACAGATCGATGTAATCGGTACCGAGCCGTTTCAAAGCGGCATCGCAAGCTCGCAACAGCGCGTAGCGCGAAGAGCCGACATCATTCGGGCCTGGACCGACAGTGAAGGTGGCCTTGGTCGAGATGATGACCTGATCTCGCCGACCGCGGATCGCTTGACCCAGAATTTCCTCGGCAGCGCCACTGGAATAGACGTCCGCCGAGTCGAACATGTTGAGGCCCGCCTCTAGACAAATGTCTACGAGTCGACTGGCCTGTTTGACCTCCACTTCGCCGAAGCCGCGAAAGAAGTCACCGCGCCCTCCGAAACCCGCGGTGCCCAAGCTCAACACGGGCACCTTGAAGCCCGAGCCGCCGAGTTGCCTGTATTCCATTTCGCTCCCAAAGACTAAGTGATGAGGTGATGAGGTGATTACGACAGAGCAGTTCGCCCTGCTCCATCCCTATAGATACTCACCTCGATGCGCCTTCTATAGACGGATGATGCGCGAATGAGTTGCAGGACCGTTTACAGGAAGGGGCAATCAAGGTGATGAAATGATAAGGAAGCGCACGGGTCGGATCTTTACATCGTGTCGTGTCTTTTTCTGCCTTCTCGCCCTCGATCAGCGCACCAAGTTGGCGCAGCTGAGCCCCGGCTTCGGAGCGCGCAGTCGACCGCTCGCAGCAATGTGATCGGGCTCTCGTAATCGGCGCAACCAAGGCTCAAGCGGACGCCGCTTCAGCCGTTAGCTGAGAAACGCAGCCGAGCCACACCCATGCCGCACACCCACATCGCGAGGCACATGTCCTCGGTCGAAGCCTATCGGCAAAGATTAGCCTCGCTCCAGGGCGCTTGGGACACACTGTCACTCCTGTCGCATCTTGCGACCGATAGCTCCGATATGACCGGCACCCGGCAGGCGTTCGAAGCGCTCTCTGCGGATCTCATTAAGAGTCTCGCGAGCGAGACTCACAAAAAGTCCTTGCTAGCGCTCAAAGCCCGGGCTCAGATCGCCATCGACATTCTGGTGCGCAATCTATTCGAGCGCACGGCCGACATTGGCTTCCTCAGCGCCGATCAAGATATCTGCGAATACGTTCGCGAAGCATCGGTTCGTAAAGCCAACAATGAAAACGAAGCCGATGCAACTCGGAAGGAAGCGCTACATGCTCGTCTGCGGGCATACGTAGCCAAGTATTCGGTTTACAACGACATTGCATTGCTAGCTGCGGATGGCACGCTACTGCTGAAGCTCGATCGCGAAAATTCGATCGAGCGCTCCTCGGACCCTCTCATCGCCCAGACCTTGAACGCTCGTGCGTCGTATGTCGAAACCTATCGACATGTCGATATCTTCGCGAACCAAAAACGCAGCCTGATCTACTCCCACCGAGTCGGCGATGGTTCGCAAACATCCGCGGTGTTGTGCTTGTGCTTCAACTTGGAAGATGAAGTCACCCGAATCTTCTCCAAGCTCTCGACCACTGAGGACTGGTCGCTGTACGCCTTCGTCGATGAAAGCGGCCATGTCATCGCAAGCAGCGATCCATGGCAGCTACCCCAAGGCGCGAGAGTTCCGCTCGCAATGAGTGAGGGCGGCAACATCGTGCGCTTTGCGGGCCGCGAGTATCTGGCGATCACGCGTTCCACGCCAGGATATCAGGGCTATGCGGGTCCGGGCTGGCTCGGCCACGTCATGATTCCGCTCGAACATGCGTTCGATACGTCCCAGGATCAATCAGCAGCCGGGCTAGACGAGCGAGTCTTGCAAGATCTCTGCGAGAGCGAAGCGTTATTCTCCCCGGAACTGCGACGGATTCCGCACCAGGCAAGGAGGATTCAAGAAGACTTGAACCGCTCGGTATGGAACGGCAACGTCCGGCTTTCTGTGCGCAACGACAATGGCAACACATTCGCCAAGGCGCTGCTCAGAGAAATCGGCAATGCAGGCCGACGCACGCAAGAGACCTTCGAGCATTCCATCGCGGATCTGCAGAAAACAGTCACCTCGGCGATCTCCCATAGCGCAAGTGTTCTGGCGACGCTCGCCGTCGATATCCTGGATCGAAACCTGTACGAACGTGCGAATGATTGCCGATGGTGGGCATTGAACGCGGCTTTGTTTCAACACCTAAGCGGTGCGGCTCGCGATGCCGGACGAGTCTCGAGTGTCTTGCGACATATCAACGCGCTATATACGGTGTACCACGGAATCGTATTGTTCGATGCGCAAGGCGTGATTCATGCCGCTTCCAATCCTGGACATGAACATCTCATCGGCAAACGATGTGAGGAAGAATGGGTTGGCGCGACGCTGGCGCTACGGCATCCCCAGGATTTTGCCGCTTCGGGCTTCTGCCCGAGCGAGTTGTATGACGGGCAACCGACGCTGATCTTCGGTGCCGCCGCCCTCGGCATTTCGGCTGGTCGCGCGATCGGAGGCATCGGCATCGTGTTCGACTCGAAGCCGCAGCTTGCCGCCATGCTCGCCGACTCTTTACCGCGCGCCAGTTCAGGTGCGATCGCGGAGGGCTGCATCGCACTATTCGTGGATGCTTCGCATCGCGTAATCGCCGCAAGCTCGGGATTCGAGATTGGAGAATCTGCGGATCTACCTGCAGAGTTATTCGATGCCCACGATCAGGGCACAACGCGCATCGTCGAATACCAGGGCAGCTATTACGCCGCAGCCACGTGCATCACGTCCGGCTACCGCGAGTACGCCGGCATGGAAGCCACCGCGATCGTCATGATCGCCCTCGGCCCTCGCCCACAGCGTCAACCCGTTAATACAAAGGCTTTAGCAGGGCATGGCAAACGAGCGAACGCGGGCGAGCCGTTGGTGGAAATCGCGACGTTTTTCTGCGGCGGTCAATGGCTCGGCGTACTGCGAGATCATGTCATCGAAGCGCTCGACGCAAGTTCGCTACGGCGGCTGCCGAGCAAACCAGCGTGGCACGCAGGCGTTTTGATGTATCAAGACAAGCCCGTTCCCGTGATCGATCTTGCGCAGCTCATTGGTACGGCGCCATCGAGTAGGCGCGAAATCGTGATCGTGCAGCCTGCGAAGGATCGAATGCGTATCGGTTTGCTGATCGAGGAGCTCGCTTCGATTCCCGAGGTTCCCGCCACGAGCCTACTGCCCCTTTCCGATTGCGCGATGCGCAGCGCCAGTCGCATCGTCGATCGCGCGGTCCGCCCGGAAAGCGCCGAAGATCCCGTATTGCTGATCATCAACATCGATCAAGTTCTAATCGCGACGCGTGGCACGTGCGATACCACTTCCGTTGTCGGTTGACGGTTGACGGTTGACGGTTGACGGCAAGAACGATGGACGGGTTGGGGTTGGAGCGGCAACCGGGCTTACGCGGAGATTGAGATAGCCTCTAGGATTCACGCGCGCAAGAAGCTCCTCATCCTACCGCCAACTGTCAACCGTCAACCATCATTCCGTCTATGATGCGCCCATAACAACGACCGCGGGCGCAATACAATAGATGTCCCACAGCAATCAGTTTCATTTGCTCGCTGAGCGCAGATTTCTGCCTTTCTTCGGCGCGCAGGCATTGGGCGCCTTCAACGACAATGTCTACAAGAACGTGCTCGTAATACTTGCCGCTTACCAAGCGGCAACTTACACGACCATGGATCCCGTGCTGCTGGCAAACGTGGCCGGCGCGCTATTCATCTTGCCGTACGTTCTGTTCTCGGGTATCGCCGGCCAGCTTGCCGATCGCTACGACAAGGCGCTGGTCCTGAAGATCGTCAAAGCTTTCGAGCTCATAATCATGGCCATTGCTGGTGCAGGATTTGCGATGCGCAGCATCGAGGTGCTGCTTGTCGCACTCTTCTTGATGGGCACGCACTCCACTTTCTTCGCACCTGCAAAGTACGGCTTACTGCCGGAAGTACTACGCGACTCGGAGCTGGTCGGTGGCAATGCGATGCTGGAGATGGGTACGTTTCTCGCAATCTTGCTCGGCACGCTCGCGGCGGGCTTGCTGGCAGGCGTGGGAAACACGATCTACATCACCGTCGCGCTGCTCGGCATCGCTACATTTGGATTTCTGTCCAGCCTTGCCATTCCACGACTGCAGGCGGCGGCGCCGAATCTGCGCGTCGATTGGAAACCGTGGACATCCAGTTGGAGCAACATTCTCGCAGCACGCGAGTCGCGCACGGTTTTTCTATCGATCCTCGGAATATCGTGGTTCTGGTTTTACGGCGCACTGATCCTCGCGCAGCTTCCTCTGTATTCCAAGAACGAGCTCGGTGGCAGCGAGGAAGTCGTCACCCTGCTGCTGGTGATGTTTTCCGCAGGCGTCGGCATCGGATCTTTGCTCTGCGAAAGATTGTCTGCTCGGAAGGTCGAAATCGGACTCGTACCCTTCGGCTCGCTAGGACTGACGATTTTCGCCGTAGATCTATATTTCGCGACCCCGCGCGATGCTTATGGGACCGCACTCACTGCCGCACAATTCCTGGAGCAAACGGACGCGTGGCGAATCTTGGTCGACCTTTCACTGATCGGTCTGTTCGGCGGCCTCTTCATCGTGCCGCTGTACGCGATCGTGCAGCAGCGTGGCCGTCGCGAAGCGATGTCGCGCATCATCGGCGCGAACAATATCCTGAACGCGGTCTTCATCGTAGCCGCTGCAATGCTTGCCGCACTTGGATTGGAAGCGGGGCTTACGATTCCTCAGCTGATTCTACTCACGGGAATCTTGAATGCCTTTGTCGCGCTATATATCTACAGCCTGGTACCCGAGTTCTTACTGCGCTTCATGGCGTGGCTGTTGATCAATGTCGTTTACCGACTCGAACGCCGCGGGATCGAGCACATTCCCGAACGAGGTCCCGCGCTGCTGATCTGTAATCATGTCGGCTACGCCGATGCCATCGTGATCTCTTCTGCCTGTCCGCGTCCGATTCGCTTCATCATGGAAAGCAGTATCTTCAAGATACCGGTGCTCAGTACGATCTTTCGCGGCATGAAAGCAATTCCGGTCGCGCCGGCGAAACAGGACCCTGTTGTCTATGAACGAGCCTTCGAAACGGTCGCAAGAGAACTTCGCGACGGCAATCTGGTTTGTATATTCCCGGAAGGCCGCCTGACTTCAGACGGTGAAATCGCTGAGTTTCGGACCGGCATGATGCGGATCTTGAAGGAAACTCCCGTTCCGGTGATTCCGATGGCGCTTTCGGGTCTCTGGGATTCGATGTTCTCACGCAAATACAAAGCGGTCTGGAAGCGTTGGCCGCGCCGATTCTGGCCGAAGATCGCGCTAAACGTTGGGCCGCCGATTGCCCCGGAGAACGCCAGAATCGAAGAGTTACGAACCCGAGTTTCGGAACTGCGTGGAGCGAAACCTTGACGTGCTTCTTCGCGCTGTCCACCCGATTAGCTGATGGATACGAAGTCCGGATAGAACCGCATGGGCGGTTCTATCCGGCAGATACTTAACTACTCCAGATCACCGGGATCGTTGAAGATCTCCGACAAGTTAATGCTTCCATGTCCTCTTTGCGGGAAATTGGCGGCACCTGTATTGCCAGGATCCAGGTTCGACGCAGTGTCATCCGGCGGGAACAACACGAGCGTGTTGAGGAACTCGAAAATTGCATTCTTCGAGTTATCGGACAACGCCGCGAATGCGTTGCGCGAAGCTTGCGCTTCGCCGCCATGCCGCAGAATAACCTCTCGTAGATTGATACTGCGCCCATCGTGTCCATAAGGCGCACTGCTACCGACTCCCCACAGCGGTTCCGTCATGAAATGCGTCGTGACTGTGCCATTGTAGTTACGCTCGTGAAACTTCGCCCCGAGATCGTGCCGCTTCATGTCCGCGTAGAAGTTGCGAATCATGAACGAATTTCGGTTAGGCACCTTAATGGTCGGATGACCGGAGCCATCGTCCTGTTCCGAGACCTGTAACGATGCGGTCGAAAACAAGCTATTGAAGATTCCCCTGTTCGGGTCGTACGCAGTTTCGACGTCCGCAATCCTGCGATCTCGAGTGATCACCATGTTGGGAACGTGACAACTCGTGCAGCCGATCTGGACCAGAAGATTTTGGCCGATCTGCGCCTGGTTCGTGTGGCGATACGTACCGGGTTTGAAATAGTTGAAAAGATAAAACTCCAGGTGATCCACTAGCGCGGTCGGGATCTCGTTGAACACGCCGTCGCGATCCGCATCGTCGGATGGCGTCCTAACCAAGCTCGTCTTCACCAGATCAGTCGCTCCGTTCAACACCATCCCCGTCGGCGTCACTACTCGAGCGCCTGCCGCAGCGGACGCAGTCAGAGGATCTACTGCTTGAAGCCCCATTTCGTCGTTGAGTGCGCCGATCACGAATTCGCGGATCGAGGTCGTATCGCCGTGCGCGAAGAATGGTTTGACTCGTAAATCCGGATCGACTCCAACGACTCGGCTCGTATCGACCGTGCCGTTGGCCATCGCGCGGATCGAGCCATAACGGATACCCTTACTTTGCAGGGGCTTCTCGACCGTTTGGCGTCTGCTTCGCGCCTCGTTGATCGCATTCTGTCGAATGGCCCGTAACTCGCCCGTGATCTCATCCGCCAGCATCTCTTGCAACCCCAA
>JAICPY010000164.1 GCA_025929585.1 Steroidobacter sp.
TCTTCACTGCCGCTTCTGCGCAGCGTTGGGCCGTCGATTCCTCTCTGGCATCACCGATGACGGCTATCGCTTGCACTCCGACATTGGCGGCTTCTGCAATCAACTGATCGAGGCGCTCAGCGCGCCGAGCCGTCAGAACCAGCTTCGCCCCTTCCTTGACAAGCGCACGAGCGCTCGCCCGACCAATACCCGCGCTTGCACCCGTGATCAACGCAACCTTGCCTTCCAAACGCCTAGCCATATTCGCTCCCGTGAAGTTGTGTCCTGAATAGTAACTCTGACCTCGCACGGACAGCAGGACCAGAACGCAAGCTAAACAATTATTTCGTGCTAAAGATAAGACGCTCGCAAAGATCGCGAAGACCGCAAAGGTAGAAAGGAGAACGACGTTGAATTCCCGCTGGAAACTCTTCGATGATGTCGCTTCGGCCGCCTACCCGGCAAAGTCAATTCTCTCGCCTTGCGGGCTTTGCGATCTTTGCGAGAGTATTCTTCTCTTCTACCTACAAGGCACTTAGGAGGCGCTTTCGCTCACCAGTACGGCGAGCGGAAAGGTGCTCAGCACATCCGCGGCTCGCAGTACTCTCGTTTCGAGAGAGCCTTCGAAATCGAAAATTCTTCCAGTAAATATATCGCGCAATGTGCCTTGGACGGGCGCCGATATTTCTAGAGAGCCCCAAGTGCGCTCTCCCAACGGCAGTTCCATCACGCCGCCCTTCAAACGAGCGCACCACCGCGGTAACACAATGATGCAGGAGCGCTCATCGCAGATTCGCGCGAAGGCGATGAGATGGTCGCTCTTTTCACCTTCGATCTGCAGCGGCTGGTAGTTACCGTTTGCGAACAGGTCTGGATGGCTCTTGCGTAACTGCAACAGCTTCCAGGTGACCAGCATTTTCGCCGCATCGACATCGTCCACGACCGATTCGATAGATGCCTGCTCGACTCTCTCCAATAACCGCGCCGCCCCTTCATAGTCGACGGGACGACGGTTGTCAGGATCGACGAGAGCAAGCGAGCTTCGCTCCGTCCCCTGATACACGTCGGGCAGCCCAGGAGAGGTTAGCTTCAGTGCGGCCTGGACGAGCGAGTTCACGCCCCCGAAGAACATGATGGTCTCGGCGAACGTCCTGAAGTCGCGCAAGAACGCATTGCGCTCAGGATCGACCAACAGCGCAGCTGCGAAATCGCACAAAGCTTTCTCATACTCTTCGTTTGGCGTGATCCACGACGTCGTGCGCTTTTCCTCCCGGGCAGCCTTGATCAAGTAGGCTTGGAGCCGCTCGATCAGCGAGGCAGGATCTTCATTCGGCCTCCAGAATCCGGCAAGCGTTTGATACAGCATGTACTCGTCTTCGCGCGACGGCGCGGGAGATCCTTCGACCTCTCGACGCCTGCTGCGGTTGAGCTTGCTCCAGCGGGAGAGGTGCAGCTTCCAAAGATCCGGCAGCTCGCTGATGACTGCAATGCGTGCACGTACATCTTCGCTGCGTTTTGTGTCGTGCGTGGAGCTCGCCAGCATCGCGTGCGGCCAGGCCTTCGCGCGCTCCAGATTGGCTTGATGCAAAGCAGCGCTCGACACGCCGAAGCGGCGAGGATCGCTGCCGACCTCGTTTAGACAAATCAGCCGATTGAAACGATAGAACGCGGTATCTTCGACGCCTTTGGCGGTGACTGGCGAGGTCACCTGCTGAAACTTCATGGCGAACTCGCGCATCGCACGACGATGCGACTCGGGACGCTCAATAGCAGCGTCACCTAGCAACACGTCACGCAGAAAGTCGAACACGCTCAGCTCTACGGGACTGCGGTTGCGCGCAACGCCTATTGCCCAATTGATGATTCGCCGATCTTCGTCACTTACCCCGTCCCCTGAGATGTAGGTTCGATAGACCGGGAAGCACGCGATTACCTCGATGATGGCTTCAAGAATCGAAGCTCGCGTGAAATCGGCCGTATGTCTATCAAGTTGAGCGATACGATCCAACTGCGTCGCGAGCACTTCGACTTCCGCGGCCAGCGAGGCGCGCATCACCAGCTTCTTGCTACGGTACACGAGCTCCTCGAAGCTGAGCTCAGTCCCGGTGAACTGTTGGTAGCGTCTGGTGATCCGTCGTTCTTCCTCCGTGCACACCAGCCAACCGGCCGCGAGCGCGGCAAACTCATATCCTGTCGTCCCGTGCACGAGCCACGTCTCAGGCAGCCGCTCATGCCCGGCCAAGATCTTCTCGGTGACCACATAAAGCGGCTTGACCTGATTCTCATCGGCAAAGCGCCCCTGCAGCCGATCGAAATACGCTTGCGGATCGTACAGCCCATCGGAATGATCGATGCGCAGCCCATCGATCTTGCCCGCATCGATCAGCTCGAAGATCAGAGCGTGCGTACTGTCGAAGACATCCTTCTCGTTCATACGCAGGGCAGCAAGATTGTTCACATCGAAGAAGCGGCGATAATTGATCTCATCGACCGCGACGCGCCAGTGAGCCAAACGATAAGCTTGCGCCTCGAGCAATTGATCCAATGGATCGAAACTCGATGGTTTGCCTACTTCGCCTTGGAATGCGCTGAGCACATCGCCAATGTGCAAAGCCAAGGCCGGGCTACGTTCGATCAGGCGAACTAGCCGGCGCTTGTGCGCCTCTTTGTCGCGATAGCGAATTGCGATGGACTCTTCATTCGTATCACTTCGCGCGGGCAAGTGGCCGAAAGCCGTCATCAGGCTTTCGAAGTCACCGTGATCCGGATCATCCTGTGGCACGCGCGCGTCCAACAAGTGCGCAAACGGCGTGAAGATGCGCGGGTATTCCCTGGGGTCGATCGGAAAGACGTTCTGGTAATAGCGAACCGAAAAGCCACCTGAAGTTGCATCGAATTGAAGCTTCAACTCGCCCTTCTCGAGCACGTTGCCATAAGACTCGCCCAGAATAGGCACTAGAATCCGATCGCGCATCGATGACCGCTGTGGCTGCCAATCGATATCGAAGAATGGTGCTGCGCGGGCCGCGGGGCCGTTTTCCAGTACGTCCAGCCACCACTGATTGTCCTCGCCCATCACGCCCAAGTGATTGGGAACGATATCGACGATCAGACCCAAGCCATGCTGATGGAGCGCATCGACGAATGCGTCGAATTGCTCACGAGTGCCAAGCTCGGGGTTGAGTTGGGTGTGATCGGTGACATCGTACCCATGCATACTTCCCGGCCGTGCCTTGAGGATCGGGGAGCAATACACGTGACTCACACCGAGCCGTGCAAGATACGGCACAACCGCTCGCGCATGCTCGAAGGTAAATTCGTGATGAAGCTGCAAGCGATAGGTCGCTCGCGGACTAGTGCCAGGCCTCACGTGCTCGCGCTCCAAGCGATCTCATCCATTACGAACCGTGCAGAGAACGCATAAAACCGGCGGCGCTCGATGCGCCCGCCACGTCCGAGTGGAAGTAGACAAAGCCATGGTCTACTCACGTAAATAGAACCTCACTTCCCATGGCGAAAGTGCGGGCGAAAGTGCGCGGTGCACATCGTTGCTGCGGGCTGGGTCGTCAGCCGTGCAAAATAACAATTCGCCGCGACCATCGCTTCGGACACCCGCATCGCTCGTTCCGAGATTCGCGACCATCTGTAATTCGGCGCCTTTCGATGCACGCCACGCGGCTGTAAGCACATTCCCGTTCACGTGATAGGTACTGCCTGCCGGCTCCAGGTTCGGAATCAGCGGCACAACCCGTCCGGCGCGCAGCCGCAATAAACCGCTCACGTACTCCCACCAACGCCGGTGCCGCTCCTGCCGACGCTCGTCCCAAACGAGTTGGCTGCGCTCGAAAGTTTCCCGGGCATTCGGGTCGGGAATTTGCTCCCGGCGAGTTTCATCGGAAAAAGCAGCGAAGCCGGCAAACTCATCGCGCCTGCCGTTACGTACCGCGGTTGCAAGATCGCCGGTGTAGTCACAGAAGTAAAAGAATGACTGTGTCGCGGCGTATTCCTCGCCCATGAACAGCATTGGAATATGCGGCTCGAGCAATAGGATTGCGAGGGCGGCTCGCAGCGGCTCGGATTGCGTCAACACCGCCAGTCGTTCACCGAGTGCGCGATTTCCGATCTGATCGTGGTTCTGCAGAAAGTTCACGAACGCACTGGTGGGCAGATGGGCGCTCGGTTCGCCACGCGCCTCACCGCTAGTGACGGAGCGTTCGCCTTGATAGATAAATCCTTCCGCAAGCGCTTTGCCGAGTTGCTCGATAGGGCGATCGGCGTAATCCTCGTAGTAGCCTTCCTTCTCACCGGTAATGAGCACGTGCACTGCATGATGAAAATCATCGTTCCACTGCGAGATGCCTTTGCGCTTCAATCTTCGTGCTTCGTTACGGTGATTCTCGAGCACGATGTGCACTTCGCGCTCACGTCCGGGCCCCTCCTTTACTGCATCGCTGAGCTCATCGATAAAATGCCGCGGGCCGTCATCGTACATTGCATGTACTGCGTCGACACGAAGTCCATCGAAGTGGTATTCGTTTACCCAATACAGCGCGTTCTGAATGAAAAACTGGCGAACGTTCGGATTCGCAAAGTCGATCGCATCGCCCCAGGGCGTGTGATGCTTCGAGGTGAAGAACTCGCGTGCGTAGCGGCTGAGGTAATTGCCTTCGGGGCCGAAGTGGTTGTAGACGACATCCAGGAGTACCGACAATCCTAAGTCATGCGCACGCTGCACCAGGCGTTTCAAATCCTCCGGCGTTCCATAAGCAGGATGAGGCGCATACGGCAATACGCCGTCATAGCCCCAACCTCGAACGCCAGGGAAAGATGCAAGCGGAAGCAACTCAATCGCCGTGACGCCAAGCTCGGCCAGATCACCTAGGCGCTCTGCAAGCGCAGCATACGTTCCTTCTCGGGAAAACGTGCCGACGTGCAGCTCGTAGATTACGAGCTCGTGCCATGCATGTCCCTTCCAGTCCTCATCACCCCAATCGAAAGATGTCGGGTCGATGACCACGCTTGCATCATGAACACCGGTGGGATTGAACCGCGAGGCGGGATCTGGAACGTCGATCTCGTCGTCAATGCGATAGGCATAGCGCGTACCGGCGGGTGCATTCGCGAGGATGGTTTCGTACCAGCCCTCACCTATCGATTTCAGAACCGCTTGCGCCTCGCTACGGTCCAACGCTTGCAGCTTGAGTGAAACGCTCTTGGCGCTTGGTGCCCACAATCGGAAGCGAGTACGCCCATCGCGCTCGATCTCCGCGCCGAAAGGTAGCTTGTGCCTGCGTTTCACAAGCCGTCCTCCGGAGGTAAGGGATACTCGAACAACGCCAGCGCGCGTCCCTGAACCGTGTAAGTTTCGCCAGGACGCAGCATGCGAGAAGCGATGTCGAATCCAGCCGGGTCGGACGTATCTAGACGCAACGTCCAATGGGCATCAGCCGGCGTCATAGGTATGTCGAAGTCCATCTGTTCGTGATGTGCGTTCACGAGCAGCAAGAAATCGCTGTCGATGACGACCTTGCCGCGTTCGTTACGTTCGTTGAGCGCGCGGCCGGAAAGAAATACCCCGAGACTGCGCGCGAAACTCTCGTGCCATTGCTGATCGGTCATCTCCGATCCGTTCGGATCGAGCCATACGATGTCCCGCACGCTGTCGCCTCTAATCGAGCGGTCTTGGAAGAAACTGCGCCGCCGAAACACACGATGGCTCAAGCGCAACTTGATCAGCTCCCGAGTGAAGCCGAGCAGATCCTGATCCTCGCGGTTCAACTCCCAGTCCTGCCACGTCAATTCATTGTCTTGGGCATATGCGTTGTTGTTGCCGCGCTGGGTTCGTCCAGACTCATCGCCTGCCAACAGCATCGGCACGCCCTGGGAGAGCATCAGCGTCGTGAGAAAATTGCGAATCTGCCGCATTCGCAGCTCGCGGATCTTAGGATCGTCCGTCGGACCTTCGGCGCCACAATTCCAACTGCGATTGTGGTTCTCTCCGTCGCGGTTCTCATCCAGATTCGCCTCGTTGTGCTTCTCGTTGTAAGACACCAAGTCACGCAACGTGAACCCATCGTGAGCTGTAACGAAATTCACGCTCGCGTAAGGCCGCCGTCCGCTATGTTCGTACAGATCGCTGGAGCCGGACATTCGGTAGGCCAGCTCGCCAATGAGCCCGCCCTCGCCCTTCCAGTAGTCCCTAATGACATCGCGATACTTTCCGTTCCATTCCGTCCAGCCGACGGGGAAACCACCCACCTGATAACCACCCTCGCCTAGATCCCAGGGTTCGGCGATCAGCTTGACGCGCGAGATGATCGGGTCTTGATGGATGATGTCGAAGAACGCACCGAGGCGATCGACAGCGTGCAGCTCACGCGCCAGCGCGGCAGCTAGATCGAAGCGAAAACCATCGACGTGCATCTCTTCGATCCAATAGCGCAAGCTATCCATGATGAGCTGCAGTACGCGTGGATGAAGCATGTTCAGCGTATTGCCGCAACCCGTGTAATCCATGTAGTACCGCGCGTCGTCATGAACGAGCCGGTAATAGGCAGCATTGTCGATGCCACGGAAGCACAAGGTTGGACCTAGGTGATTTCCTTCGGCAGTGTGGTTGTAGACCACATCGAGAATCACCTCGATGCCTGCGGAATGCAGTGTCTTGACCATGGTCTTGAACTCGCGCTCGGAATGCACACTCGCCGAGTAGGCTTGATGCGGCGCGAAATAGCCGATGGAGTTGTAGCCCCAATAGTTCTTCAGTCCTTTTTCCGCGAGATGCCGATCGTTCACGAAGAAATGCACCGGCATCAATTCCACGGCTGTTACGCCGAGGCGCTGCAGGTATTCGATGACCGGCGCGGTGGCAAGAGCGGCATAGGTGCCGCGATATTGCGGCGGCACTTGCGGATGCTGCATTGTGAATCCGCGCACGTGCATCTCATAGATGACTGTGTCATGCCATGGCACGTTCGGCCTTCGATCATCACCCCAAGAGAATGCCGGATCGATTACCTGACACTTCGGAATGCCATCGGCATTGTTGCGCCTATCGAAGGACATATCCGCACGCGGATGACCGATGCGATAGGCAAAATGAGCATCGGTCCACGCAAGCGTACCGACGATGGATTTCGCGTACGGATCGAGCAGCAGCTTGTTTGGATTGAATCGATTCCCATGCTGCGGCTGATACGGACCGTAGACGCGATAGCCGTATAGCTGACCAGGACGAGCCTCCGGCAAGTAGCAATGCCAGACGCGATCGGTCTGCTCAGTCAACTTGATACGCTGTAGCTCTCTGCGACCGCGCATGTCGAACAGGCACAATTCGACCGCTTCGGCGTGCTCGGAGAACAGCGCGAAGTTCACCCCTTGGCCATCCCAGGTCGCCCCGAGCGGATAGGGTTGCCCAGGCCATACTTCGTTGATGGGGCGAGTCATGGAAGAGAGAAGCGGTTGGCGGTTAGCGGTTAGCGGTTAGCGGTTAGAAAGAGAACGCGCGCAACATCGAAATCGTCGATGGCTGAAATGCAGCAATTTGCGCGCCAACAGCGCGCTGCGGCCTTCCGACTAACCGCTAACCGCTAACCGCTTCTATCCGGCCCTACCCCATCCCCAACGAGGCGATGCGCTCGAATTGCGCGTGTTGAGCGGCGAGGTTGAGGTGTTGGGTCGAGCTCCAATGTTCGCGTTCGGGGCGGGGTTGCAGCTGCAGATGCTGCAAGGTTTCCCCCACGCGTCGTGGTGTTCCCAAATCGCTCCATCCACATGGTGGCACTCGCACCACGCACAAGTTGGATACTTTGTCTTCCAAGATGTCGCGCGAGAAATCCAGCGAGGGCAGCCGCATATACAAGTCGACGAGCGCAGGCCAGCCGCCGGCTGGGAAACCCAAACTCAAGCGGCGTCGCAAGATGATCTGCATTTCCATTACCGTTGCGCTGTAACGAGGCAGAAACATATTCAACAGCGTGTGTCCGGTCGCTGCGATGATGAAGGCATTCCACAATCCGCCCTGCTCGATCAGCTCGTTGGCGAGCTCGGCATTGGGCTTCTCGATGAATTTCGCAACCTTTTGTCCGCCTGCAAGGTCGGGCCCGCCTGGAACGATATAGCCAAGATCGGTGTCTGACACGTCGGGCTCGATGCCCAACAGTACCGGCTGCTCCTTGCCCTCCTCGACGCGCTGGAGCGCGAGCACGAGTGCCTCGCGCAATACGGGCTCCTCTCGGACATAATGATCGGCGGGCAGCATGACGATGCGCGCGCTCGGATCTTTGGCGAGAATGTGCAAGACGGAATAAAGAATGCCTATGCCCGTGCCGCGATTTCGTGGCTGCACGATCAGATTGTCGTGCGGCAAGCGTGCAAGCTCGCTGCATTCTGACCACCATTGACGATGCTGTTGAGCGACAATGGTGCAGATTCGCTCGCGCGGAACCAGCTTCGATGCACGCAAGATCGCGTCCTCGAGCAGCGAGCGGTCGCCGTCGAGGGAGCAAAATTGCTTGGGAACGGCCGTTCCGCAGGGTTTGGTTGTCAATGCCCGTAGACGACTACCATCGCCGCCCGCGAGAATAAGCGCCCAGACATGTTGTGCATCGGACATTACGACTCCTGAAGTCTTCAAGCACACGGCAGGCTTGAGAGAAGGCTTCCGGAGCACTGTCGGGCTTTCCGGCGCTTACGCTCCAGCTTGCCGCGTGACAAGTGGTTCCTTGGCTTCGGTGCGAGCGGCGTTTTTGTTATACGCATCGCGTCGCTGAATTTGCAGTGGCGTAAATACGTGGCGCCAAGAAGTAGTTCCCGGACCAGCGGGAACCATAGTGTGTACAGACGCGTAGTTCGGGTACTCCGTACGTCCGAACCACGGGTCCCTTTCTATTAAATAGATCACTCGACAA
>JAICPY010000114.1 GCA_025929585.1 Steroidobacter sp.
CCCGTGACGAATAGATTTTCGGTATCCACGAAACCTTCCGTAATTGCAGCATCGACGGCGCTCATTAAATCGTCGTAGTCATTGCCGGGATAGGCGTGATGAATCAGATTGGCGAACTCCTGACCGTACGAACTGGAGCCGCGCGGATTGACATAGAGCACCACATAGCCCGCAGCCGCATACAGCTGATTGTCGGTGGAGAACACCGGGCCGTACGCCGCGAATGGGCCTCCGTGAATCTCGAGTATCAGCGGATATTTCTTGCCGCGTTCGAACTCCGGCGGCATCACCAGCCATGCATCGATCGCGCGTTGATCGACAGATGAGGTCACTTTCAGCGCTCTGACCTCCCCCAGCGTCTTGTGACCCAGCAATGCCTCGTTCAATCGTGTGAGCTGACGATTCTTGCCGCCGCGCGCAATCGAGATGTCGGATGGACGATGGACCGATCCGCTGGTGAACGCGACCGTATTATTCTTCGCGACGGTGAACTGTCCGCCAGTGTAGGGTCGATCGAGCGATCCACCGGCCACACCTTCAACTACAGGCTCGACGCGGCCGTTCAACGAGATGCGTGCGATGCGGGTAATGCCGTGATCATCATATTGGACATAGATGCTGCGTCCATCTTCAGCCCATTGAGCACTATCGATCGAGCGATCGAGCGATTCGGTCAGCGGGCGTGAGCTTCCGCTTTCCAGGTCCATCACATACAACTGCTGGATCGTGTAGCTCAGAAGTTGATCGTCAAATCCGGCGTACGCGAGCTTACTGCCGTCTGGAGAAAGATCGAGGGCAACGTCGGGCCCCTTGCGAGTCGTCAGAGCTTCGATTCCGCCGTCCACGACGGAGATCCGATAGATCTCCGAGTTCACCGGTTCGCGCTGCCACCCTTCGAGGCGATTGCCTGTTGCGATCAGGGATCGGCTATCGGATGTCCAAGACAACGGTCCGGTTTCGTTGAATGCGCCGAACGTGAGTTGTCGCGGAGCACCGCCATCCGACGGTATGACATAGACATGGGTATAGCCAGGTTTCAGATAACCCGCGCCATCCGCCCGATAGTTCACATCGGTGATGATCTCCAACTCTGGCGCCCACTCTGCCCCTTCAGGTTTCGGCGGCGCTTCGCCGAGCTTCGGCTTCTCATCGCGCGCGAACATCGTGAACGCGATCCACTTGCCGTCGGGCGACCAGCTTGGATCGGAAGGTGCATCGGTTAATTCCGCCAGATGGGCAGCAACGCCGCTTTGCATCCATCGCACGAAGATCTGCGGCTTGCCACCTTCAGCGGTCGATACATACGCGAGTCGTGAGCCGTCAGGAGACCAACGCGGCGAGGTGTGATCACCTGAACCGCTGACGAGCGGCGTTTGCACACCTGTTTCGGTATCGACAATCCAAATCGAGGAGCGCCCTTTATCCTTCATTGCGTCGTACGTGACGCGCGTATACGCCACGACGTTGCCATCTGGACGAATCTGCGGATCCGTCGCCACTTGCAGCGCAAATAGATCGCGGCCCTCGAACAACTTCGAAGGTGCCTCTGCAGGCGCCCCTTCGGAGTGTGAGATGACGAACAGTAGCGCGACGGCAATATACGAACGAGGCATGTACGAACGAGGCATGGAGAGCTCGCGAGGTTTACACGAAGTGAGCAACCCTAGCGTCGAGGAAGTGCCACGTCCAGAGGAGAAGCGCGCAATGATGTGGACGAGTCGATGTATACCGTCGCAACCGTACTCGGCGCTCGATCGCCGAGCGATCTGCGCTTGTCAAAATCATCGAGCTCCAGCGTTGCTCCGGACAAGGCTAGGCAATAGAAATCGTAGGTATCCGAAGCCGGATAGATAAGCATTACCCTTTGCGGACAAACTGTCCCAGCTGTCGATCCTTGACAACTTCATTCCAACGAAACACAGATCCGTTGATCGCAATGTAGACACCGGGCGGAGCGCTCTGGGCCGTCGCGAATGCCATTCCCAAGTTGAATGCCGCATCGCTTTCCGTAAAGCGAGCTGGAGTCAGCGCCCCAGTGAGAACGATCGTCTTGTTTGGAACACTCGATAGCGCAGCGGCGGTTAACGTCATGGTATCCGTGCCGTGGGTCACCACGATCTTGGTTTGAGGTGCCTGCCGCACGTGCGCGACGATACGGTCGCGATCCTCATCCACCAGATCGAGGCTGTCCTTGCGAAGTAACTCGTCAACATGATGCGGATGAGTCACGCGCGCCACCTGCAGCAGGCGCCGAACGGCGGTGTCCGCGATCTGATACTCACTTAGAGCATCGAAATACTGCTTGTCGATCGTGCCGCCCGTCGTCAGCACGAGCACCACGTCGGCACTCTTCACTTAAGGGATGCTCCGATTCCGTTTCTGTTCACGCGCGCGCTTTCGTCTACATCTACATATCACATCTCAAACCCAGCGAACGCCATACATTGTATCGCCGCCAGTCCCCACTGCGCCGTTTCGTTGGTCGATACCCACGTGGCTTCCGTGACGGGATTGAGCACCGCCGGTCCTGAGACTTGCAGCGATTCGAACTTCCGGGTCGCGGGATAACCCGCACGGCCCGCATCGAACTCCGCCCACGCACGCTTCGCGAGTGCAGCGTCCTGCTTGCGATGCGCTGCAAACGCCGTCAGTCGCGCGTGCCCCTGCTGCAAGTTGAGCTCGCCAAGCGCTTCCCCGAGCGCTTGGCGCTGCTGCTCCGCCGAAGCGTTGTACAGCTCGCAATATTCGATCCACGCGCGTTCGAATTCCGGGACGCGCAATAGCTCGATGAGCTCTGCGCAGACCTCCGGCAGACCGAACGCGGCACTGAGATGCGATACGTTGATCTCGGAATCGGTTGCGATGTCGAACGCAGCGGTGCGCAAATTCATACGGCCTCGGCCGGTGAACAAGCCTTTAGGCTGCGCGCCGACCGTTTGCATGCTTCGCAGCAAGCGCTCGCGCATACGTGGGTCGCGCGTGCGCTCCCATTCGGTGAGCCATGCGCCGGCCAGCGATCCCCAATCGGTGCCGAAGCTCACGTGGGCATAGTCGCCTTGCGGATCGAGCGGCGGACGCGAGCGCGCGTACGGCAGTTTGCGTTCCGGCTCGATCGTGCGAAGCGTGCGTGCCGCTTCGATTTGCTCGCGCATCAAGTCACCGACGCGTTCATCCGCCGTGAGAAAGTAGTAGTAACGTCGATTCAACGCCGTGCTGATACGCAGCTGCTTAGCGCTGCATCCCCAGTGCATGACGTTGTGGCGCGAACCCAAGGGAGCGAATCGGCCGAGATGGTGCACATCGACTTCGCCGGTATGACGCGTCATCGCTTCGGCGAAGCGGAATACATCGGCGCGTCCGGTGCGCAGGAAATACAGCCACAGCCAAATATCCGTCGAAAGCTCCGAGTTATCCCACGCGTAACCACCGACGTCGTAGCGCCACGTGTGGCGGTCCGCATCGTAGGTGTGCATGACATCGCCATAATTCCAGAACCCGTACCAGCTTCGTTCGTCCTGCTGCCGATGATAGAAATCGAACAACCAGGCAAGCCGCTCATCGATCTGTTTCTCCCTTGGCTTCCCCTGGTCGGGAACCGAAAACGTTCCGCCAAACACACCGGCATGCTGCAGCGTCGGCGGCGTCGCGACGAGCTTCGCAGGTTTGCGTAGTTCTGCCGCGAGCTCAGCGAAATGCTCGCGTGTCGGCGTCGCATCGCACACCCACAGCATCAATTCACTGGTACGCGCCACACCGAGCGCGGTGTCGAAGCCGGGCTGATAGTCTTCGTAGGTAATCTCCAATGCGTCGAGTTGTTTGTCGAATGTGTCCTGACCCAAGCCATCGTGATAGAAACGCAAATCCATGGGTTGCACATCCGGCGCCCAAACCCAGGCTGTCACTTCGGCTGACGTATCCGCTGCGTGACGAATGTCGAGTTGTGCGGGGTGGCTCTGCCAGAAATCGCGGATGCCGAATGCGATCCCACCCGTTGGTCCGCCGACATATCCGAGTCCGGATGCACGTCGACCGCGGTCTGCATCGAGCCATGCATGGCCGTCCGCCGTGCGCTTGCGGATCAGGAATGAATCGGCATTCGGTTGCAGCAACGTCCAATCGCCGAACGCCGGAATCAAGTGCAGACGGTCACGTACCTGCGGTACGATGTCGAGAACAGGCCGACCTTCGATTTGAGCCTTGCGTGCGTCCACACCTGGATTGCGTCGCAATCCCGTAAGGCCGCGAACTGATTCCCCGAACACCCCGTCGTTTTCTCCTGCAAAACGTATGTGACGATCGTTTAGTGCGTCATCCAAAGGCGTAGCAAATCGCACACCGATGCCACGAATGAAGTCGCGGGATTCATCGCCATCGAAAACGATGGTGTGCAGCATGCGGATGGCGTGCGCACCCGCATAGAAATACAGCCGCACGGTGAAGGGCATCCACTGCCTCCCGCTCGCATTTGCATGTTGTCCTTCGATCTTCACCACAACGCGCACCGGCCCGCGATGCTCGATCACGACTTTGGCCAGCCGACTTTCGAATGTCTCCTGCGTAATCGCGCCCGCGCCCTCCCCTGAAGCACGATCCTGACGCAACAGGATCAACCTGCCGTCGTGAAATAGCTCCTTGCTATTGCGGCCGATAGAGCTGATGAGCTGCGTGCCACCGCGTGGAATACGACATGCGATAGGACCTGTGTCGATCTCAATGCTCGAATCGGTTTCCTTCAACTCGATCGCGACGCCGACCTTCGGCGCCGTCCGACTCGGCACGATTTGGAACGGCCCTTCCCCGATGCTCTGATCTGAGCCGAGCGCGTGCGCTGTCCACTTCAGCGAACCCTCGGGCCAATAGGCCAGCGGCCAGCTTTGCAACGGAATCGAGCGTTTCGAGCGATCGCGCAAGACAAAGCTTGTCTTAGCGCCATGTTTACCGCGCGGCCACGGCATCCCCCAAGTCGCTCCGCTGAAACTCGAAGGCGCATACCCATCCAACCAGTCGACCAAGCCGTCCCGAGTTGTCGGCTGGCCTTCCGTCGAGCGCTTACCCTCGATATCCGTCCCGTGTCCAGGTCCGGCCGCCAGCGCAGAGGTCGCTACCGTGCCAGTAATGAAGTCTCGGCGAGAAATGGGGTTCGTCACGTTGATCTCTCATCACGATCGCGGGTGTGGACTGGTCACCAGAAGCTTCAGAAGCCGCGTCCCGCTGACCGATTTTGCTTGTATTTAATTGTCATTGACCATTTGCTTGGTGCCTGGCATTAATGCGCCCGGTGTCATTGCACTGCAGAAGCGGTTAATTTGCAAGTCCGGTCAGCCGGGCGCAAATTCATTCAGTGGAAACATTAGCGAAGTATCGCTCGGGGCGACTCGGAAGCAGTCAACGAGCATCGAGGCGAGCTCTCGCCGAGTGGATCGCTGATGTGAATCAAGGCCGAAACGATAGTCCGAAGCTAACCATTAGGGGGAACGAGCGGTGGACAGATCCAAGCATCGTCATTGGCGTTCGAATTCTTATGTACCGACTTGCGTGCCGATGTCGCTCCTTGCAGCATCGGTTTTGATGACGCACGGTCAGGCCGCTGCGCAGGCGCAAGCGCCTGCTACGACACCTGCGAGGGGCGCGCCTGTAGAAGAAGTCATCGTGACCGGCATCCGTGCCGGTTTGCGCACCTCGATGGAGGTGAAGCGCGAGGCCATCCAAGTCGTCGATGCGATCTCAGCTGAAGACATCGGCGACTTCCCCGACAAGAATCTCAGTGAAGCAATGCAACGCATCACGGGCGTGCAGATCAATCGCCAGGATGGCGAAGGGCGCGGTGTGAGCATTCGCGGGGCGGATCCCGGACTCAATCGAGTTGAGATCAACGGCGTGACGGCACTTTCGCTCACCGTAGGAGGCGGACGCGACGTCGATTTTCGCGATCTTCCAGTCGAGTTCGTGAAGCGCCTCGAAGTAATCAAGTCCGCGACTCCAGAGATGACCGAAGGCGGCATCGGCGGAACGGTGCGCGTAGTGACGCGGCGTCCGTTAGACAGCACGGAGCCCTACCTCGCTGGATCCGTGCAGATGGTCTACAGCGATTTGGCGGACGAATTGGATCCCAAACTCGCGTTGATCGGCAGTCGCACATTTCTCGACGACAAGTTAGGTGTGCTGTTTGCGGCTACTTGGGAGGAGCGACACCTCGATAGTCACAACGCGCGTACCACAGGATGGCTGCGCCGCGACCCAGCCACGAATCCGCCAGGCAGGCACACAGACATCAACGGCGATTCAGAAGCAGATTGGGTTCCAGAGATTCCGCGCTACATCATCGATCGTCGCGAGACGACGCGTCCTGCTTACATGGCGATCGTTGAATGGCAGCCGAGCGATGACCTGAAACTGTTCGCGGAAGGCACTTATGCGCGCGGCAAAGAGGAAGTCAGCAACATGCTGATGCAACTCGGTGCCGGCGGCGGCGTGATCGATTACGCGAATAGTACGGTTGGCGCGGACAACACCGTCACGCATATCGAGCTCACGGCTACGCAAGACTTTCCGATGGACCTCGCCTATCGCAACATCAATGGCAATCTCGAGCGCGAACAATACACGAGCGCGGTCGGTGGAGAATGGAAGGTAGGTCGCTTCAATTTCGACGGACGCCTCACTTACGCTTCCGCGGACGTGCAAAACGACGAAAAGAATTCCACCGCCACGATCTTCGGCGTACCCCGAGCGATCATCGACTACACCGGCGGTGAGCGTGCGCCGAATTTCTCGTTCCCGGGTCTCGACACAACCACTGGCGGAGCCGTGAACAACATCGCGGCGGTGTTCAACCCGCGAACCAACACGCAAGAGGAAACGAGCGGACAGTTCAACGTCGAATACCTGCCGGAAGGCAGTTGGTTGACTTCAATAAAGAGCGGCGTCGATGTGCGTACGTTGACGATGGATAGTCTCTTGTTTCAACGCACGATCGAGCTGACCGCTCGCACGAATGCACCGGCGAGCGCGGCCGGTCGGACCACACTGCCTGTACCTCAATCGACGATCGAAGCGATCGTGAACGATTTTTCGGGCGTGAACGACATTCAGTTTTTCGACACCGGCGATCTCGGCTTCGGCAGCGGCGTGCGTTTCTGGAACGATAATGGCGATGAAACTTACGATGCCACGGTTGCGGCGAGCGGCATCGCAGGCGGTTTGGATCCCTACGGAACGAATCCCAATCCAAACACAGGCGGGACCTTCCAGAATTATTTGGACACGTGGGAAGTCGAAGAGAAGACGAATGCCGCCTATCTGCAGGCGTCGTTCAACTTCGCGGATCTCGCCGTTCCCGTGAGCGGGACGATTGGCGCACGCTATGTCGATACCGACACAAGCTCATCGGGATTCAATCGCGTCGTCGAAGATGGCGTTGCCACCTTCGAGCCGGGATCCAGAGACGGCGGCTACAGCAAATGGCTTCCTTCGCTCAATCTGCGTTTTGACTTTTCAGACGAGCTCGTTGGACGGATGACGGCCGGCAAAGTTCTCGCGCGACCCAATCCGAGCCAGCTTGCGCTACGTCGTTCGACCGATATCGTTGGTCTTACGGGTTCGCGCGGCAATCCCGACCTGCAGCCATTCGAGGCAGACCAATACGATCTAGGCGTAGAGTGGTATTTCTCTGAAGATAGCTACGCGTCTGCGACGCTGTTCCGCAAGGAGATTTCCTCGTTCATCGTCAACGAGGCGGCGCCGGAAGATGTCGATGGCGTGACCTACACGATCACTCGGCCCATCAACGGCACTGAGAAGGTCACCATCAATGGCATCGAGGCCGGCTTACAGCTTGCATTCGACTTCCTCTCCACACCATTCGATGGGTTTGGCTTGCTGGCGAACGTCACGTACCAAGATGACAAGGGATTCAAAGGCACGGATTTGGTCACCGGAGAAGTTCTGCCCTTCCCGGGTCTTTCGGATCTGAGCTACAACTTTTCCCTGTACTACGAGGACCAACGCTTCAGCGCGCGAGCCTCGTACAACTGGCGAGAAGAGTGGCTCATCACGCCTGCGGGCCGCGGGAGTCTTCCGGAATTCAACGAAGAGTATGGCTCGCTCGATGCATCGTTCGGTTTCAACATTACGCCGGACATCACGTTCTTTCTCGAGGGGATCAATCTCCTCGACGATCAGCGCGTCGAATTCAACAACCCATTTCGACGCATCGGCAACGAAACTTTCGGCTCGCGTTATTTCGCAGGCATTCGCGCCAAATTCTAGCGCCCACCCGCCAACCTGAGAGGTTTCGTTGGTTGATCCACTGATGTCAGGACAGCAATGAACCGCATCTCTACACAACCACGACTCGACAAGGGGCTTGCCCGCCCTTCCAGTCCCTCGAAGAGTGCGCTTACGTTTCAGCGCTCGAATGGCGTGAGGACTTCTTCTCTTATTTCCTATTCTGTTCTTACTCTTCGTTGCCGGTTGATGTAGTAGCGGGGCTGCCGTCAGAACTTGTTTTTGGGAGCCTCAAAAACAGGACGTTTTTGTGGAAGGCTCCAGGGATGGATTCACGCCGGTCCCAACAAACAAGTTCTGGCGGCAGTCTCGCACGACGTTGAGTTACGGCACGAGCCTGCATCCTCACTCCTATGTATCGAGATCTATTCGACGACATCCCCCGTCGTCGAGTTGAGTTGCGCATCTGATGCCGTCATCTCGTGCAGTGGGAGTGAAAAGCCGAATGTCGATCCCCGCCCAGGCGTGGAACGAGCCCATACCTCACCCCCATGCCGGGACACGATGCGTTGTACGATTGCGAGGCCGACCCCCGTGCCTGGGTACTCCGCGCCGTGCAAGCGATGAAAGACCAGGAACAGCGCGTCGCTGTAACGGCTGTCGAAGCCGACGCCATTGTCCGAAATCTCGAACACCACTTTATCCTGCTCTTCGCGACCGCTGACGACCACGCGAGGCTGCGAAACGCGACCCGTGTATTTCACGGCGTTGTCGAGGAAGTTCAGCCAGACTTGGCGTATCAGGGCGACATCGCCGCGTGCCTCTGGCAGAGGCTCGATCGCGACTTCAACCTCGATGCCGGGATAGATGGCGCGAACTTGCTGCAAAGTTTCGCGCGCAAGTGCATCCATATTCAAGTCCTCGCGGCGCAGCGTTTCACGGCCGCAGCGTGCGAATGCCAACAGGTCGTTGATCAATGCAGCCATTCGGGAGACGTTCTCGCGGATGCGCGTCAGGTACTGCCGAGTCTCGACGTCCTCCTGCAGCAGCCGATGATCGTGTAACAGGCTCGAGAAGCCATCGATCGCGCGCAATGGAGCACGCAGATCGTGCGACACCGAATATGAGAAACCCTCGAGGTCCTTGTTTGCGGCTTGCAACTCGACGGTTCTGGACTGAAGCTTCCGGTTGAGCGCACGAATGTGACGCGCGGCTGTGAGCTGTTCTTCGACTTGGGATTGCAGTTCCTCGTTGATCCGAGCCGTGCGGTCTCGCTCGCGTCGCAATGCCTCGACCAATGATTCGTTCTCGAATGCCAGACGAATCTGCCGCTCGAAGGACACCGTCTGCCTTCGCGCAATGATCAGCATGATCGGAATGTAGAGCAGCAACCCCAATCCGAGAACGACGCGATCCGATCCCATCAAAATTTGATTGATCGCATAGGGCAGCATGAAGGGGATGAGCAAACACGCGTACGCGTACGGTACAGGCGCTTGTGACCCCATACCCGATGCCGTAGCGCCGATGAAGAACACCGCCACGATGACTTCGCGCAGTGGATCGGTCGGCAACAATAAGGTCCCGCTCATCGACCAGACGGCGCCCGCGACCGCGGCTAGAGAAAGCATCGTGATCCGCCATCGCCGCACCGACGAATCAGGATGCGGCTTCACTAGATAGGCACGCGCGACGCGCCAGCGGATCAGCGTGACCAGCATGAGCAGCGCATACCACCCGAAAGCAGCCAACGCGCCGTGATCTTCGATGGACAGCCATGCCAGCATCGCCCCGAGAAAGATGCTGCCGAACAGCGGCGATGTCGTGAATTGCGACATCAGCCTCACCTGCTCGGCAGCGATGCGCGCGCGGAGCTTGTCTGCGGTCTGCTGATCGCTCATGGAGCTCGGCAAATGCCTTCCTGGACGCCCACATTAGCGTGGGATGATGCCAGCTTTGGCTACCGGCCCGTCTGTGAGTATTTGTCGCGAACGCTTCGAGCACAGAGCAGTGAGGGGGTCCTTATTGCAGTCGGGGCGCCTTCGGCCTGCTGCGGGTCAACGCCGTCGCACGGACGGAACGAGCATCGGCACTTGTCGGCGGTATCCGACGTATTCGGAATGCGCGGTCATCATCGCGCTCTCCGAAGTACATCCCCGATCAGACGTACGCTGTCGCTGCGATCGCCAACACCAGATGCGCGGCGGTCATCGTCGGCGTCGCCCAGAAGGCACGCGCCTGCCCGGATTCATTTGCCCAGACGAAAATCCGACACGCTTGTCTGGGTTAGTACGACGTTCTCGAATGTGGAGGAATTTCCTTGGCCGACCGGCGATTGTGAGCTGACACCCAGCCAAATCTTATCGGGATACTCATTCTTGAAGAGCTTGATCAACTGCCATTCTTTGCTATCCACGGAGTAATAGAAACCAACCGTGTTCGTATCGGAGGAAATCTTCATATAAACACTTTTGGATGTGACCACATCATGATTGTTGTCATCCGAAGTGCCGGTGGTGCGCACGCTCACGAGTCTCGTACGGCCGCGCTCGTCCAGCTCCATAGCCATCTTCAACCACAGATCGTCCCGGACCCAGATGTAGAGCGCACCTGCGTCATAAGTATCTAGAAACGTCGGTGTTACCTTCGCGGCGAAGGTGAACGGCTTGGTGTTGTCGATCTCGGATAACAACATGGGCGCGGTGTTGTTCGACAGCTTCCCGTTGGGGTCCCGGAAGTTATCCCGCTTTGCAGGACTACTCAGCGTCAGTCGTGCATCGCTAACCTTCACATACTGCTCAGCACGATTGAGAGCCAGGTTGAACGTGATGCCCGGCAGCTCGATACGTGTCTCTGCAGTTCCGAGATCTTGAGCTTGACTGGTCATACCTAATAGAGAAAAGGTGATAGCAAACGAGGCCCGTGTCATTGATTCACTCCTGCCCAATATTGTTCGACCCAAAATTGTTCGGTATGTTTAGCGAAGGACGGAAGATACTCCAGCTGGCCCTGAATCGAAGGATGCTCGTCGCCGACCTCTATTGAGGAGCGGCTCCGTGATCGCAGACGAGCACCAGTGCGACTGGCGCCGGGAATCTTCAAGATGCTCCACATGTGGCTTGCCCGCCCTCCCCTCATCGTTGGCGGTTCATAGTCACGGGAGAGAGCTCCCAGCCTCTGCTGGCTTCTTCCCTGTTGCTGCGGCAACGAGTACTCTGCCGATGGCGACGGTTGCTTTTTCAACTCCAACGAGCCCGACTGCTCTGAAGCAACGGAACTGTGCAGTGCGCGCGCTCGTCCAATCTGCGCTCGAGCCCTTCAGGAGGAATTCGAAATGAGCATTCTTTCAGCACGAAATTTTTACGCGGTTGCATTCTGCGCCCTCGCCTCGTATGGCCTCTCAGTTCCGGCTATCGCGGGCGGTGGCGATTGCCAACAGAAGATGACGCGGATGGATGCGGAAGGAGTCAGTGCCGGCGAGATCAGTGCGTCCGAGCATGCGGCGCACGCCAATAAACGCTTTGACGCCATGGACGTAAACAACGACGGCAGCATCACGGCTTCCGAGATCGACGCGAGCCATGGAGCAGAGAGCGTGGCTTGGGCGAAGCATCGCATGTCATCTGCGGAAAAATTGGAGCAGCTTGACCGCAATAGTGATGGCGCACTGACCCGCGAAGAATATGCCGACGGTTCTCAGAAGATGTTCGGAAAGCTCGATGTCGACAAGGATGGAACTCTGACTGCGGCAGAGATGCATGTGGAGAGCTTGACGGCTCATGACCTCGATTGATCGTCAGGACGAGCTTGTCTCGATCGAAGGCTCCCTTCCTGAATCGGTATAGCACGAAGCAGCGATGCCGGCGTTCGTTCCGGCATCGCAATTTCAGCGTAGGTTCGAGAGGCGAAGCGCCAACCCTGGGCGTTCTACGAATCTGGGCTTGCCGATGGAGTGGCCACCGTCACTGATCGAAAGTTCTCACCAGCGCCAAGACGACTAGACGCGGGGCCGCGATCCCGGCGAGCTCCTGCGCGCAGTCCATGCCGCCGATATCCTTTGTCACCTTAACCGACATCTTGGGGAGAACTTGGCGCCGCAGCTGCTGCACGAGCGCGCAGTCACCAGCCTCGAGATAGAGCTTGTGATCGCGGCGGAACGAGACGGATTCCCAGACTGCGGGGAATCGCTCCAGGTCTGCAGCGGAAGGAAGTTCCACGTTACTGACACGCGCAATGAGCTCATCCTTGCTGTCATACTGCGTCACATCGCTAATGTTCTCATTCGTCGCAGCGATGGGTGATTCCAACAGCACCGCGAAACGAGCTTGCCTCGCCAAGTCGTGACACGTGACGCGGCGCACCTCGAGCCCGTCACGCGCGCCCAGCCGGCGCAAAATCATGACTATTTTGTGCTCCAGGATGTCGCAGCTATACGTCCTACCTTCGCTGCGATAAGCAAACATGAGCCTCTGGGGCTTCCAAATTGCTTCGACTGAATCGTGCGACAGCTCCGCGCTTGTTGCGTCAAGCGCGCCGAACAGCGTCAGGCATACGCATGCGACGCATACGACTCCATGCCACCGTTTACGCACCATCTCTCGGCCTTCCATGGGGATTTGACGTACCAACACGTCAAAAGGTTGAGGCGCGTCTTCACAGCGGCGTTGCTGCGCTTGCTAATTGTGGCGCTGTTTAGTCACAGCCGATGCGCTACCGCGACTTGAGCATCACTGCCTTTCTGCGCAGTCCGAATCGCCCAATGAACGCGGAGAATAGTGCGGCCGCATGCGCCTGCGAGCGTTGCAGATAGGCGCTGGTCTGCTGCTCCACCACTCGCGCGTGAGCATCGCCACCGAGCGGCTCGAGCTCCTGTTGCAGTTGCGATTGGCGCAACCACCGGCGAATCAGCGCCTCATCGACCTCCAAGTGAAACTGCAGGCCATAGGCAAAGTCGCGATATCGAAAAGCCTGGTTCGCGCAACCTTCCGTGCTGGCTAAATGCACGCTATCGCGTGGCTCGGTAAACGTATACGCATGCCATTGAAACACAGGCGTGCAGGTGTCGAGATGCTGGAAGAGCGGATCGCTCGTTGCCGCGCTGGACAACGTCAGTGGATACCAGCCGATCTCGCGTACTGGACTTGGATGCACGCGCGCACCGAGTGCGGCCGCCAGGAGTTGCGCGCCTAGGCAAATGCCCAATATGGGAATTTCGCGCGTCAATGCCGCATGGATCACCTCGATCTCGTGCCTCAAGTGCGGGTAGCTTTCGACTTGATCGACATTCATCGGTCCGCCGAGCACGATGAGACCGCCGTAGCGGCTTACATCGACTTGGGCGAATGGATCGCGGGCAAAATTCACGTAGCGGATGCGAAATCCCGCGGCCCGCAGGAGTGGATCCAGCACTCCTAATGGCTCGCTCGGCGCATGCTGCAGGACTAGCAGTTTGCGCATCGTCGACTAGCGGCGGGCAAGCTCGGCAAAGTGAGGGCACCCAGGCACGATCGGATTCGCATTCGATGTGCTCTAACGGCGTATTGTCCTGACAGCTCCATCCCCTATTCGCCCTCGATCACGATGCGGGTACGCACGGCTGCTTTCTTCGGCGTGACCTTGCCGTCACGCCGCAGGATCGTCACCGCCGTCAGACATGTGCCGAAGAACAGAATGAGCGA
>JAICPY010000007.1 GCA_025929585.1 Steroidobacter sp.
CGTCACTTGTTTGAACTGTGCCGGCGTGATCGGGGTGCTCCAACGCCGCGCCTTGAGCACCGTTGCATCGCTCGGTTTCAATGCCTGTTCGGGAAATGCCTGCCACTGCACCAGATCCACCAAATGCGTCGTCACATCGACGATGCCTTCGCCCTCTTGGCGCACATCGAAAAACCATTGTGGGCGTACCAAATGCGCGCCCGCGACGACTTTCGAGAAGTGATGGACGCTTTCTTTCACGATGGCAGGTTCGTCGACCGAGCCTTTGATGAGCTCGCCAAACAGTGCTGCTTGCTGTGAAAGCTCGCGCTGAAGTATCGAGGTGATCTCGAAGCGCTCCGTCATGATGTCGTAGAGCAGAACGTCTTTCGACTCTGCCACCGCGAACGCCTTCTCGAGCTTCTTGAACTCCGATGGCGTGATCGCCATCGGCTTGTCCGCGAGCACGTTCAGACCGGCTTCGACCGAACCCAGGATGTAATCGGTCTTTCGTGCATTGTTGCCGGTGATGACGACGATGTTGCCGGGTTTGTCCGCGAGCATTTTCTCGAAGTAATCCTCACCGGTATGGATTTGGGTTCGCCAGCTCGTCGGATTCTCCGCGCGGCTGTTGAAGCTCTCGATGCGTTTCATATGCTGAGCGATGTCATCGCCCGGCGGAGCATAGATATGCACCAGCGGATCGACGTCCGCATACATGAACTTCTGCACGAGCGCGGCATGAAAGTGGCCCGGATCCAGTGTGATGAGCTGGAACTTCTTGCCACTCTCGGCCAGCAATGAACTTGCTCCGGCTACTGCACCGACTGCGACTGCCATGGTCGCCACCACTTTCAGGCGCTTCATCAACTGAGTGCCTTAATGAGTCGATGCGCTCCGTACGGATCGCGTTCCGGTCTGCTCAGCATGCCGTTTGCCTCATCATCGTTGACGAAGCGCTCTGCTTTCACGTCCCAATTCAACGGCCGGCCAAGCTTCATCGCGATCCAGCTTACGATACAAGCGCTATTGCTTCGATGCGCGACGGGAGCCGGTGCGATCGGTTGCTTACGCGAGCGGACCGACTCGATCCAGTTCAGGTGATGCTCGCTGCTGCGTGTCAGCCGCACCTTGACGCCTTCCTCGGCAAGGATCTTCGGATCGCTCGCATCGAGTGGCGGCAACTTCGCGTTGGGATTCGAGGGGTCGCTTGCGGTCGTCGTGCCTTCGCGCGTCACCCATATCCAGCCGTCCTCACCATAGAACTTGAGTCCGTTCGGCAGTTTGTCCGAGACGGTAACGAGCACGTCGTCCGGATAGAGCAGCTCGACATGATACGCACCGTGCACATTCCAAATCTTGTTGGTCGGAAATTCAGCACGTCCTTCGACTCGTTTAGGACCCGTGAGCTCGGTGTTCAATGCCCAATGTAGAGTGTCGTAATGATGCGAACCCCAGCCGGTAATCATCCCTAAGCAATAGGCTTCGTTGCGCAGCCAGCCCGGTCGCTCCTCATAGCCGTTCTGCGGGTGCACGCGCTGCTGCGTGTAGTACTCGAAAGGCGTAGGTCCGAGCCACTTGTCGTAGTCGAGATTCGCTGGAATCGGCTGCACCGCATCGTCCGGCTTGGTCGGATCGATAGGCAAACCGATCTCCACGCGCTTCACACGTCCGATACGACCGGAACGCACGAGCTCGCAGGCGCGGCGGAATTGGGTGCTCGAGCGCTGCTGGCTGCCGACTTGAAGAATGCGTCCGGTTCTCGCTACGGCATCTCGAAGCAGCATGCCTTCGGTCAACGTCATCGTAAAAGGTTTCTGCAGATAAACGTCTTTGCCCGAGAGCACCGAGGCGAGCGCCAGCTCGGCATGTGAGTGATCCGGCGTGCTGATGACGATCGCGTCGATGTCCTTGCGCGTGACTAAATCTCGATAGTCTTGTGTCGTGCTGATGTCGGGCGCCGATCCGCCCGAATCGCGATAGAACTGCTGCGCGAGCACTTTCCCATCCTCAGCACGTTTGCTGTCGACGTCGCACATCGCGACATAGTCGACACCGCCTGCCTTGAACGTGCCGGGCATGTCGTGGATGCGTGCGATACGCCCGCAACCGATCTGAGCGACACGCAGCCGATTGCTCGGAGCATCCGCCCCGAACACTCTCGATGGAACGATCAGCGGCACCGACAGGGCTGCAGTGGTTGCAGCGATGCTCTTGCCGAAGTCGCGACGCGTGAGGGACAAAGGCTTCGTAGGCTTCTTCATGCTGGGACGCTCGTTGAGTGATGCTTAATTGGAATGGATGGCACAGCCGACCGGAGCGGGTGCGTTCTTAACGGAACGGCTCGGCTCGACACATAATCCCCTGGGTAATCCCCTGAATCTGCCGCACTGGTGGAGTCGAGCTCCGGTGCGGACATCGGTGTGACTGGAGCATTGCGTAATTCGCCGCGAGATAAAAGATGGGTCAACTGTTGCTGACCGAAATTCACACGCGCTCGTGACACTCGATACACAGAGGCATATAGCAGCATACGCGTTCGGACGCGTAGATTGAGGGAATGCTGTAGCCGGCGCCATATCGTTCAGGGAACTTTCTACAAGCCGCGCGGCCCGCGTCCGCTCGTCGGTTGTATGATCCCGGCTTCGACTCTCTTTCTCATTGCCGAGGATTTATGCGTCATCGATACGCACTGTGCTCAATTATAAGTCTGTGGATGCTGACCGCCATCGCGCAGGCTCAGACAACAGTGGCATTCGATTGGTTCGAATATACCGGCAGAGATTCAGTATTTGCGGAAGGTGTTGGGCCTAACGGCTACCGCAATCCGATTCTCGCCGGATTCTATCCGGATCCGAGCATTACGCGAGCCGGCAACAAGTTTTATCTGGTGAATTCAAGCTTCGCGTTTTTCCCGGGCATTCCGGTATTCGAGAGCACGGATCTCGTGCACTGGCAGCAGATCGGCCACGTGATCGATCGAGCGTCCCAGTTGAGATTCGACGGTCTCGGAATCTCGCGAGGCGTTTTTGCTCCGACGATCGAGTATCACGAAGGAACGTTCTACGTGCTGAATACCGCCGTCGACAGCGGCGGGAATTTTCTCGTCACGTCTCAGGATCCGGCGGGCCCGTGGTCCGATCCGGTCTGGCTGCCGGAAATCGATGGCATCGATCCATCGATATTCTTCGACGTCGATGGCAAGGCATACATCTTGAACAACGGGCCGCCGCGCGGCGTGCCGCAGTACGAGGGACATCGCGCGATTTGGGTCCAAGAGTTCGATACGAAGAAGCAACGGCTCGTGGGTCCACGCAAGGTTCTGGTCGATGGCGGGGTGGACCCTGCTACTCAGCCGATCTGGATCGAAGGGCCGCATCTTTATTTGGTGAATGGCGCGTACTACCTGATGTGTGCCGAAGGCGGCACTGGGCCCAATCATTCGCAGGTCATCTTGCGAGGCCGCTCGCCGTGGGGGCCGTTCCAGCCGTTCAAGGGCAATCCGATCCTGACGCAACGAGACTTGCCTGCGGATCGTGCCAACCCGATTACCAACGCGGGGCACGCAGATCTCGTGCAAGCACCGGATGGTTCGTGGTGGGCGACATTCCTTGCTACGCGTACGTACGAGAACAGGCATTACAACACCGGACGCGAAACTTTTCTGCTGCCGGTGAAGTGGCAGGAGGGATGGCCGATCATTCTGGACAAAGGCAAAACGATTCCGTATGTGGGCCGCGGCCCATCGTTCATGAGCGGCGGCGATCAAGCGCCGCTCAGCGGCAACTTCACCTGGCGCGATGAGTTCAAGATACCGGTGCTGGATTTCACTTGGATTCAAGTGCATGTGCCGAAGGTGTCTTGGTACGACCTCGAGACGCAGGGCGGCAAGCTTACGATCACGCCGCTCGCAACCACGCTTTCACAAAAGGCGAACGCATCATTCCTCGCGCGTCGCCAGCAACACATCAACTTCGACGCATCGACCTCATTCGAGCTGCCGGACGACGAAGATCTCTCGGCGGGATTGGCTGCTTACCAGAGCGAAGATTATTGGTACTTCTTAGGGGCCCGCCGCGATGCAGATCAGGTGAAAGTGTTCTTGGAAAAGACGATCGGCGGAAAGATTGAAGTCATCGCTGAGCAAAGGATCCCTTCGACGCAGGAGCTCAAGCTCAAAGTTTCCGGCGAAGGTCGCGCATATTCGTTTTCTTATGATGCCGATGGCAACGGCTGGACGGCCCTGAAGGAACGCGACGATGGCTCGATTCTGAGCACGGAAGTTGCCGGAGGGTTTGTAGGCGCGGTGATTGGACCGTATGCGAGGGCGGAAGAAGAGTAGGCATGTGGCGTTGCGGCTTGCGGTCAAGAGGCCCCCTCCCTAGCCCTCCCCCGCAAGCAGGGGAGGGAATCGGAGGAAAAAGGTCTGCGGTCCGCAGTCTGCGGCCAGAGAAAGCACGTGGGCGCGCACATCCTTGCCTAGCCTTTTTCCCTGGTGAGGAATGAAAAGCGCGAAGAACGAAGAACGAAGAACGAAGAAGTAGAAGGAAGAAGATCGTGTGCCGCGGGCAGTGCACTGCAAACTCAGGCCTGAAAAGTTGATGTGCGCCGCGGACGCTCACATCATCTGCCCGTCACCCGTCACCCGTCACCCGTCACCCGCATCAGCGCTGCATCCTCCTCACATACACCGACGCTCCTCCCAACACTGCGACCACTGTCAGCGCGCTGAGCGTCAACAGCATCGCTTGCGAATAGGTGCCCCTGCTGAGTGCGGCACCGAAGGCGCACGAGATCATTGCCATGATGCCGGGGGCTAGATAGCCATTTCGATTGGCGATGCGAGCGCACTGGAAACCTGCGAAGGCGGAGATCGCCATTCCCAGCAACGTCGTGATGATTCCGAATGCAGATACAGGATCGAACTGCTGAAAAACTGCGGTGATCGCCTCTTCGGAATAGCCGCGTGCGGCGAGGATCGCGCCATAAATGATCGCAGCCGTGACACTTGCTAGCAGCGTCAGGCTGATATCGATTGCCACGCCAATCGCCACGGCCTTGGGAATGGAGCCTGGCTCGCTATTCCTGCGCTGAAGATTTGCTCGTGGGGGTTCGTAAGGATTCATATGAGGGAAGGGGATAGCGGATAGCGGATAGGGGATAGTAGGAGTAGGAGTAGGAGTAGGAATTGGATCGACGCTGTCTTCTTCCGTTTGCCCATCCGCTATCCGCTATCCCCTATCCCCTTCTTTCCTCACAGTTTCGCTTCGCGCGCTAGCAGCTCCTCGATTCGGACGCCGACCTCGGGATGGCCGCCGAAGACTGTGCCGAGTCGATTCTCTTGGAGGTGTTTGAGTGCAAGCGCAGTGGCCTCTGATGGCAGCGGCACGAAGCCCACTTCCTGTACTAGCGCGGGGCCCTGGGTTAGATAAAACTCGAGCAGGCGGCGTACTTCAGGCCTGTTTGCGGCCGCGGCGCTCGGATAGATGAACAAGGGGCGCGAGAGCGGTTGGTAACTGCCGTCGATGACAGTCGCGAGACTTGGGAGCACTGTGTTGCCATCGTCTTGTTCGATCGGCACTGCTCGCATGCGTGATTGATGAGAGATGTAATAGGCAAATCCGAAATAGCCCAAGGCGTTCGTATTGTGCTCGACGCCTTGCACGAGGACGTTGTCGTCCTCGCTCGCCGTGTAATCGCCTCGGCTCGATTTAGCCTTGCCCACGACCGCTTCGGTGAAATAATCGAACGTGCCGGAATCCGCGCCCGGTCCGAATAACATCAAAGGCGCATCGGGCCATTCGGGACGAACTTGATTCCATCGAAGCACTTTACCTTGCGCCGCGGGCTCCCAGATCTTTTTCAGATCCGCGATGGTAATGCTCTTCACCCAATCGTTCTTGGGATTGACGACGACCGTGATTGCATCGAAGGCGACCGGCAACTCCATATATTGAATACCTGCTGCGCGGCAGGCTTCCATCTCTTCGGAAAGAATCGGACGAGAGGCGTTCGCGATATCTGTATCGCCGCGACAGAGCTTCTTGAATCCGCCACCCGTGCCGGATAAGCCGACGGTCACTCGCGCCGCGCCCCGCTCGGCGAGCTGGAATTCTTCTGCCACGGCTTCCGCGACCGGAAAGACGGTGCTCGAGCCATCGATCTTGATGACAGGCGCATTCGCCGGGTCGATCCGACCGTCGTCGTTGCCATTGTCCTGGCATCCGGACAACACAGTCAGAAAGAACAACGGATAAGCGAAAATCAGGGCAAAACGGAACGAATGCACGCGAACCTCGACGCTCGAATTTGCGCGTAAGTCTGCGCCATCGTGGCGCAATTGTCTTGGTCCAAAAAGGCCTGCTTTGCGTGACACCGCGAGGCTACGCGTTTACATTGCGCGGGCAGAAATTAATGACCATTGAAGATTTAGGGGGGTGTCTCTTGTCGAAGGTATCGCGCGCTTTGTTCGCGACGGGTCTCGGCTGCGCATTGGCTTTTGCCGGCGCTCACGCGCAACCCCAAAAATCGGTGCCGTCCGCCTCCCGCGCGGAGGCGTTACTGCAGAAGATGACGTTCGATGAAAAGATCGGACAGCTCGTTCAGCGTGCCGGCGGACGCAGTAAAGCGCTCAACTCTCGATTGGACGCTGCGGAACTCGAGCGAGTGCGCGCCGGCCAAGTCGGTTCGTATTTGCACGTTGCCGGCGCTGAACCGCTCGCGAAATTACAGAAGGTCGCGATCGAAGAATCACGTCTAGGCATTCCGCTGTTGTTCGCGATGGATGTGGTGCATGGCTATCGCACGATTTTTCCGGTGCCGCTCGCGATGGCGAGTACCTGGAAACCCGAGAGTCTCGAGTTGGCTGCACGCATCGCGGCTACGGAAGCCACCTCGGCGGGCTTACATTGGACGTTCGCTCCCATGGTGGACATCGCACGCGATCCACGCTGGGGTCGCATCGTCGAAGGCGCCGGCGAAGATCCCTATCTCGGTGCTCAACTGGCCGGGGCTCAAGTGCGCGGCTATCAAGGAACGGATCTTGCTCGTCCCGATACGTTGATGGCCACGGCCAAACACTTCGGTGCCTATGGCGCCGCGATCGGTGGCCGCGACTACAACTCGGCAGATGTGTCGGAACGAACGCTTCAAGAAGTGTATCTACCGCCGTTCTATGCCGCGGCGAAAGCCGGATCCGCCTCGTTCATGGCCGCGTTCAATGACATCGGCGGCGTGCCAACAACCGCAAACGAAGCGCTCGCGCGGACGTTGCTGCGCGATCATTGGGGTTATCAAGGCGTGCTGGTCAGCGATTGGAACGCGATTGCTGAATTGCTGGCGCACGGGGTGGCTGAGGATCGCGGCTCAGCAGGATTGCTTGCGTTGAAAGCGAGCGTAGACATGGATATGGTCGGCGCGGTCTTTGAACAAGATCTGAAACAAGCGCTGCAATCCAACCCGCATCAGATGAAGCTGTTGGATGAGGCCGTGCTGCGGTTGCTGCGAGTGAAGGAAGCACTCGGTTTGTTCGATGAGCCGATGCAGTACCACGACGTGCGGCGCGAGAAGAAATCGCTCTTGGCGCCGGCGCATCGCCAAGCGGCACGTGCGATCGCTCGTGAGTCGATGGTGCTGCTCAAGAATGAGAATTCACTGTTGCCGCTGCAGCCGACCGCGATAAAGAAATTGGCTGTCGTGGGTGCGTTAGCGAGCGATGGTTTGTCGATGCTTGGCTCATGGCGTGCGCAGGGCCGCGTAGAAGACGTCGTAACCATCTTGCAAGGGTTCGAGCAAGCTGCGCCGAAGGGGCTCGAGGTCGTGTATGCGGCAGGGGCCGATCCGCGCAACGAGGATGTTTCCGGCATCGCAGCTGCCGTGGAAGTCGTCAAAGCATCGGATGCCACCGTGCTCGTGATCGGCGAGCACTTCGATTTGAGCGGCGAAGCACGCAGCCGGGCGGACATCGGTTTGCCTCCAAGTCAGCTCGAGCTTGCGCGCCAAGTGTTCGCGACTGGGAAGCCCGTGGTGGTCGTACTCGCGAACGGTCGTCCCCTTGCCATGCAATGGTTGGCTGACAGCGCACCTGCGATTCTCGAAAGCTGGATGCTGGGCGTCGAAGCCGGTCACGCCGTTGCCGATGTCGTTTTCGGCAAATACTCGCCGGCCGGTAGGCTGCCAGCCGCGTTTCCCCGCGCGATCGGAGCAGTGCCGTTCTACTACGGCAAATATCCGTCCGGCAGGCCGGCCGATCCTGATCTGAGTAAGGACACGGCCAGATACATGGATCAGCCGATCACTCCGCTATTCTCATTCGGTCACGGCTTGAGCTATACGAGCTTCGAGTATTCAAATCTCCAGATAGATCGCGATCGAATCGATGCCGCGGGGGAGGTCTCTATTGCAGTCACCGTCAGAAACATGGGCAGGATTGCGGGCGATGAGGTCGTGCAACTCTACATGCGCGATCCCGTAGCCACTGTCGCGCGTCCGGTTCAGGAACTACGCGGCTTCAAGCGTGTCACACTTGCGCCTGGTGAAGCAGTCAAGGTGAGCTTTCGGCTCTCTGCACGGCAGACGGCATTGTTTGGTTTGGACAATCAATGGCACGTCGAACCTGGTCGGATCGATGTCATGGTGGGCTCCTCTTCTACGGATATCCGTGCCAAGGGAAGCTTCGATGTCGCCACCGGGATGGTTGTCGATGAACCTGCTGCAGCGTTAACGACCGTCGTTACGCTAGATGAAGTGCCGAGTCGTCACTAAGAGAAGAATCACAAAGAACTCAAAGAGCACTCAAGAGCACAAGTCGGTCGCGAAGACAGTTGTCAGTTGTAGTCCTCTGTTGTGTTCGACCTGTTGTGTTCGATGTGGCTTACGGTTTTACGAAGAATCGAACAAGAGCGCATGCGCTCGGTCAGGAGAATGTCATGTTGCGGTATGGGGTCATCGCGTCTGCATTGATGATTGCGGCTTGTGCACCGACAGAGCAGAAAGAGCCGGAATCGAAGTACCCAGCAGTCGGGCGCATCGTTCAGTGGGATGCGGCTCTAGATGAAGTCTTGCAAGCTTCTGCGAAGGTCGAGAAGTTGGCTGACGGATTCACCTGGTCCGAAGGCCCCGCTTGGGTTGCGGGCGGCGGATACTTGCTGTTCACGGATGTTCCAGAGAACACGATGTATCGTTGGTCCGAAAGCGACGGCCTGTCCGTGTTTCTGAAACCTTCTGGGTATGACGGCCCGGATTTGGGCGTGTTGCGTGAACCGGGCGCAAACGGGCTGTTTGCCGAATCTCCCGACGCTATTTTGCTCGCTGATTCGGGAACACGAATCATCGCGCGAATGGAGTTGGCAACGAAGAAGAAAACTCCGCTTGCGACCACGATCGGCGGTTTACGCTTCAATAGTCCTAACGATGTGATTCGCAGAACGGATGGCGTGATCTTCTTTACCGATCCACCGTACGGACTGAAGGACGGCAATGCTTCTTCTGCGAAGGAGATCAAGCACAACGGTGTGTATCGGATCGATACGGACGGCAGCGTCCATCTGATCGATGACTCCCTATCCTTCCCGAACGGGGTTGAGCTTTCACCCGATGAGCGCACGCTGTATGTCGCAAACTCGGATCCCGAAAAACCGATTTGGATGGCGTACACATTGAACGAGCATGGCGAAGCGATAGACAAACGTGTGTTCGCCGATGCCTCCGATCTGATCGGCGATGATGCGCCGGGCTTGCCTGACGGCTTATCGATCGGTGTCGGCGGTCACTTGTTCGCAACCGGACCGGGTGGCGTGCTGATCTTCTCGCCACAAGGCAAGCGTCTCGGCCGCATCGAAACTGGCACCGCGATTGCTAACTGCGCGTTCGGCGATGACGGTCGCACGCTGTACATGACCTCGCATAACTTCATCGCACGCACGCGTGTGCTGACGCATGGCGTGGGTTTTCCGCGATATCAGTGAGAGAAGGCCTGCGGCATGCGGGATGCAAAGTGCGTCTGAGCGGGTAACGCAGCGCCTCGCGAAACACACGCAACACGCAAGAACACAAGGTAAGAAGAAGACTAGGAGCGCAGAGCGATGCGCGTAACTTCAAGGGGCGCAGCACGATGTGACCTCCGCAGGAATTTCTCGCAGCGGCGCGGCGGCGCAGCGGTTAAGAATTAAGCGTCTAGTCTTCTTGCTTTGCGATCTTTGAGAGAGTCCTTGCTCTAAAGAACGATCGACTCGCTGCGCCGCTGCGAGAATGTCTTTCACATACTGAAAGTGGCGCAGGGCTGCGCCTGAGGGGCTGCCTCTGTGAGCGAGGTCGATCTCGCGAAGGTTCTTTGTTTAGGAATATCTCGGCGTCACTGCAAGAACGTTCTCTGCGATCACCAATCACTCGCTCGACAACGACGCCTTATCCTTATTCGCGCTCCTGTACGCGAAGCTGATTATGTGTATCTCGCACACCGGCGATGCGGTCAGCGAGGTCGCCGGCGCGGCGTTTCTGCGAGCGGGTTTGGATCGTGCCGCTCAAGGTGACTTCGCCATCGAGGACCTTCACCTCGACGTGCGTGGCATCGACATCGGCATCCTGTGTAAGCGCTTCGCAGACCTCCTCGTAAATCCGCTCGTCCGCTCGGCGGTAGTCGCGTGGGCCGTGCCCGCGGTAAGAGCGGGAGCCATCGCTGCTGCGGCCGTAGTCCGCGTCATGCAATTTCAGATAGCCGCCACGATCGTGGCTTTCACCATAAGGATCCCGATCGGCCGGGCCTTCGTCATGCCCGAAGGGATAACTGCCGGTGTCGCTCCGGCTGCGCCCGTAAGCGCGTTCATTCTCCGGTCCTCCCACCGCGCTGTAGTCGGTGGGATCCTCCAGGCCGGCAGCCTGCTCACGCTCCGGAGCCTCCCACTTGCGATGCAAGCCCTGATCTCGCTCTGACCAATATTCTTCCTGAGTCGAATGCGGGATGCGGCGAGGCATACATCCTCCGTCTTTGAGTGAGTACAAGGTACAAGCCTAGGAACCCAACGATTTGTATCCCCGCAGGTTCCGAGCCGCCGGCTGAGGAAGGGCGTCTGGCTGTACCCCGAAGGGGCCGTCACCCTTGTCCCTCTAGGCGTATAGAATGCGGCCCCTCCCCCTGAACCCGAGACTACCTTGCCATCTGACACCGATTCCGCGTCCGCACCCAGCGTGAGCTTCCTCGATCTGAACCTAAGTGAACCGGTGATCGCGGCGCTCACCGAAGTCGGCTATGAATCGCCTTCGCCCATCCAGGCAGCGACGATTCCTGTGCTGCTCAAGGGCTCGGATCTGGTGGGGCAAGCGCAAACCGGAACCGGCAAGACCGCGGCTTTTGCTTTGCCGATCCTCTCGAAAATCGACCTTCAGACCACCGCGCCGAGTGCGCTGGTTCTGGTGCCGACTCGCGAGCTCGCCATCCAAGTTGCCGAAGCTTTCCAACGCTATGCCTCTCATATCAAAGGATTTCACGTCTTGCCGATCTACGGCGGGCAGAGCTACACGCCGCAGTTGCAGAGCTTGCGTCGAGGTGTGCATGTGGTGGTCGCGACGCCGGGCCGGGTCATGGATCACGTCAAGCGAGGCACGCTGAAACTGGATTCCATCAAGCATCTGGTGCTGGATGAAGCCGACGAAATGCTTCGCATGGGGTTCATCGACGACGTCGAGTGGATCTTGGAGCAAACCCCACCCAAGCGGCAGGTCGCACTGTTCTCGGCGACCATGCCCAGCGCAATACGTCGCATAGCACAGAAGCATCTGCGCGATCCGGAAGAGGTCACGATCAAATCGAAGACCACCACGGCGACCAAAACTCGCCAGCGATACTGGATCGTGAGCGGAATGCACAAGCTGGATGCGCTGACGCGCATTTTGGAAGTCGAGGATTTCGACGCGATGATCGTGTTCGCACGCACCAAAGTGTCGACCGAGGAGCTTGCAGCGAAACTCGGAGCGCGTGGTTTCGCGGTCGAGCCGCTCAATGGCGATATCGTTCAAGCACAGCGAGAGCGCACCATCGCTCGATTGAAGAGCGGGCAGATAGACATCGTGGTCGCTACCGATGTTGCGGCGCGTGGGCTCGACGTCGAACGCGTGAGCCACGTCGTCAACTACGATGTTCCGTATGACCCGGAATCCTACGTCCATCGTATCGGACGAACCGGGCGTGCAGGGCGAAGCGGCGAGGCGATTTTGTTCATCGCGCCACGCGAGCGAAACATGTTGCGAGTGATCGAGCGCGCTACGCGTCAGCCGATCGAGCCGATGCAACTGCCGACCATTGCGGATGTGAATCAGCAACGTGTTGCGAAGTTCAGTGCGCGCATCACCGAGGCATTGGCCGCAGGCGAGGGCGCTGCGTTCCAGTCCTTGATCGCTCAATACGAGCAAGAGCATAACGTTCCGGCGCTCGAAATCGCCGCGGCACTGGCGAGTATCGCGCAAGGCAAGAAACCCTTATTGATCGATGCGGATGAGCGGGAAACCCGTCCGCGAGAGGAGCATCCATCTCGCGAACGGCGCGCATCCTCCGAGCGTGCTCCGCGCGAGCATGCAGGCAAACCGCCGCGCGCAGAGCGTCCGCCTCGATCGCGCCCCGAAGGTAAGAGCGACGAACCTCGGCTGTCCAAACGCAGCTCCGAGCGCCACGCCGAAACGGGAATGGAGACTTTTCGCATCGAAGTCGGCGAGGTGCACGGAATCAAACCTTCGAATATCGTCGGCGCGATTGCCAACGAAGCGAACCTGGATGGCCGGCACATCGGAAGAGTCGTCATCCGCGAAGACCATAGTTTCGTCGACCTTCCCGAAGGCATGCCGAAGGAAGTGTTCAAGAGTTTGCAGAAAGTTCGCGTAGGCGGACAGAAACTCGAGATCAGCCGCGCACTGCGAACGGATGTGGAACGTCTGGGCCAGGATAAGCCCCGCCACAAAGAGCGGGTCGAGAAGAAGCGGCGCAAGGAGCGATGAGAATTTGGGTCGACGCGGATGCATGTCCAGGCGTCATCAAAGAGATCCTCTTTCGTGCGGCTGAGCGGGCGCAGGTCCATGTGACCTTGGTTGCAAACCAGCCGGTTCGGATTCCAAACTCGCCCTACCTACACTTCACTCAAGTCGCTTCCGGCTTCAACGCCGCCGACGCCCGAATCGTCGAGCTGGTTGGACCTGAAGACTTGGTGATCACTGCGGACGTGCCACTCGCGGCAGCGGCGATCGAGAAAGGCGGCCACGCCTTGAATCCTCGCGGCGAGCTTTACACACCGGACAACGTTCGCGAACGTCTCTCGATTCGCAACTTCATGGATGAACTGCGCAGCGGAGGCGTGAATACTGGTGGACCGGCGGCACTCACTGCGCGCGACAAACAGGCCTTTGCGAATCAGTTGGATGCGTTCCTCGCGCGGGGACGCACGCGGTAGGCAGTGACTCGTGACTCGTGATCAGCGGGTCATCGGAAGAGATGGCAGGCCTGTTGCGCCTCTCGGTTCTTGCTACCCGCGACCCGCTAGTCGACTCGCTTGCAGTATTGCCGCACCCCTCAAAACAGTTGCACGATTGCCATGATGATCAATACTGGCACCGCGATTACAACAGCCACTAAGAGAATCATCATTAGCGCGAAGCCTAGTACGAACCAGCGACTACTGCGACGGCTTCCGACGGGGTCGAGCTCATAGCGTTCCAGCAAAGCCAGGTTGCGCGTGTTCGATTTGTACGCGGCGTCGAACAGATCGCCGGCGAAAGGGATCGCGCCGATGAATGTCTCGATCAGCACGTTGCCAGTCATGCGTAGTAGCACGCTGCGAGATGCGCCCATGCTGCGCGCTTCATTGATGAGATACGCAGAGATCACTGCGCCGATCGCATCGCCGATGCCAGGCACTAAGCCGATGATGGCATCCAGGCCGACGCGCAATCCGCCGGGAAGCGGGATGGAATTATCCAAAACCCAAGCAATCGACCGCAGGCGTCGCAAGCGCTCGGAGGAATCGGTGCGGCGTGGATTGTTAGGTTCCATAGTGTCACTCGTTCATGCGCGGCAGCACGTGCAGAAGTAACGAACGCGCGAGCTCCTGAGTTTCGTCGGCCTCTGACACCTCTTTCCCTGTCCCGTTAAGAACGCTCGTCCGCTTCGAGCTTGCCCCTCGGCAAATCCTTGCTACTCGCGACCCGCGACCCGCGAATCACGATCCGCGATCCCGTGACTTGCTGGGTTGGAACAAGCTGAACCGCCGTGTTCTCTTGTCCTACCACGCGCGAGGACGGGAGCGCAGCGCGCTCATGGAATGCGTGTCTGCAGGTTCCTGGACAAAACGAAAGTGCAGGCATGCCTAAGCATTTCCCCTCGGCACGCCTATCTCCATTACCTTCATCACCCTCATCACATAATAACGAGACGCCCGTCACGCTGATTATGTCTAACGCCTCAAACCTCGTCTCTCTCGAGCGACTATGCTGCTGATCGGAGACATCTGGGGATTTGCCTCATACCGTTATGCTCTTTTGCAGGCGCGGATTTGGGAGCATCCCCCGGTGTGACTCTGGGTGCGTGTCCGCCAAGCTACGCGCCGTCGATTGATAAATAGACAAAGCAGGAAGCACGTATCGAACGGTCCGATCACGAAGATCGGAGGCCTTAAGCGGGATAGCTAAAATTCTTCGATGAGGTTTTCGCAAGGCGTTTGAGTCTTGCGATTGCTCCATCGCGCAGGGACATCGCCATCGTCAAGGGCAAACCCGTCGAAAGACGGGGACGCAAAGCCACCGGTCTAACGGGTCCACGCCCTACGACAGCGGAGCTGCCAAATGAGCGAGAGTGTTTGCTTTGAGAGCAGCACTCGAAGATGTCTACATAGGCATCGTTTGTTTTGGTGAGAATGCCGATTTCGGCATTCACGTCACGCCCTTGGAAATGTACGCACGTGCGGCCTCGCGGTTGCACGTACCGACAACAAGGGTCGTGAAATGAAAAAGTGTGGAACGTGTGCCTGGGCTCGGCGTGGCTCGATTTCCGGTTTGATCGCAGCTTCCTTGATAGTCATGGGTTGTGGTGGTGGTGGTGGCGGTGGCGGCGGCAACACCAACGCGTCAGCACCTCCACCGAGCTCGGTGCCACCGATAGGTCAACGACCAATCGATGGTCCCACCAACAAGCCGCCGATTATCGATGCGGAACCCAGATTAGAGATCACCGCTGGTGCTGAGTATGTACTCGCGCCCACGGCGAAGGACCCCGATGGCGATACGTTAGCTTTCTCGATTCAAAATCGCCCCGAATGGGCGCGATTCAGCACGGTCACCGGAGAATTGCGCGGCACACCAGTTCACGCTGGCACGTACGCTGACGTGACGATTTCAGTGAGCGATGGAACGAAGACGGCGGCGCTTCCTGCTTTCACGCTCGCGGTTTCGAATCCGGCAGTTGCTTCCGAAAAGCTAGTGACGTTGGAGTGGGAATTGCCGGCTCTCGCAGCCGACGGCTCGCTCCTCGGCGAGCTGGCCGGATTTCGCATTCACTATGGCAGAAAGAAAAGCGCGCTCACCGAGACTATCGACGTGAAGAACCCTGGCATCGTCACCTATATCATCGACGATCTACCCGCAGGCAAGTACTACTTCGCCGTGCGCGCTGTCGGCATCCAGGGGGCGCAGAGTGCGCTATCGAACGTGATCGAGAAGAAGATCGGCTGACGCGAGAAGGCGAGATATGCGGCCTGGGCGTGCGTACAGAGAGTTCACCGCGAACTCGCGGTGAACTCTCTCCGACGGCGCGGCAGCGCCTCTGACTAATCACTCAATCACTAATCACTAACCGCTTCAAAATCATTTCGGCTTTCTAAACTTCAGGGTCATGCGGTCTGATTCGCCGATTGCATCGTACTTTGCGCGATCGAAATTCGGGTCGGTTGCATTTGCGCCTTCGCTATAAGGGCGCGAGCGTCGGACCGGAGGCAACGTCCAAACGCCAAAGGGATGATCGGCAGTGTCTTTCGGGTTCGCGTTGATCTCGGACTTTGCGACCAGCTCCAAACCGGCCTTCTTGGCCAGATCGATTACGTGCGCTTCGGTCACATAACCGCTGGAAGCCTTCGGATCCTGCGTGCCTGGCTTGCCGCGGTGTTGTTCGATCGCAAGAATGCCGCCTGGTTTCAGGCCTCGATGGAAATCCTTGAACACTTTTTCGGCTATCCCGCTGCCCATCCAGCCGTGTACCGAACGCGCACTCAAGATGAAATCGAAAGTGTTCTCCGGAAGCGGTGCCGATTTGGCTCCCCAGTTCACGAACTTACTCTTGCCATAGATTTCAGGTTTTGCGGCGAGTCGTGCTTCGAAATCGGCGCGACCTTTGCGCGAACCTTCCGAGGTCTCAGGATTGTCCAGATCTGCAGCCGTAGCGTAATACTGGCCACCGGTCGCTCGCGCAAACGGAGCGAGGATCTCGGTCCAATAACCGCCGCCGGGCTGTACTTCTAAAATCGTCATGCCGGGCTGCAGGCCCCAGAACTCCAGCGACTCCTTCGGATGACGATGCTCGTCGCGCTCTTTGTCGTTCGCGCTGCGCCAAGCGCCATCGACCGCTGCAGCGATGGCTGCGCTCGCGGATGTCTTCGATGCTTTCGCAGTTTCGGCATAGGCGTTGCTAGCGGGGAGGCAGGTCATCGCTAGTGCGCCCGTCCCGAGCAACGCCAGGCTCAGTGTTCTTAAGGTGGACATGGTCTCTCCTTGGTCGTGTTAGAAGAATGTCGCTGGATGAGTCAACGTTCGTGTCATCCGGAACGACGACAAATTGACTAGGGTTGAACGAGATCGGTGGCGCGCCGGCCTTTCAATGTGCGGCGATCCTTACCGATGTAGATTCGCGAAGTCGCCGTGAAATCCACCAGCCGGCGCGTAGTGCTGCGCCGATCCCTATGCTTCAGATATCGGCACTCGCACTTCTCGGCCATCGTGCAGCCAGCCAGAGGCAGTGATGGCGCATCCTTTGCTAAAAATCGATGGTCGCTGAAGCGATGCGCCATCTCGCATGCGATCGGTGCGCGAAAAATCGAGATTGCCTGGAAAGGCCGCACCGGCGGCGTCGCAACATCCGGTTCCCGCCGCTTCGCACGAATGCGAGACAGCAATGTATCCAGAAGCGAATTGCGCGAACGACTATCCATTTAGGGGATAGTCGCAGATTGACCTCAGGGCCGCAAAAGGAGAGTGAAAAGAAAGGTCTTAGGGTGAGGAGGTCCGCAATGCTAGCACCCAGTCTGTGGTCCGCAGTCCGTGGTCTGCAGCCCGATGGCGTCGTCCAGCACGCGGAGTTCTCGCCGCTCTTGCTGCGGACTACGGACTATGGACTGCGGACTGAAGCGAACTCACGGGAGTTCGGTAATCCCCATCAAGTACCGATCGCACTCGCGTGCTGCACCGCGGCCTTCGTTGATCGCCCAGACGATCAAGCTTTGGCCTCGACGGCAGTCGCCGGCGGCGAAGACGCCGTTCAGGCTGGTCGAGAACTTACCGTGCTCGGCTTTTACGTTGCTGCGGGGATCGGTTTCGACTTCCAGATCCTTGAGCAGCATTTGCTCCGGGCCTAAGAAGCCCATGGCGAGTAAGACCAACTGCGCTGGATGCACTTTCTCCGTGCCCGGGACTTCGACGGGAACGAACTGGCCTTTCTCGTTTTTCTGCCAGCCGATTTCAACGGTGACGACTTCCTTCACATTGCCATCGCCATCCGCGTTGAAGCGTTTTACCGTCGTGAGATACGCGCGAGGATCTGCGCCGAACTTTGCGGCGGCTTCTTCCTGGCCGTAGTCCATCTTGTAGATCTTCGGCCACTCCGGCCAAGGATTATCGGTTGCGCGATCCATCGGCGGCTTCTGCATGATTTCGAGCTGCGTGAGGCTCTTGCAGCCGTGACGCATCGCGGTCGCGACGCAGTCCGTACCCGTATCGCCGCCGCCAATGACGATGACGTCTTTACCGCGTGCATGGATGGGGGTCTGATCGCTTCCTCCGTCGAGCAATGATTTCGTGCTCGCGGTGAGGTATTCCATTGCGAAATGCACGCCCTTGAGGTTGCGTCCTTCGACCGGCAAATCGCGCGGCTGAGTGGCACCCGTGCAGATCACGATGGCATCGAAGTCCTTGCGCAATAATTGCGCTTCGACGTTTTCGCCGACGTGTGCGTTGCAGATGAACTTCACGCCTTCCTGCTCCATGAGCTTCAGGCGGCGCTCGACTACTTCGCGCTTGTCGAGCTTCATGTTAGGGATGCCATACATCAACAAACCGCCGGGGCGATCGGCGCGCTCGAGCACGGTCACGGTATGACCGGCGCGATTGAGTTGCGCCGCTGCCGCGAGTCCCGCCGGACCTGAGCCGATCACGGCGACTTTTTTCCCGGTGCGAGTCTTCGGCGGATCCGGAAGAACCCAGCCTTCTTCCCAACCCCGATCGATGATCGCCGCCTCGATGGACTTGATCGTAACCGGCGGGCTCGTAATGCCCAGCACGCACGAGCCTTCACAAGGAGCGGGACACACTCGCCCGGTGAATTCCGGGAAGTTGTTCGTCATGTGCAAGCGTTCGAGCGCTTCGCGCCACAGACCGCGATAGACCAGATCGTTCCACTCCGGAATCAGATTGTTGACCGGACAGCCCGAAGCCATGCCGCTGATCAATTTGCCGGTGTGACAGAAGGGTACGCCGCAATCCATGCAGCGCGCCGCTTGATGGCGCAGCCGCTTCTCTTCCATGTGATGATGGAATTCTTTCCAATCGCGCACGCGCTCTTGTGGCGTGCGATCGACGGGAAGCTCGCGGAGATACTCGATGAAGCCTGTTGGTTTGCCCATATTGTTCTCAAAAAGAAGGCGATAGGCGATAGGCGATAGGCGATAAGCAACGCTGAGCGTTGTAGCGGTTAGCTTTTGCGACCATTCTGAGCATCCGCCATCCCCTATCCGCTATCGCCTTCGAAATCGCCATCAATTCCCTCCCACGCGCGACAAGTCGCGGGCGTTTTCTTCGAAGGCCGCCATGATGGCGTCATCACCTGAGAGCCCTTGTTCATGTGCGCGGGAGATACACGCGAGCATGCGTTTGTAGTCTCGCGGCATAATTTGCACGAAGCGGGACCTCATCTGCTCCCAGTTGTCTAGGATATGTTTCGCGCGTGCACTGTTCGTGTAGCGGTGATGACGTTCGATCATCGCGCGCACGGCCGCAACTTCTTCGGGCTCGCTCAAGCCGTTCAGTTCGACCATGTCCTTGTTCGCGTTCATCGCGAAGTCGCCGCGCTCATCGAGCACGTACGCGACGCCGCCGGACATACCTGCGCCGAAGTTTCGGCCGGCAGGTCCGAGCACGATGACGCGTCCGCCAGTCATGTATTCGCAACCATGATCGCCCACCGCTTCGACGACCGCGTGCACGCCGCTGTTACGAACGCAGAAACGCTCGCCGGCCATGCCGCTGATATAAGCCTCGCCGCTCGTGGCGCCATACAGCGCAACGTTGCCGACGATGATGTTTTCCCATGGGGCGAACGTCGATCCGGCGGGCGGATAGATGACCAGCTTGCCTCCCGACAAACCCTTACCGACATAGTCATTCGCATCGCCTTCCAGGCGCAGAGTCATGCCGCGCGGCACGAATGCACCGAAGCTTTGACCGGCGGACCCCTTGAAGAGCAGCTCGATCGTGTCTTCCGGCAATCCCGCTGCACCGTGCTTGCGAGTGACCTCGCTCCCGGTGATCGTGCCGACCACGCGATTCACATTGCGAATCGGTAATTCGGCACGCACCTTCTCACCGCGTTCGATGGCAGGTTTGCAGATCTCCAACAGCTTGCTGAGGTCGAGCGATTTCTCTAAGCCGTGATCCTGCGAAATCTGGCAGAACCGGCCGACGCTCGAATCTGCATCGGGCTGATACAGCAGATTGCTGAAGTCCAGACCTTTCGCTTTCCAATGATTGACGGCTTTGCGCGCTTCGAGGCGATCCACGCGGCCGACCATCTCCTCGACGGTGCGGAACCCGAGTTGAGCCATGAGTTCGCGCATCTCCATGGCGATGAAGCGCATGAAGTTCACGACGTGTTCGGGCTTGCCTGCGAACTTCTCGCGCAGACGAGGATCCTGTGTCGCGACACCTGCGGGGCAGGTATTCAAATGACAAACGCGCATCATGATGCAGCCCGTCGCGACCAGCGGCGCCGTTGCAAAGCCAAATTCCTCGGCCCCGAGCAGCGCTGCAACCACGACATCGCGTCCGGTCTTCAATTGACCGTCTGTTTCGACCGCGATGCGGCTGCGAAGATTGTTCATGACGAGTGTCTGATGCGTCTCCGCCAGACCCAGCTCCCATGGCAATCCTGCGTGTGCAATCGAGGTTTGCGGCGAAGCGCCGGTTCCACCGTCATAGCCGCTGATCAGTACGACATCGGCATGTGCCTTGGCGACGCCTGCTGCGATTGTGCCTACGCCGACTTCTGAAACCAGCTTCACGCTGATCCGCGCATGCCGATTCGCGTTCTTCAAATCATGGATCAACTCGGCGAGATCTTCGATCGAGTAGATGTCGTGATGAGGAGGCGGGGAAATCAGACCCACGCCCGCGGTCGTATGCCGTGTCTTCGCGACCCACGGATACACTTTCGCACCAGGCAGCTGACCGCCTTCGCCGGGCTTCGCCCCTTGCGCCATCTTGATTTGGATCTCGCGCGCGCTCACCAAGTACTCGCTCGTCACACCGAAGCGACCGGATGCGACTTGCTTGATGGCGGAGTTTTTCGAGTCGCCGTTCGGCATCGGAACGAAGCGTTCCGGATCCTCGCCACCCTCGCCGGTATTGCTCTTGCCGCCGATGCGATTCATCGCAATCGCGAGTGTCTCGTGCGCCTCTTTGCTGATCGAGCCATACGACATCGCGCCTGTCTTGAAGCGCTTCATGATGTTCTCGATCGATTCGACCTCCTCGATCGGAATGGCTTCGCTCGTTTTGAAATCGAGCAGGCCGCGCAGCGTGCAAAGGTTCGTCGCCTGCTCATTGACCAGACGCGAATACTCTTTGAACTGGTTGAAGTTCTCGTTGCGGACCGACTTCTGCAAGCGGTGAATGGACTCGGGATTGAACAGGTGGAACTCACCCTCCGAGCGCCATTGATACAGGCCACCGACCGGTAATGAGTGGCCTTCGCTGCGACGTTCCGGGAACGCGGCGCGATGACGCACCAGCACTTCCTGCGCAATGATGTCCATACCGATGCCGCCGACACGTGAGGAGGTCCAGGTGAAATATTCGTCGATCACATCCTGACGCAGCCCGACTGCTTCGAACACTTGGGCGCCGCGATAACTTTGGATCGCCGAGATGCCCATCTTGGCCATCACTTTAATGACGCCCTTGGTCGCCGCTTTCACCATGTTCTTGCACGCGGTCTTGTGATCGATGTTCAGCAGGCGATCGGATTGGATCATGCCGTCGATCGTCTCGAAGGCGACGTACGGATTGATCGCGCTGCAGCCGTAACCGATCAGCAAGGCGAAATGGTGCACTTCGCGCGCCTCGCCGGTTTCGAGCACGATGCTGACACGCGTGCGCAGACCTTCGCGAATCAAGTAGTGATGCAGGCCGGCGACCGCGAGCAGCGCCGGAATCGGCGCGAACTCGCGATTTACACCGCGATCACTGAGGATCAGGACGTTGACTTCTTCCTCCTCGATGAGCCGGCGAGCCATCAGCCGAATCTCTTCCATCGACTTCACCAAGCCTTTCTCTCCACGCGTCACACGGAAGAGCATCGGCAGGAAACCGACTTTCAGGTTGGGCAGATCCATGCGCCGAACTTTCGCGAACTCCTCGTTCGTGAGAATCGGCCATTTCACTTCGAGCCGGCGGCAATCGGCGGGCTGCGGATTCAACAGATTGCCTTCCGAGCCTAAGCGCGTCTCGGCGGAGGTGATCAACTCTTCGCGAATGCAATCGATCGGCGGGTTCGTGACTTGCGCGAACAGTTGCTTGAAATAGTCATAAAGCAGACGAGGCTTGCTCGAGAGCACAGCAAGGGGCGTGTCATTGCCCATCGAGCCGATCGCTTCGACGCCGTTCTGCGCCATCGGCGCTAGCAGCAGGCGCTCATCTTCGAACGTGTAGCCGAACGCAATCTGACGCTGAAGCAGAGTGTCATGATCCGGTGCCGGCACTTCGGGTGCGGCAGGCAGATCGTTCAGGTGCACTTGATGATCGCTGAGCCACTGCCGATACGGCCGCTCGTGCGTAATCGCGCGCTTGATCTCGTCGTCATCGACGATGCGGCCTTGCTCCGTGTCGACGAGGAACATGCGGCCGGGCTGCAACCGGCCCTTCATCACGATATCTTCGGCAGGTACGTCGAGCACGCCCGCTTCGGAGGCCATGATCACCAGGTCATCCTTGGTTACGTAATAGCGCGAAGGGCGCAAGCCATTGCGATCGAGGATCGCGCCGATCATTTTGCCGTCGGTGAAGGCGATGGAAGCCGGACCGTCCCATGGCTCCATCAAACAAGAGTGATACTGATAGAACGCGCGCTTCGCATCGTCCATGGTTTGATGGCCGGCCCACGGTTCGGGAATCATCATCATCACGGCATGCGGCAATGAACGTCCCGCGAGCACGAGCAACTCGAGCGTATTGTCGAACATCGCCGAATCCGAACCGTTCGGATTGATGATCGGCAGGATCTTTTTGATGCTGTCACCGAACACTTCGGCCTCGAACAACGCTTCCCGAGCGTGCATCCAGTTTGCGTTTCCGCGCACGGTGTTGATCTCGCCGTTGTGTGCGACGTAGCGGTATGGATGCGCGCGATCCCAACTCGGGAACGTGTTGGTGCTGAAGCGCGAGTGGACCAGCGCAAGCGCGGTTTCCATCGCGGGATCTTTGAGATCCTGGAAGTAGGCGCCCAATTGCTCCGTGAGCAACATGCCTTTGTAGACGAGAGTCTTGTTCGACAAGCTCGCGACGTACCAAGAGGCTGCGCCTTCCGCGGTCGAGGTGCGAATCTCGCTGTAGGCGCGCTTGCGAATGATGTACAGCTTGCGCTCGAACGCCAGATCATCGCTGATCTCGGCATTGCGACCGACGAACACTTGTCGCATGAAGGGTTCACAGGATTTCGCGGTTTCGCCCAGCATCGAATTGTTGGTCGGGACTGTGCGCCAGCCGAGCACAACCTGGCCTTCGGACTGGACGATCTGCTCGAAACGCTCCTCGATTCGACGACGCAGGGTCGCATTTCGCGGCAGGAATACGATGCCGCAGCCGTACGAGCCGGGCGCCGGAAGATCGAATCCAAGCTTTTTCGTCACGCCTGCGAGGAATTTGTGCGGCATTTGCAGCAGCACGCCGGCGCCATCTCCGGTGTTCGTCTCGGCGCCGCAAGCGCCGCGATGATCGAGATTGGTGAGGATCTGCAGTCCCTGCTGCAGAATCTTGTGAGACTTTCGACCTTTGACATCGACCACGAAACCGACGCCGCACGCGTCGTGTTCATACGCTGGATCGTAAAGACCCTGTTTCTCGGGCCGGGTCGTCCGGGGCGGACGTCGACCTTCAGTTCCAATCGTGCTCATAAGTGGCCTACTGCTTTCGTCGTCAAATCTGCACTTCTCTGGCGCCATGCCTCCGCGCCGGGGCGTGGACACGCAACTCGTGCGTCGGTGAGGCATTGGATGGACGTCTTCGTCCCGCCAGAAACCGTCTTACTGTTCAATCCGCGCAAGCCGAAGGGCGGAGTGCATCCCGCAGCCGCGCCGATGTCGCGCACGGCGCATCCGGATGAACATGCGGACAGGGAGCTTCGACAGCGCGTCGATGATCCTAAGTCACTGATTCGGCTGGGACATATTCGCGCACGTACCCGCAACGCTGCGGATGGCTCCGGCCGCGGCGCGGGTGCTCTATGAATACAACCCGAAGGAATGCCAGTCATATTACAGACGGAGGCGGGTCCGTCAACGTGGCCCCAGCGAGGTTTCGACCCGGGCCGAGGGAGGCAAGGCTGTAGCGCTTCAGTTGCGCCGCCACTCGGCCCAGCTGACCCGCCACTCCTCGTCCGAGTAGAGCAGCGCGATCTCGAATTCATAGAGTTCCGCGGCCAGATCCCAGGCGTTCGCGGCGTCTGCATCGCGACCCACCATTCCAACCAGCACCGTCGCCCGCGCCTCATCCTCATTGGGAAAGGTGATCTCCTGGATCCGAGTGAGCAGGTGAACGGACTGGTTGGCGATGAAGTAACCGCGCAGTGCGCGGGCAATGTCGTCGACCGAGTTGCCGTGCGCATCGCGATAGTCCGGCGCCAACCATTGCGTGACATCGCCGACATCGCGCGCTTCCGCCGCGATCTCCATTTCAGCGATCACGCTGCGCACCCGCTGTTCGGGGGAATCGGGATCGCCGCATCCCGATAACAGCAGCGTGAGGCAAGCGAACCAAGCGAATCGGAAGTTGCGCATGTCTCTACGATAACAAACGGCAAGGGGACTTCAGCGTTTGGATGAATGGCCGCTTCCACGCCTCGATGCGAATGCAACCGCCAAAGGTACGATGGAGAAGATGATCGGCACGAGGCAGGCTTCGTCCCTTCGAAGTGCGCCCTTGACCGACTTCAACGGCCATGCTCAGATCGCGCCAAACTCGCAGGCGCGCTGAAAAATCGGCGCTCTGCACGCATAACGACGCACGCATAACGACTCTGGCCACCGCTGCGATCGAGCAGCACTGAAATACCCGGGAGATGCCGATCATGGGGACTAACCATCTTGTAAGCGCCGCTGTTGCCGGCGCGCTATCGTTGCTCTGCATGTCCGCATTCGCGCAGGGACCGCTTGCGACCAAGAAAGGCTCGGGCGGCAGCGAGATCCAAGGTTCTGCGGGTCCTTCAGGCTCTCAAGGCGATAGCGGACTGGAACACTGCGATAAGCCGATGGGCGCGCTTGCGGTTGTCGAGCCTCAAAATTCTGTCTCGCAATCTCTGTCGAGCTATGGCTTGCAATCGCCGACGGGACTGATTCGCATGATGGTGCAGCAATCGAATTGCTTCATCGTCGTCGAGCGCGGTATGGCGATGCAGAACATGATGCAAGAACGCGCGCTGGCCGAATCCGGCGAGCTGCGTGGAGGCTCGAACATGGGTGGGGGGCAGATGGTCAGCGCGGATTTCGTGCTCACACCCGCCGTTGTTTTCTCGGAAGATGACGCAGGTGGTCTCGGCGGTGCCGTCGGTGGCTTGCTAGGCGGATCGCGCGGCCGTGTCATCGGCGCGGTCGCCGGCGGTCTGAAGTTCAAAGAAGCTCAGACGAGCATGTTGGTCACCGACTCGCGTTCTGGCGTGCAAGTCGCCGCAGCTGAAGGTAGCGCGCGCAAGGCAGACTTGAAGCTGGGCGTCGGTGCACTGCGCGGTGGTCACGCGGTGGGTTTGGGCGGCTATGCAAAAACCAACGAAGGCAAGATTATTGCCGCGAGCTTGATGGACAACTACAACAACGTCGTGCGCTCAGTGCGGGGCAACCCGAGCCTGCAACGCGACGTGGGCACGCTGGCAGAGGAAACTGCCAAGAAGACAAAGGGCGGTGCGGTGTTCGAAGAGGGCGACACCATTCTGCCGAAGATCGCGAACGTAAAGCTCTATGCTAAGCCTGCCGACGGCGCTGGCGCAGTCACAACACTAGGCAAGAGCGACGAGCTCATCTATATGGGCGAGGAAGAAAACGGTTTCCTGCGAGTGGAGTCCGCAAGCGGCGGCGGCTGGGTGAAGAAGGTGTTGGTGACGAAGTGAGGAAGGAAGGCGATAGGGGATGGGCGATAGGGGATAGTCAGAAATAAGTCTCACGCTCGGCGCTATCGATAGCGGGTAGAAGGAATACGTGATGGGCCATAGGGGATAGTCAGCAGACGGTCTCTTCTGCTATCGCCTATCCGCTATCCCCTATCGCCTTCTATCCGACCCTAGGCCGCTAACCCCAACTGCTTCAGCAACGGTTCGATTTGCGGTTTGCGTCCTCTGAACTCGACGAACGCTTCCATCGCGTCGCGGCTGCCACCTTGCTCGAGGATGCTGTTGAGAAAGCGTCGCGACACTTTGTCATTGAAGATGCCTTCTTCTTCGAATGCGCTGAAGGCATCGGCCGCGAGTACTTCCGCCCATTTGTAGCTGTAATAGCCTGCGGCGTAGCCGCCGGAGAAGATGTGTTGAAAGCTGTGGGCGAAGCGGTTGAACGCGGGTGGCGAGATTACTGCGACACGCGAGCGGACATCTTCGAGAATTCCCATGATCGCCGTTGAATCTTGCGGCCCTTCGCTGTGGACTCGAAAATCGAACAGCGCGAACTCCAGCTGACGCACCGTTTGCATGCCTGCCTGGAACGTCCGGGTGCCGAGCAACCGCTGTAACTCTTGTTCGGGCAATGGTGCGCCGGTCGCGACGTGACCGGAGATGAGCGGCAGGACTTCCGGACGCCAAGCAAAATTCTCCATGAATTGGCTCGGCAATTCGACCGCGTCCCACGCAACACCGTTGATGCCCGCAATGCTGGGATAGTCAACTCGCGTCAGCATGTGATGCAGTCCATGACCGAACTCGTGAAACATCGTTACGACTTCGGAATGAGTCAGAAGCGAGGGTTGCTTGCCCGAGGGCGGCATGAAATTGCAAACCAGATAGGCAACCGGTAACGCAGCAGAGTCACCTAGACGCTTTCGCCCGACGCACTCGTCCATCCATGCGCCGCCGCGTTTCTTCTCGCGTGAATACAAATCCACGAAGAAGCCGCCCCGTTGCGAACCATCCGGATTCAGAATGTCATAGAAGCACGCATCGGAATGATAGACATCGACACCTTCGCGCAGCGCGATACGTACACCATACAAGCGTTCTGCAACTTGAAACATTCCTGCAAGCACTCTGTCGAGCGGGAAGTATGGCCGCAATTCTTCTTCCGATAGATCGAATCGGTCTCGCTTCATTCGCTCCGCGAAATAGCTCACGTCCCATGCGTTCAAGCTGCGCTTTGCGAAGTGCTCCAGCTCATCGAACTCTCGCTGCGCGACCGGGCGCGCCTTAGCCGCGAGTTGCTCCAGGAATTCACGCACTTCATCGACGGAACTCGCCATCTTGGTGGCTAGAGAGAATTCAGCGTAGCTGCGGAAACCCACTAGCGCGGCGAGCTCGCTGCGCAGCGCGAGAATCTGCGACATCAATTGCGAGTTGTCCCAGCGCTCGGGCTGTAGACCCTGGTCCGACGCGCGTGTTACCCATGCGGTGTAAAACTCGCGCCGTAATGCTTCGGAATCAGCATGCATCATGATCGCCTGATAATTCGGCGCATCGAGCGTGAAAAACCAACCCTCCATCTGCCGAGACTCGGCTGCGGCGCGTGCACGCTCGATGATCGGCGCAGGCACGCCCGACAGTTCAGCTTCGTTCGCAATGTGCTTGGACCATGCGTTCGTGGCATCTAGCACGTTCTCATCGAACTTGGACTGCAGCGTCGCGAGCTGTTCCATCAGCGCTTTGAAGCGATCCTTGGATGCCGCTGGCAAGGCAACTCCCGCAAGGCGGAAGTCACGTAGCGCATTCTCGAGAAGCTTGCGTTGCCCCGCGGAGAGTTTTGACCCTTCGCGTTGGAGGATGGATTCATAGGCGCGATACAGGCGCTCGTTCTGCGCCAAATCGGTGTGCCAAGCTGTCAACAACGGTAAGCATGCGTTGTACGCACTACGCAGCTCATCGCTGTTCACTACGCCGTTCATGTGTCCAATGGGAGACCATGTGCGGGAAAGCTTGTGCTGCATCTCTTCCAGAGGGACGACCAAATCCTCCCAAGTATTCGCCCCAGCATTTAGCAATGCGTCCAGCCGCGTTCGATTCTCATCGAGCAGTGCGCGAATCGCGCCCTCGATCTGGTCGATCTTGATGGTGGAGAACCGAGGCAAATCGAGCGCAGTTGAGTGTGTCATCGGGACTCTATGGGGACGAGGACGAATTGAACAAGAAGAGGCGATTGTAGTCAGGATCGCATGGGCCTGCGATGTCCGCCGATAGCCTACTCAGTCGGAAGAGGTGGTTGACGGTTGACAGTTGGCTGTTGACGGCCAGCCCGATCGCCCTGAGCGCATCGCAGCGCCGTCGCCTTGACAGCAATGCCTCCAGCAAGGACATTCGAGTAAATCTACCTTTAGCTACATAGTTACATTCCATGACAGTCAGGACGTATCTTGGCATTGCGCCTCGCATCGGCACGCGCGCTTACGTGGATCCTTCAGCCGCGGTGATCGGTCGCGTGACGATTGGCGAGGATGCTTCTATTTGGCCTTGCGCCGTGTTGCGCGGAGATGTGCACGAGATTCACGTTGGTGCGCGCACGAGCATCCAAGACGGCAGTGTTCTACATGTTACGCATGACAGCGGCTATGCTCCTGGCGGTCGCGCTTGCATCGTTGGTGCAGATGTCACGGTGGGACACCGTGTCGTGTTGCACGCGTGCACAGTAGGCAATTTCTGTCTGATCGGAATGGGATCCGTCGTGCTCGACGATGTGATCATCGAAGATCGCGTCATCCTGGGCGCTGGGAGCCTGGTTTCCCCCGGCAAGAAACTCGAATCCGGCGGGCTCTACGTTGGCACGCCCGCGCGGCGAGTACGCGATTTGAAAGAACAGGAGATCGCCTTCCTATCGTATTCAGCAGCGCACTATGTGAAGTTGAAGAATGACTATTTGGTATGAGGCGGGTGTGCGAGTGTAGGCGTGTAACGTGTAACGTCGGAGAAGTCATTCTGACCCTACACGTCTACACCTCTGCACGCCTTACATCGAAGATCTCTTTTGTTCTCTTACCGCTTCCAACACCGGCTTCGTATCCGGTCTGACGCCACGCCATAGATAGAACGATTCGGCAGCTTGTTCGACGAGCATGCCCCATCCGCATTCGGCGCGTCCGGCGCCAATGGCTTTCGCCCAGCGTGTGAATGCCGTGTCGCCCTTCCCATATGCCATGTCGTAGCACAACGTCGTCGGTCCAATCGATTTGTGCGGAACAGGGGGAACCTGGTCTTGCAGGCTTGCGGATGTGGCATTCAAGATGAGGTCGAAGTGATCTTCCGAGATGTTGTCGAAACCACAGGCGCGAATGTTACCAAGCATGCCGAACTCGTTTGCGAGCTCGGTTGCGCGGCTCTGGTTTCGATTCGCGACCTCCAAATACTCAGGAGCTGCGGCTAGCAACGGGCCGAGTACGCCTCGAGCTGCTCCACCGGCCCCAAGAACCAAAATGCGAGTGTTCGCGAGATCGAAGCCCAAGTTGCGCGTCAGGTCGGTGACGAGACCTGCACCGTCGGTATTGTCTCCATGCACGCCATCTGTCTGCGCGATCAACGTATTCACGGCACCGGCGATTTCAGCGCGCGGAGTGCGATAGCGAGCGACGAACGCTGCCACCTGCTTATGCGGCACAGTAACGTTCAAACCCTTGCCGCCGGTCTGAAAAAAAGCACCGACTTGCCGCTCGAAATCCTCGGGCGCCGCTTCGATGCGCGTATAGAGAATGTTCTGTTCCGTTTGCTTCGCAAACAGGCCATGGATGAACGGCGAGAAGCTGTGACTGACCGGAAAGCCGATCACGGCATAGCGCTCTGCAGTGGTGGAGGTACTCATCTGGATTCCAGCCACGCAGCAGCTTGCTTCGCATAGTACGTGAGAATCCCATCGGCGCCCGCTCGGCGGATAGACATCAAGGACTCGAGCACGACCGCTCGTTCATCCAGCCAGCCATTGCGTGCAGCGGCAGCAAGCATCGCGTACTCGCCGCTCACTTGATAAACGAACGTTGGCGCCCCGAACGTATCTTTCACACGTCGAACGATGTCTAGGTACGGCAACCCTGGCTTGATCATGATCATGTCGGCACCTTCCTGCAGATCGAGGGCGACCTCGCGCAGCGCCTCGTCGGAGTTCGCCGGATCCATTTGATAGGTGTGTTTGGTGGACTTGCCTAAGTTGCCGGCGGATCCCACAGCTTCGCGAAACGGACCATAGAAATTGGAGGCGTACTTGGCGGAATAAGCAAGGATGCGCGTGTTGCTGTGCTCGGCGACTTCCAATGCTTCACGCACGGCACCGATACGACCATCCATCATGTCACTCGGCGCAACAACATCGGCGCCTGCCTCGGCATGAGACAACGCTTGCTTCACCAACGCCTCGACGGTGATGTCGTTCGCCACGTACCCTTCGTCATCGACGAGGCCATCTTGACCGTGCGTCGTGAACGGATCCAGCGCGACATCCGTGATCACCCCGAGATCCGGAACGGCTTTTTTGATCGCTCGGACTGCTCGTTGCGCGAGACCTTCAGGGTTCCAAGCCTCACGCCCATCATCGCTCTTGGCGTTTGCCGCCGTGACTGGAAACAAGGCGATCGCCGGAATGTGCAACTCCATGAGTTCTTCAGCTTCGCGTACTAGCTCATCGATGGTGACTCGCTCGATTCCCGGCATGCTCGAAATCGGCTCACGTCGCGACGAGCCATCGATGACGAACATGGGATAGATCAGGTTGTCGGCCGATAACGAGCTTTCGCGCATCAAGCGGCGAGAAAAATCATCGCGTCGCATGCGGCGCAAGCGAGTGCGTGGAAATTCGCCGGATTCGAATGAAGGCATAGGTAGGCTGTAAACTGTTGGCTGTAGCCGAAAGCTGAGGGGTTGCGACCGAAAGTGCGGCGCTCATTCTCTGGCTACAGCCTACAACCTACGGCCTAGAGCCTCAAATCCCAGTCTCATTTTCCGGTTCTCCTGCCATGCCAGCCTCGCCATCCGAACTCAAACGCTGCACCTGGCCCTTAAAGGGCAATGCCCTATACCTGACTTATCACGACACCGAATGGGGAGTCCCCGCTTGGGACGACCGAACGCAGTTCGAGTTTCTGATCCTCGAAGGTGCGCAGGCCGGATTGTCGTGGTCAACGATTCTGAACAAGCGGGAGGGCTATCGGGCCGCGTTCGCAGAGTTCGACCCTGAGCGTATCGCGCGTTTCGGCAAGCGCGAGTTGACGCGTTTGATGAAGGATCCGGGCATCGTGCGCAATCGCCTAAAGATCGAAGCAGCGATCAGCAATGCGCGGGCGTACCTGGAATTCCAGGAGAAGCAAGGCGGCTTCGCCGAGCACCTATGGAGCTTCGTCGGCGGCAAGCCGATTCAGAATGGTTTTCGCGAAACGAAACAAGTGCCGGCCACCAGCCCTGAGTCCGACGCTTTGAGCAAGGATCTCAAGAAGCGCGGTTTCAAGTTCGTCGGCAGCACGATCATCTATGCGCATATGCAAGCAACCGGAATGGTGAACGACCACTTGGTCAGTTGCTTTCGGTATAGGGAGTGTAGAGAAATGGCGCGAAGGCGATAGGGGATAGCGGATAGCGGATAGTCAGAGGCGCCTTCGCGCAAGCGTTTCCTATCGCCTATCCGCTATCCCCTATCGCCTTCTCTCTTACCTTACTCCCTTGCTATTGCCGGGCATGCGCGCACTGTCTTCATATCGGTGTGATATGTGTACACCCGCTGTAGGTATCGCAGAGAAAGCTTGTAGCCCGAAATCGGTCCGGGTTCGAGGGGATCGCCAACCGCTGGACATTCCATCGCACTATCTTGCCATTCGGTTGGCTTCAAGCCTGCGATGCGAATCCTCGCTGCATCGACCCCGAGTTGTCGGGCAAGATCGTCCTTCGCTTGTTGCATCATCATATCGAGGCCGCGGGCCTTTGATGAAGGCGATTGCTTGCGGGAGAGTACTCGCCGATCGCAAATGACCGTGTGGTTCTGCGCCACGTGCACTTCGTGCTCGCGGCCTTGTGCGTTCAAGATGACGACATAGCCAGGCGTGATGACCTGCATGGCCATCGAGCCTTGCTTGCCACACCCTAAGCTCGAATCGTTCCACGTTTTAGCGGCGATCTTGACGAGCTCAATATCGCTGAGCGCGAGCTTCAGCCGATCCGCCAGCGCTTGTTTCGCCCGGTTCGTGGCCTCGTCTTCTTGTTCAGTGCTTGAAGGCGGTTGCGCTGCCTGTGCTTTCGCCTCGGTCATCATCATGGCGGCCAGGATCATTATCGTTATGGCAAGCGATTTGAACATGAGCCATCATCTCCGTTCGAACTCGAGACTCTTCGAGATCACAATTCTAGAGCGCCAAGCGTACCAATCGTTCCGTGAATTATCGCCACGCATTTCATGCCGGCAATTTCGCCGATGTACACAAGCACGTCGTGGTGCTCGCTCTGCTCGACAGGCTGGCGCGTAAGCCGAAACCCTTGTTCTATCTCGATTCGCATGCCGGTCGCGGCTGGTACGACCTGACCTCGAGCGAAGCGAGCCGTGGACAGGAATGGCAGGACGGAATCGGGCGCCTGCGCGAGCATGCGCCACAGACCGAGGATGTGCGGCGATATTTGTCTCTTGTCGTATCCAAGGCAGAACCGATGCGCTATCCCGGCTCGCCGATTCTCGCGGTGCAGGGTCTGCGCGAGGGTGATCGCGCTGTATTCGTAGAGAAGCAGTTGGAGGAAGCCTATGCCCTGCAGCAAGGAATGCGCGGCCGACGCGGCGTGTCCATCGTTCACGGTGATGGCTACGCAGCGCTCAAAACGTATTTGCCGCCGAGAGAGAATCGAGGCCTCGTGCTCATCGATCCACCCTACGAATCCGAACGCGAATTCTCGGACGTGTTGCGCGCGGTCACGTTTTGTCTACAGCGATGGCCGACCGGCATCGTCGCTGCTTGGTATCCGATCAAAGCAGGCGCTGAGGTATCTCGCTTCCATTCCGCGTTGAAGGCAACCGGGCTGCGCAAGTTGCTGTTTGTCGAATTGAGCGTACGCCCCAGCGACTCGCCTCTCGGCCTGAACGGTTCTGGCCTCATCATCGCAAACCCACCGTGGCAATTCGAGTCGGAGATGATGGCCACTTGCCAAGAACTCCACACTGCGCTCGATCCATCGATGGCCGGTCACACGCGTGTCGAATGGCTGATGCCGGAATAGGTGGAGCGTAGGAAGAATTTATCTCGCAGAGACGCGGAGAGCGCAGAGATAAAGACAGACTAGATTAGATTAGGTCAATCTTTGTACCCGCTGCGCCACCGCGCCGCTGGCGAGCAATTCGCCATCACCTCATCACCGTATCACCTCATCACTAGCGTAAAAAAAAGGGCCACCGAAGTGGCCCTCGTGAAGTGCTAGAGAACGTGCGTCACTTGCGTGGCGGAACGTGCGATGAGACCTCCGTTTGTGCCTTGACGATGTTGTTTTGCAGAAGCCAAAGCACCGAACCTTTCGGCCCGGTGAGGCCCACGTCGACCGAATCGCCCGGCTCGACGCCGAAGCTGTTCAGATCAGGCACGATTTCCTCACTCAAATCGATGCTGCCGCGCTGTACGTCCTGCTCGCCGCCGCGCGCAGTGACCGTCAACACATAGTCGAACTTCTCCGGCAGGAAGCCGCCGCTGGAGATCAACGTGAAGGGGAGAATCAACGCACGATCGTTGAAGTCCCACGTGTTTACCAACCAGTCGGCGAAGCCATCGCCTTCCGCGTTGAACTGGAAGACAGCGTACTGGCCGGGGTCTACATCGAAGTAGCTCGACAAATCTGTGCCGACGAGGAAGAGATCAGCGACTCCGTCCGAATCCGCATCCACTTCCATTTCGAAATCCAGATTCGACAGGTGCTCGAAATTGCGTTCCATCGCAAAGCCGAATTCGAGAACATCCAATCCGTCATACAGCGGCGAATTGGGATCGGCGCGCCGAAAGCCTGTCTTCGCGATCGAACCGTACGTGTTGTTCTGCTCTTCGCCGCCGATCTTTGCGAGAGTGAAACCTTCCGCCCATCCAAGCGAGGGTCCGGAGTTACGAACCTCTACACCTTGGACGCCGCGGTTTGGCAACACGCTGAGGTTGGAAGCAGGATCGACGACCGCGACGTAGCCGACGCGCAAGGTGTCTTTGCCGTCGCTGAAGACGCACCAGCCGTCGACTTCCGTTTGACTGACGACGCCGTCATCGAACACGCCGGCTTCCCATGCAGCTCGTGGGTCGAAGCTCAACGAAATCTCAGTCTGTCTGTGTTCGTGCGGATGGACCCACACACGCGAAGGACAGTTGACCTTCACACCCGGATAGGTTTGATTGGGCACGTGCGTTACGTAGAAATTGCGGCTCTTGCGGCTCAAATTCTTGACGACGAGTTTCTCTTTGCTGGTGATCCGCTTGAATGGATTCAGCCGTCCAAAAGAAATGCCAGCCGGTGATGCATAGCTCGACAACGCCGCAGCACGATCCACTCGTAGTGCACCGACGCCTTGGCGCATCAAATCCGTGTCGCCCGATTCAGCTGCATCTACCGTCGAATTTTGCAACATGGCTTTGATCGCTGCCTGGTTCAGTTCGGGATGCTTCTGCCGCAAGAGCGCGGCGGCGCCTGCCACATGCGGCGATGCCATCGAGGTGCCTTGCAAGTTTGCGGAACCTGTACCCGTGCCCGCGCCGGCAGAGATAATCGCGACACCGGGTGCCGACAGATCGGGTTTGAACGTAGACCCGCCGTGGCCCGGGCCACGCGATGAGAACGTCGCCATCTGATCGTCGAGCGCGGCATTCGGGACAGAGTCCAAAGTCACCGTGACATCGCTGGCCGTCACGAGTTGACTTCCGATCGTGGATGAGATCATCAATCCCGGAATGGTGATCGTGTCGTCCAGGCCGCCCATCACGATCGGATCGATTCGATCAGCTGCGGTGCCATCGTTGTAAACGACGATCGCGAGCGCACCTGCGTTTTGCGCATTGGTGTACTTCACGAGGAAGTCACAAGTGCCACGGATAATGAACGCAATGTTTCCGGAGATCTCACTGGCATTCGTCAATGGAGCGCAGCCATTGAGAGGTGCACCCGGGACCAAGCTGCCGCTGATGGGTCCGGTCTCTTCGAATGTGACGGGGCCAGCGCCTTCCAGTGACGGATATTCGCCTTGGAGCTCTTCGGGTGTATTCACCGTGAAGCGCGCGTATGAGCGCCCGCCAGGAGTGTTGGCAGCCGTAGAAATTGCGAGGCTCGCGACACCGGGGGCGCCGGTGATGTACGGCGTATTACCTTCGTTACCGGCAGACGTCGCCACGATGATTCCGACTTTGGCCGCGTTGTTCGTTGAGATCGCGGAAGGATCGCTCGGCTCACCCAACGGAGATCCCAAGCTCATGTTGATCACATCCAAGTGATCCGACATATCGCCATCGGCGTTCGGATCCATCGCCCACTCGATTGCGAGCGACGTGACATCCGTGCTGCCGCCCGAATCACCGAACACCTTCAGTGCGTAGAGTTCTGCGCCGGGTGCGACACCAGGTCCGACGGAGTCGGGCACGCCGATACCGGCTGCGGTTCCGGCGACGTGAGTACCGTGGCCGCCGAGATCCAGAGGATCAGGATCGGGGCTCGGCACGGACGTCGGATCATTGGCGTCGTAGTCCGGTCCTGCGAAATCGAAGCCTCCAACCACCTTTGCGGTCGGGAACGTACCTTCTTCGATCACATTGGGATCGTTCGCGTCATATGCCGCGGGATCGCCGCTGCCGCCGAATGCTGCATGCGTGTAATCAATGCCCGAATCGATGATGCCGATCTTGACGCCTTCGCCTCGACCGTATCGTTCCCACACCGCGGGTGCGCCGATCCAAGGAACGCTGTCGATGTTGTCGAGTTTATGGATCTCCACGCGTCCGACCGAACGCACGCCGGGCAAATTGCGCAAACGGGGGATTTCCGACGGCCTGACCTTGATGCGCAAGCCATTGGCTGCAACACGTTGCGCGGACAAAATCTCAGCACCATGCTGCGCTAACAGCGGTTTGAAGCTGGATTGTTGCGCGGTGACTCGTGCTGCTTGCTCACGTTGCGCTTCGGGTGCCGCAAAACTGCCGGTAGCTTCCACGCTTGCCGCATTCAACTCGGCAACCGCAGGCTGATCCAATTGCACGAACACTTGCACGCGTTCGCTTCCTCCGGCGACCGGCGTGCCGTGAAGCTTTAGCGATTTACTCGCATCGGCGAGGCGAGACTTCGGTGATTCGGCTGCTTGTGTGGCCGCTGGCGCCGCCAATACGGCGGTACTCAGCAACAGGGCCGCGAGCTTGCCTCGCAGCTTCAACGCGTCTTCATGGTCCATTGGATGATCCCCAAGCTTGTTGGTATTGCATGACGCACAAGCTCGTCGGGGAGTGGATGCTGCTCGATCGTTACAGCTTTCCAATGCCGACGAACTTCCGCACATCTCCTAGCACACGGACTTCAAGCCCGAGTGCACGACCGCTTCGATCCAATCGAATCCCTACGACCTCAATTGCCGAACATCGCAGTGGTCAACGCAATCTAAAGCGCGATGGAACACCGCGCCGGTTGCGATGATCACTGGTTCCTTGAGAATGAGCGGTCGTGAGACGTCGAGCAATTCGCGCGATCGTCGCAATCGACGCTACTCCTGCGCCGTTGCGAATTCAATCGTGCAAAATGGATGCATCGATAGCGCGATGCGCGCAAACGATGTTTGTATACAGATCAGCGCATGCTTGCGAGCAGAACTGCGCGCGGTGCTTCGGCCCGGATCACATCTCAGGCCAATTCATCGAGCCAGTCGCGTGGTCGCAAGAAATCCGAATAAAGCCGCGCTTCCGGCGTGCCGGGTTGCGGTTGCCAGTTGTATTGCCAGCGAGCGAGGGGCGGCAAGGACATGAGAATGGATTCGGCGCGACCACCGGACTGAAGACCGAAAGAAGTGCCCCGGTCGTATACCAGATTGAATTCCACATAGCGTCCGCGCCGGTAAAGTTGAAAGTCGCGCTCGCGCTGGCCATAAGAAATATCTTTGCGCCGCGCAACGATCGGTAGATACGCAGCTATGAAATGGTCGCCGACGCTGCGTTGATATTCAAAACAGCGCGCGAATCCCCATTCGTTCAAATCGTCGAAAAACAGCCCGCCGATGCCGCGGGTTTCATTGCGGTGCTTGAGAAAGAAATAGCGGTCGCACCATTGCTTGTGCTTTGTATAGACATCGGCGCCGAAGGGCTCGCAGGCTCGAAGCGCGGTCTGGTGCCAGTGCAGAACGTCGTCGTCGAAAGGATAGAACGGTGTCAGGTCGAAACCGCCGCCGAACCACCAAACAGGGCCAGCTGCACCCTGGGCGCAGAAAAAGCGCACGTTCGCATGCGTAGTCGGTACATACGGATTCCATGGATGAATAACCAACGAGACACCCATCGCTTGCCAGGGTGCCGCTGCGAGCTCAGGTCGTTGTGCCGTGGCGGAGGCCGGTAGAGATGCGCCGGTTACGTGCGAGAAGTTGACGCCTGCCTGCTCGAAGATTTTACCATCGCGCAGAACCCGGCTTTCGCCGCCGCCACCTTCGGCGCGTTCCCAAGGGTCGCGAATGAAGGCGGCTTTTTCATCAGCAGTCTCGAGCGCGCCGCAGATGCGATCCTGTAGCTCGCGCAGATACGCGAGCACAGCATCCACATCAGGACGTTCGAGCTGCATCGCTACTTCGGCGCGGCAGTGGACTTCGCAGCAGCTTTCTTTTTGGTCGCGCTCTTGGTTTTCTTCGCCGGAGCGCTCTTCGTCTTTGCAGTCTTCGCCTTTACCTTTGTCTCCTCGCTCGGCGCTGCAACTTGTGCTGTCGCTTGAGCGGCAGCTTTCTTGGCGGCATTGCGCGCCCCGAATCGGCCCTTGCCGCGCTCCGGCGCCGCTGCGATCAGCTCGCGGCATTCATCGAGCGTCAACTTGTGCGGTTCGCGGTCTTTCGGAATCTTCGCGTTCTTCACCCGATCGGTGATGTAAGGACCATAGCGCCCATTGAGTACTTGGATACCTGCATCTGGAAAATCCAAGATGATGCGATTTGCATCGAGCTCTTCTTTTGCCTTGATGAGCTCCAGCGCACGTGGCATCTCGATCGTGTACGGATCATCGTCTTTGACGGAGACGAATTTCTTGGTGCCGTATTGAATGTACGGACCAAAACGTCCGATCGCGACTTTGATTGGATCCCCGGAAGGCAATTCGCCGAGCGTCTTCGGCAACTTGAACAATTCCAATGCCTCAGCAAGCGTGATCGCGTCCATGCGTTGATGAGGACGCAGGCTTGCGAACTTGGGCTTCTCCTCATCGTCCTTGGTGCCGAGTTGCACGAAAGGCCCATATTTGCCGTACCGCACCGAGATCGGTTTGCCCGTGGCGGGATCCTTGCCCAGCTCGCGAGCTTCGGACACATCTTCGCGTGTCACGGATTCATCGACGACATCGACCTGTTGCTTGAAGTCCTTCCAAAAGCGATCTAGCACGGGCACCCAGGCTTCTTTGCCATCGGCAATCTCGTCCAGATCGTCTTCCATCTTCGCAGTAAAGCCGTAGTCGACCCAGTGCTCGAAATTTCGAGTCAGGAATCGATTGACGATCTTGCCTAGATCCGTGGGAATGAAGCGTCGGTTGGTCAGCTCCGCATACTTTTTTCCGATCAAAGTTTGAATGATGCTCGCGTAAGTCGATGGACGGCCGATGCCGTGCTCTTCGAGCGCTTTGACGAGGCTCGCTTCCGAGTATCGTGGTGGTGGTTCGGTGAAGTGCTGTTCGGGACGAACCTCGAGCAGCTTCAACGCATCGCCAATTTCCATCGGTGGGAGAATGCGATCGTTGTCGTCATCGCTCGCATCGTCCATGCCTTCTTTATAAACGGCGATGTAGCCAGGCTTGAGGAGTGTCGAGCCATTGGCGCGCAGAACGGCAGCAGCCCCGTCGCGTTGCGAGGACGTGCCTGGAATCAAATCGACCGCGACCGTATCGTAAACAGCCGGCTCCATTTGGCTCGCAACCGCCCGTTTCCAAATCAGGCTGTACAGCTTCAATTGATCAGGCTCGATTTTGCCTTCGAGCCGCTCGGGCGTGACCGATGCTGAAGTCGGGCGCACGGCTTCGTGCGCCTCTTGAGCGTTCTTCGATTTGGTTTTGTAGACACGCGGTGATTCGGGCAACGATTCGGCACCGTAGAGCTGATCGATCACTTGCCGGATCTCTTGGATCGCCTCGTTCGCAAGATTGACCGAATCGGTACGCATATAGGTGATCAAGCCGACCGCTCCCTCACCGAAGTCGACACCTTCGTAGAGCTGCTGGGCGAGCCGCATCGTGCGCTGCGCACCGAAGCCGAGCTTGCGTGCAGCTTCTTGTTGAAGCGTCGAGGTCGTAAAAGGCGGAGCCGGATTACGCTTGCGTTGCTTTCGATCGATCGAGGAGACGGTTACCAGGCCGTTCGCGGCGCTTTCGATCGCCGCGCGCACATCACTCGCCTGCGCTTCGTTGGTGACCGAAAACTGCTCGATCTTGTCGCCGCGAAATTCGATCAGTCTCGCCGGAACGGTTTGGCCCGATTTCTCGGTGTTTGCATCGATCGTCCAATACTCACGGGCCTGGAAGCGCGCGATTTCTTCTTCGCGCTCGCAGATCATTCGGAGCGCCGGACTTTGCACGCGGCCTGCGGAGGCGCCCGGCAATCCGGCTTTCTTCCACAACAGCGGCGAGAGATTGAAGCCGACCAGATAATCCAGCGCTCGGCGAGCTTGCTGCGCGTTCACGAGATCCTGAGAGATGCCGCGGGGCTGTCCGATCGCTTCTCGGATGGCATTGCGAGTGATTTCGTAGAACACCACTCGATGCACATCCTTGCCGTCCAAGGCGCCCGACTCTTTCAACAGCTCGGTCAAATGCCAGGAAATTGCTTCGCCTTCACGATCAGGGTCCGTGGCCAGGTAGAGCGCGTCGGACTTTTTCAATGCTCGCGCGATCGCCTGGACGTGTTTCTCGTTCTTGTCGAGAATTTGATAGCGCATCGCGAATTTCTTCTGCGGATCCACCGCGCCTTCTTTGGGCACGAGGTCGCGAACGTGGCCATAGGAGGCCAGTACCTCGAAATTTTTTCCGAGATATTTCTTGATGGTCTTCGCCTTTGCAGGCGATTCCACGATGACTAAATTTTTCTGCTCCATAAAAAAAGAAACCGCGGTAGCCCGCGGTGCTCAGGTCACGTTGAGTTCGTAACGTGTCAGTGCACCGCATCCAATCTGTTGTCGAACACCAAATCTTCCATTCGCAGGTAAGCGCTTTCTTGTCCCGGCTGGCTGAACAACACCATCAGAACCACCCATTTCACCTGCTCGATATCGATCTGCCGTGCATCCAGAGCCAGCAGCCGATCGATCACTAATTCACGTTGGGCCGGATTCAAGATTCCGATCCCTTCTAAATAAAGGATGTAACCTCGGCAATCGGTATCCAGGCGCGCCTGTTCGCTCGGGTCGAAGATGCGCATCGCGCGGGAGGCTGGGATCGAGCCCGTGCGTTGCGGATCCGCGGAGAGTTGCTCGAGCCATTCGAGCGCTCGCGCGACCTCGCGCTCGGAAAATCCTGCTCGCTCCAATTCATCCTTGAGAGTATCGCGGTCGGGTTCGGGGGCGGACTCCAGGTCAGCGTCGAAGTAATTCTCGAAGAGGTAGATGAGAATATCGAGAACGCTTTCCTTCATTTCGCTGCTATGAGCCTCTCTTATGGACGTCGGACGTAAAGCCCGCCAGGGTGGGATTCGATGCGGTTTTCGAGCTCGAGGATCAACAGCATGGAAGCCACCTCGTCGGCTCTGAGTCCAGTCCTGGTGACCAGAAGATCGACACCGGCTGGCTCGAAGCCGAGCGCATCTAACAAGATTTCATACTCTTTGTCCAATTTGGGTCGGCGATCCGCGCCAGCGGGCGCATTCTGCATTGCGGTAGTTACTGGACTCAATGCCGTCACGATCGCCCCCAGTTCGGCGAAGATGTCGGCACCAGTCTCGACCAATTTAGCCCCGTTTCGGATCAATTGGTGGCATCCGCGCGCCAGCGGATTGTGGATCGACCCTGGGATTGCGAAGACCTCGCGGCCCTGCTCAGAAGCCAAGCGGGCGGTGATCAGCGAGCCGCTCTGCATGGCGGCCTCGACGACCAAGGTGCCAACCGACAGACCGCTGATGATGCGATTTCGGCGTGGGAAGTGATTTTTGAGAGCGGGCGTGCCCAAGGGGAATTCGGAAACGAGGGCGCCCTGCGCCGCGATCCGCTCGGCCAGGGCCCTATTGGACCTCGGATACGGCACATCGAGCCCGGTCCCGCACACGGCGATGGTCTTGCCGCCTGCCGCGAGGGCGCCTTCATGGCTCGCCGTATCGATACCCAAGGCCAAGCCGCTCGTGATCGATAGACCGCATCGCGCCAGGTGAGCCGCGAATTCGTATGCGTTCTCTCTTCCGGTGGGTGTTGGGTTGCGCGAACCCACGATGGCAAGCTGCGGCATGCAAAGTACTGCGGGATCGCCGCGCACATACAGTCCGATCGGTGCGTCCGTGAGCTGCGTAAGCAGCGCCGGGTAGTGCTCGGAACCCCACATCACGACGTGATGCTGCGGGTTCTCCAACCACTCCCTATCCGTTTGCAAATCGCTTGTCGGTTGTGACTGCAAATAGCCAATTACCGCAGCGCCTGCGCCGGCCGCGCGCAAGGTCGACGGCGATGCGTCAACGATGGCTCGGACCGAGGAGAAGTGTTGTAACAGCGCTTGAAGATCGCCGGCGTGAAAACCGGGCGCGCGCATCAAAATCAGCCAGGCTGAGAGCTCATCCATGAGCGAATCCTAAGAAGGGAGAAAGTCCGTAGTCTACAGACTGCAGGCCGCAGGCAGGGAAGCGATCTTGATCTGGCCTGGGACTACAGACTGCGGACTGCGGACTCAGACGAGTCTAGGGATTCCCCGCCAAATCTCCGTGTCTAATCTCGTGCGTCGTTTCCATGACGAGGGCGTAGCTCATTTTGTCGAAGGCTTTGAACACCATCACGACGCCCACGCGTTCATGCGGGAGTTGCACTTTCGTACCTCGACCCAGCCCCTTGCTGGCGCCCAAACCGCCTTTCGCGTACTTGTCGCGGACCACGTCGCCACGTTGCGAGATCGCCAGAATATGGCCTGCCTCGAGGCCGTGGCTCGAGCCGCGATTCAAGGCAACAACTTGATACTGGCCGATCACCGTGTGGCTTTGAACGGCGATCACTGTTGCGTTCACCTCGGACTGCGGCGCGTGCGGGACGAAATCGAGATTCACTTCGACCGATTCAGGAAACAGCTTGTCGCCTTGCAGCGCTTCGCGAGACGTATCGGTCAACACGAGCTTCGCCGGATCGCCTTCGGTTACGACGGGGCCGGAGCCGACGTAGATTCCGGTGTAGCCGAGCAGATCATTGTTGTCGGGATCGCGAATTTCCTCCTCGACGTGAACGATGCTATAGCGCGAATCAGCGCTCGCATCGCCGATACCGCGTGCGTACACCTCGTTGCCTACACCGCCGATGATGTGACCATCGCGCATTGCGACCAGGTGCGGCGCACTCTTGACCTGATCCTTATCGAGCAGCGTCGGGCGCCCCATGAAGCTTGCGACGATGTCATAGGGAATCGCGGTGATCGCTTGGCTCAAAGGCTCACGGCGCACTTCAGGCGAGAGGCGCTTGGTGCCGTCGCCGCCACGCTCCGCGATCGTGAGTCGCGGTTGGCCATCGATATAAACGAGCTTCAGCACGTCACCTGGATAGATCAGGTGGGGATTTTGGACCTGCGGGTTGACGTACCAAATCTCCGGCCAGTACCAAGGGTCCCGCAGGAAGACTTTCGAGATGTCCCAAAGCGTGTCGCCGGTTTTGACCACGTACTCGTCCGGGGCCTCGGCGGACAACGGAATGTTGCTGCCCGTTGCAATGGTTCGAGTGCCCTCTTGAGCAGAGGAAGTTACGGGAACCATGCCGCTTGCCAGGGTCAAACCCGTAGCAATGCTGAGCATCAGTGCCGGACGTATCGACGAAATCCCAGTCTTCGAAATCCGAGTCTTCATGCGCCGAACAGCTCCAAGGAAAGGACTCGAGAACCCATGCCGAGCTTGCGGCGTTCAGCCGTATACTTCAGAAAGCGCTTCGGAAGTACGCGGTGGCAAGCGATTCGGAGGTGGCTTCCGAGGAGGCGTTTGGACACCTCCGCAGCAGCACCGGGGCCTACATTAAGTTCAACTCTGATCCAACTTTAGCAGCATATTTCAAGCGATTGCACGAATAGGGTTCCAGTGCGAGACGTGGTTCTCATTCCCGCTCGATTCGTCCGTGGCGCGATGGTTTCAAGACCGGTAGTCAGGTTCTTCCGGCTTGAAACTCTCCGATCCGGCTTCAGACTATAGGCAGCGACGCAAACACCTTCAGATCCGATCAGACCATGGCCCGACTCACTATCCTCGAATTTCCAGATCCCCGGCTACGCACTCGCGCTCAGCCCGTCGAGCATGTCGATGGCGAATTGCGCAAGCTGATCGATGACATGTTCGAAACCATGTACGCGGCACCGGGCATCGGCCTTGCGGCAACACAGGTAAATGTTCACAAACGGCTGCTCGTGATCGATATCAGCGAGACGCGCAACCAGCCTCTCGCGCTCATCAACCCCGAAGTCATCCAACGCCAAGGTGTCGAGGAGACCGAAGAGGGCTGCTTGTCGGTGCCTGGCATCTACGACAAAGTGACACGCGCGGAGAGAATTCGCGTTCGGGCGCTCGACCGTAATGGTAAATCCATCGAATTCGACGCTGACGGCCTGCTCGCTGTGTGCATTCAGCATGAGATCGATCATCTCGACGGCAAGCTTTTCGTCGATTATCTGTCGGAGCTCAAGCGCACGCGTATTCGCAAGAAGCTGGAGAAGGAGCGCAAGGATCGGCAGCCTGCGGCTGCGCGAGCCACACCTGCGCTATAAGGGTCTGGCGCTATAGGGCAAATAGCGCGGATGCGGGCTTGCGAGCACGGCTGCCCGCGTATCGAGGGATCTGCTGCTAGGATGCGCGGCTTCAACGTTCTTCGATGACCTTCCGTGTCCCGATCCCTGTCCGTTCTATTCGCCGGCACACCCGAATTTTCGGTGCCCGTGCTGGATGCCCTGTTGCGCTCTTCGCATCGAGTGCTGGCGGTGTACACCCAGCCGGATCGTCCCGCGGGACGCGGCCGTCAGCTCACTGCGAGCGCAGTGAAACAATTCGCGCAGCGCCACGATCTTCCTGTCGAACAACCTGCAACTCTCAAGGATCACACCGCTACTGAGAAGCTGGCTTCCTGGTCAGCCGATCTCATGGTCGTCGTTGCGTACGGCTTGCTGCTGCCAGCGACCGTGCTGGCAGTTCCGCGAGCTGGATGCATCAACGTGCATGCCTCGCTGCTGCCGCGTTGGCGAGGCGCAGCGCCGATTCAACGCGCAATTCTGGCTGGCGATGACGTTACCGGCGTGACCATCATGCAAATGGACGCAGGACTGGACACTGGGCCGATGCTGTTGAAGCGCACTACGCCTATCTTGAGCACGGATACCTCGCAAACTCTGCACGATCGCTTGTCTGTACTCGGCGCCCAGGCACTCATTGAAGTGCTCGATTCACTCGAGACAATCAAGGGTGCGTCGCAGCCGAATGAAGGCGTCACGTATGCGCACAAAATCAGCAAAGAGGAAGCTGTGGTCGACTGGAAGCGTTCGAATGTCGAGATCGAGCGTCTCGTTCGCGCGTTCAATCCATGGCCGATCGCACAAACTCAATGGCGCGGGCAGCAGCTTCGGATCTGGGAAGCTTCTGCCAAGGACGAAACGCATGAACATGCGCCCGGCACTGTGGTCCGCTGCTTCCAGGACGGTATCGATGTCGCTACGGGCGAGGGCGTGTTGACTTTGAAGCGCGTGCAAGTGGCTGGCAGAAAGGTGATCGGCGCGACTGAGTTCGCGCGGGCAAACCCGCTTCAGGACACGGTTCTAGGCACGTGAGTAGTTCCGCGAGCGTGCGAGCCGAAGCCGCGCGCGTCCTCGCGAGCGTCGTGCAAGGACGCTCACTCGACACGGCGCTGCGAATCGATCCGAAGCTCACGGCGCAACAGCGCGGATTGTTGCGCACACTATGTTTCGACAGCGTGCGCTGGTACATCCGTTTGGATGCGTTGCTCGAACGGCTCCTGTCACGCCCTGGCGGAAAGCTCCATCCGGATGTGCGAGCGCTTGCGATCGTCGGACTGTGTCAATTGCTCTATACAGAGATTCCTACGCACGCGGCCGTCGCCGAAACGGTCAATGCAGCACGCGCACTTGGCCACCCGCGCGCGGCGGGACTCATCAATGCGCTGCTACGAAGGACCTTGCGCGAGCAGGCGAGCCTTGCCGATCAAATAGATCGCGATCTCACAGTACGTACGGCGCATCCGCAGTGGTTCGTTCAGCAACTCGCGACCGATTGGCCCGATTTGCACCGTCAAATATTGGATGCGAATAACGAGCGTCCGCCGTTTTGGGTGCGGGTGAATCGGCGCCGTATTGCAGGTGCGCGCTACCGGCAACAGCTTGAACAAGCAGGTCATCGGATTATTGCAAGCCTCTTTGACGATGAGTCCCTATGCTTGGAACAAGCGATGGATGTGTCCGAGCTCCCCGGATTTGGCGACGGACTGGTATCCGTTCAGGACGGCGCCGCGCAACTTGCCGGCCGGCTGCTGCATCCTAAGGCGGGAGAACGTATTTTGGATGCATGCTGTGCCCCTGGCGGGAAGACCGGCCATCTATTGGAGCTTCAACCTGAACTTGCCGAGCTCGTTGCAGTCGATTCGTCAGTCGAGCGATTGGCGCGGGTGGAAGAGAATCTGCGACGACTCGAATTGCACGCGAAAGTCATCGCGGCGGATGCAGGGGAGCCGACTGCATGGTGGGACGGCGTCGCGTTCGAAAAGATTTTGCTCGACGTGCCTTGCTCGGCGACCGGCGTAATCCGCCGTCATCCGGACATCAAATTATTGCGCAGGCCGCAGGACATCCAAGCGCTCGCAGTAAGGCAAGCACATCTGTTGCGGGCGAGCTGGAGCATGCTCGCCCCGGCTGGGCGGCTTGTCTACGCGAGTTGTTCGGCGCTGCGGGCTGAAACAACCGACGTGGTCGCAGCGTTCTTGGCGACCACCGCCGATGCGCGCGATACCACGCCTGAGGCCTTCCAGGCATTGGGCTTCGAACCTGCTGCTGGGATTGGGCGGCGAATTCCGGCGGGCTGGGGCAAGATGGATGGGTTTTATTATGCGTGCTTGGAGAGAAGGCGATAGGGGATGGGCGATAGGGGATAGTCAGAGAGTGGATCTCAAAACAAGCGGGCGAAGTGAAGTGGTAACGAAGCTCAGAACATATCGGGCTATGCATAGCATCTCGCGGAGGTTTTCTCTTTCTATCCCCCATCGCCTATCCCCTTCGCTCTTTACAACGATGAAAGGCTATTGAGTGGCAGACAGTCTGCACGTTGCGAGTACTTGGGGATCCAGCATCTTCGCGAACGCCGCTCGTGCGCTTGCGTTTTTTGTGCTGGCTGCGTTCCCCGTGATCGCCTGGTCACAAAGCAGGATGGAGATCCGCTCTGCGTACATTGAACCGGCGGAAAGTATCTACGAACTCAACGCGACGATTAATTTCGAGTTGCCGGAGGGCGCGCGCGACATCATTCGCGAAGGCGTGCCTCTTACGATGCATCTGGAGATTGTCGTGCATCGCGGGCGCAATTACTGGCTGGACCATACCGTCGCTACGCTGGAGCAGCGCTACGAGCTCGTCTACCACGCATTGAGCGAGCGCTACTTGGTGCGCAATCTCAATAGTGGCGATCAAGCATCTTTCCCCACGCTCGAGGCCGCGTTGGATGCCTTGCGCGTGGTCAGCAACCTGCCATTACTGGACAAGTCGCTGGTCGAAAACGGCCGGCGTCACGAGGTGAGCATTCGGGCCAGCCTGGATGTTCATACGATGCCGGATGCGTTGAGATTCGTTCTTTTTTGGGCGGATGATTGGCGGCAACGCAGTGAGTGGTACACGTGGTCTCCCCAGCTCTGAAGCGCGCTTTGCTCGCCGTCCTGGTGCTGATCGGCTCCGGGCTATGGGTGGCCGCGTTGTTGATGATGGCGCAGACCGTCCAGCAGTCCGCGCACTTCACCGATTTGCATCCGTTCATCGTCGGCGTGAACGCCGCAGGCTTGATCGTATTGTTGATCCTGATCGGCGGTCGGCTGGTTCAACTTGTTCGAGATTGGCGCAAGCGAGTGGTCGGGTCGCGTTTGGAAGCGCGCATGGTGTGGATGTCCGCAACGCTTGCAATGCTCCCGCTGCTGCTGGTTTTCTATTTTTCGCTAGTGTTCCTCAACAAGGGCATCGATAGCTGGTTCCACGTCGAAATCCGTGCCGGCTTGGAAGATGCTTTGACGCTTTCGCGTGCGGCCCTCGATCTGCGCATGCGCGAGCACCTTGATCGCACTCGCGAAATGGCCGATAGCTTGGCCGCAAGTCCCTTGGATCCGGTGCATACCCTGAACGAACTGCGCCGCGAGTCCGGAGCGATCGAGTTGGCATTGTTGGGCGCTAACAGTCGGATCATCGCGCTGAGTGCCGAAGGTATCGGCGAGATCGTGCCACTGCCCGCCAGCGAAGACGTGGCGATGTACACCCGACTAGGTCGCGACTATGTTGCGCTGGATCCGGTTGCGGGCGGCGGTTACCTGGTTCGCACGGCCGTCCCGGTGCCTTCTTCGATCGTAGTGCCCGAAGAGCGCATCTTGCGGGCGGTGTATCCGATCGAGCGCCGTCTCGGAGAGCTCGCCGATACCGTCGAATCCGCCTATCAGCAGTATGGAGAAAAAGCGCGACTGCGTGAGCCGCTGAAGATGAGTTTCACCTTGACTCTGACTTTGGTGCTGCTGCTTTCGCTGTTCGCGGCACTCTATGGCGCATTCTGGTCGGCACGGCGCCTCGTGAGGCCGATACAGGATTTGGTCGCGGGAACCCGAGCAGTGGCAAAAGGCGATTTCGACATGCGGCTGCCGCTGACCTCACACGATGAGATGGGCATCCTGGTCCATTCGTTCAACGATATGACGAAGCGCTTGGCGCGAGCGCGCGTCGAGATGCGTCGCAGCCAGCAAGTCGCAGAGGCCGAGCGCGCGAATTTGGCGGTGATCCTCGCGCGTCTATCGACAGGCGTTATTTCCTTGGAGCCGGATCGCACTATCCGTACAGTGAACCAAGCGGCGAGCGCCATTCTAGGAGCCGATGTCGAAGCGGTTATCGGACAACCCTTGTCCCACGCTACCGGCGGCAGGACCTTGTTCGAACAGTTCCAAACTGCTTGCAGCGCCCATCTGGATGCTGGCGAGCACGAATGGCGAGAGCAACTCATTCTGCAGACCGAATCCAGCCGCCGAGTGTTGATGTGTGCATGCACGACGCTCTCTGGCGAAGGGCAAACTCCCGCCGGTTTCGTTATCGTGTTCGATGACATCACCACCTTGTTGCAAGCGCAGCGCGATGCTGCCTGGGGTGAGGTGGCGCGCCGGCTTGCGCACGAGATCAAGAATCCGCTCACACCTATTCAGTTGTCCGCCGAACGCCTGCGTCGCAAGTTGCTGAGTTCGATGAACGAAGCGGACTCGGCCGTGCTCGACCGCGCCACGCATACCATCGTGCAACAGGTCGAAGCGATGAAGGAAATGGTCAACGCCTTCAGCGAGTACGCGCGAGCCCCGGCAATGAATTTGTCGCGCTTCGATTTGAATCAGCTCATCATGGAAGTCGCGGAGTTGTATCGGGCCCAGGCGCGGCCGGGAAAGGCGCGGCTCGACTTGGATCCGGTATTGAAGGAAGTCGAAGCGGATCGGGGCAGGATGCGGCAGATCATCCACAACCTATTCGTCAACGCGGTCGAAGCCTTGGAAGGCGTCAGCGACCCGGAGGTGCGAATTTCCACCCGAGCAATCGAGAGTGGCGATATACAGTGTGCCGAGATCGTAGTCGAAGATAATGGGCCGGGATTCAGACCGGACGTGATCGGCCAAGTGTTCGATCCGTACGTAACCACGAAACCGAAAGGCACTGGCCTTGGGCTTGCGATTGTGAAGAAAATTGTCGAAGAACACGGCGGCAAGATCGAAGCTGAGAACGCTCGCAATGGAGGTGCCCGCGTTCGCATCGAATTGCCGCTAGCCGCGACGATCCGGCCGGGCGGTCCGATCCGGGAGCGGCGTACTGTACCGAGGAGGGAACGTGTATGAGCGCAGCGCGCATCCTGGTAGTCGATGATGAATCCGAGATCCGTGGGCTCCTGAAGGAGATCCTCGCGGACGAAGGTTATGAAGTCGACGTCGCGGCCAACGCCGCAGAAGCGCGCACCATGCGAGCCGAGCACGATCCCGATCTGGTGTTGCTCGACATCTGGATGCCCGATGCGGATGGCATCACCTTGCTGCGTGAATGGGCGCAACCGAACGGCAATATCACTTGCCCCGTTGTCATGATGTCTGGACACGGCACGGTCGAAACGGCGGTCGAAGCGACGCGCTTGGGCGCCTTCGATTTCGTGGAAAAACCCCTATCGCTTGCCAAGTTGCTTCGCACCGTGGAGCGTGCGCTGGATTCCGCCCGTCACAAACGTCAATCCGGGCGCTCGCTCGTCCCGCCTTTTCTCGCGCCTGTCGGCCGCAGCCGAGTTATGCATGCATTGCGCGAACAGGTGCAACAGATCGCGCCGCACGACACCCCTGTTTTGATCGTGGGCGAAGCCGGAACTGGTCGGGAGGCGTTCGCGCGCTACATTCATTCGTTGAGTCCCCGCTCGACCGGTCCATTCGTGCAACTCGTCGCCACGGGTGTTAGTGACGAAGGAGCCGGAGCGGCACTGCACGGTGCCGAGGACAGCACCGGGATACATCCAGGTGTCTTCGAACAAGCTGCGGGCGGCGTATTGTTCATCAACGGAATCGAGGATTTGTCGCAGAAGGCCCAGGGCTTGGTGGTCGCCGCGTTGGAAACCCAGTCGTTTACGCGGATTGGTGGAACGACGCCGGTGAAAGCGAACATCCGTATCATCGCGTCCGCCACTTCGCGCTTTGTGAATGCGGAAGATGGCACCGGCGTGCGAGCGGATCTGCTATCGCGTTTGAACGTCATCACCTTGAACGTTCCGCCGCTGCGTGACTATGCGCAGGATGTCCCGGACCTACTGCGCCACTATGTTGACCGCCTCGTCGACGAGCAGCAGCTCCCCTTTCGCCGCTTCGGCGTCGCTGCCCAAAATCGCCTGCGCAACTATCCGTGGCCCGGCAACATTCGCGAGCTGAAGAATCTCGTGCAGCGTTTACTGATCTTGGGCGGTGAAGAAGAAATCAAGTTGGAGGAAATCGAGCGCGAGCTTGCCACTCACGCACCGACGACGGAGCCGCTCGTCAAACAAGATCTGCTCGCACTACCTTTGCGCGAGGCACGCGAACATTTCGAACGCGCCTACCTGCAACAGCAACTCATCCTATGCAACGGCAAAGTGGGACAACTCGCCAAACGCGTCGGCATGGAACGCACGCATTTGTATAGGAAGCTGAGGTCGCTGGGGGTGGACTTCCGCCAGTTGGCGGAAGACTAGCGAGGTGATTAGTGATTCGTGATTCGCGGGTCGTAGGATCAGGAGCGGCCGTGTTGCCTCTGACTACCCGCGAGTCACTAGTCACGAGTCACGTTGTCATTCGCCAACGCGAATGACCAGCGCATCTACTCTCGCCTGACGCAACTTGCTGCGAGTGTCTTCGAGCTTGCGCAGATTCGTGATTGGGCCGACGCGGACGCGATGCCAAGTGTCTTTGTCTATCGTGACTTTCTGAATCTTCGACTCGACTCCGTGCATGGCGATTAGCGCTCGCATGCGGTCGGCATCTGCGTGATTCCGGAACGATCCCGCTTGCAGGATGTAGGCGCCAGGCTTCTGTACCGCGCCAGCTGCTGGTGGTTCGGTCACTCGGCCGTCCTGTTCGGGAATGACCACTTCGAACTTAGGCAGCATTTCGTAGAAGTCGTATTGAGTCTCGGCTTGCTGCGAGGCAGGTGCCGGTTTGGGTTGCTCGGGTGTCTCATCCGAAGCGATCGGGGCTTGCTGTGCCATGCGAGCGGCTGGTCGACGGTCATACAGATACACCGCGAGGGCGACGCTGAGCCCAAGCGCTAATCCCACGATGAAGCCCGCGATACTCGAAATTCCGGAGCCGCCGGATTTGCGTTTGGTGTGTTTGTAGTCGCGGGCCATGGAAGGTGTGAAGAAAGAAGGCGATAGGGGATAGGCGATAGGGGATAGGCAGAACGAGACAGGATGGGTTCGACTATCCGCTATCGCCTATCCCCTTATCGCCTTCTTTCCTATTCATTTTTTCCGGTGCGCTGACGCCGAGCAGCTTTAGTCCATTTTCGAGCACTTGGCGAGTCGCTGCGATGAGATTCAGACGAGCGTTGCGCAGTACCACGTCATCGACGATGAAGGTATGTGCGTTGTAATACGTGTGGAAGTCGCCTGCGAGCTCGCGCAAGTAGTGAGCAAGCTGATGCGGTTCGTGTGCGAGTGCCGCAGCTTCGAGCAGCTCAGGATAGGTGCTCAAGCGGCGAATCAGCGCTTTCTCATGCGGCTCGACGAGCCGAGCAACATTGCTTTCGCCCACATCGCGTTCGTGCACCAACCCTTTTTCTTCCAGTTGGCGAAAAACCGAACAGACGCGCGCGTGCGCATACTGCACGTAGAACACCGGGTTTTCCTCGGTCTGCGCCAATGCCAGGTCGATGTCGAATACGAATTCCGAATCGGCCTTGCGTGAGGCCAAGAAGAATCGCACGGCATCGCGTCCGACCCACTCGATGAGGTCTCGCAACGTGACATACGATCCTGCGCGTTTGGAGATCTTCACTTCCTCGCCGCCACGCATCACTCGCACCATCTTGTGTAGCACGTACGCCGGGTAGTCTTTCGGAATCCCAACACCTAATGCTTGGAGCCCTGCGCGAACGCGGGCCGTCGTGCCGTGATGATCGCTTCCTTGAACGTTGATCGCGTGCCGAAATCCGCGTTCCCACTTCGTGAGGTGGTACGCCACGTCGGGAACGAAGTAGGTGTATGTGCCGTCGGACTTGCGCATGACGCGATCTTTGTCATCGCCGTACTCCGTCGTTCGCAGCCACAATGCCCCTTCGCTTTCGTAGGTCTTGCCGCTCGCGATCAACCTCTCGACGGTGTGATCGACCTTGCCGTCGGTATAGAGGCTGGATTCCAAGTAGTACACGTCGAAACGCACGCCGAAACGTTGCAGGTCGATGTCTTGCTCATGCCGCAAATACGTTACCGCGAATTTTCGAATGGCCTCGAGATCATCAACCTTACCGTTGGCCTTCACCGGTTCACCATCGAAGGCATGCACAGTCTTCTTGGCGATGAAGTCATCCGCGATTTCTTGGATGTACTCGCCGTTGTACGCCGACTCCGGCCAACCGGCATCTCCAGGCTTCAGTCCGCGAGCGCGCGCTTGCACCGATAGGCCGAGATTCTGGATCTGCACGCCGGCATCGTTGTAATAGAACTCGCGACTGACCTCGTACCCTTGTGTTTGTAAGAGCGATGCCAGTGCATCGCCGAGTGCAGCTTGACGGCCATGTCCGACGTGCAACGGACCAGTGGGATTCGCAGAGACGAACTCCACCATCGTCCGCTCGCCGGCTCGTCGCTTGCTGTAGCCATAGCTCGCACCTAGATCGAAAATGTGTGCAAGCTGCTGTTGATACGCTTCGGCCGACAAGTGGAAGTTGATGAATCCCGGTCCGGCGATTTCCACGTTGCTGATCAACTCGCTCGGCGCCATCGCATCGACGATCGCCTGTGCGAGCTGCCGTGGATTGCGACGCGCCGGTTTCGCCAGTTGCAGAGCGATATTCGTCGCGAAATCTCCATGGGCTGCATCGCGCGTGCGCTCGATATCAACGGTCGGGCGCTGTATATCCGCGGGCAAAATGTCTGCAGGCAGCGTCGCTAGCGCTGCCTCTACGAGGCGTTCGACTTGGTACTTCACGGGCCGTGATTGAGGTGGCGGAAAATTGTAAGTCTACAGGAGTAGGGGGTAATGATTAGGGGGTAGGGGGTAGCAAGAACGAGGAGCGCGCGTGTGCTCGCGTTCTCTCGAGGCGCGGCATTCAGCGACAAACTGGCTCTACTTCTTACTACCCCCTACCCCCTGATCATTACCCCCTAGAACAATTCACCCGCATCCACATCGATCGACCAACGCACGCGCTTTGCCTCGGGCAGGGCTTCGAGCTGCGCGATCCAGGGTTGTAGGAAACGTTGAAGTGGGCCGTGTGAGGACGCATGCACTAACAGCTGAGCGCGATGGCGGCCTGCGCGACGCTCCATGGTTGCGGGCGCTGGGCCCAACAGCTTCACGCCTCGCACATTCTGTTTGCGTCCCGCGCGTAGAGCCGCTTCCAAGAACTCCAGCGGGACGCGCATCGAAGCGGCCTCCGCGCGAAGCAAGGCGATGCGTGCAAACGGCGGCCACTGGCATTGTTCGCGTTCATTCAATGCACCGGAGGCGAATGCTTCATATCCGCCATTGAGAAGTAAGGTGAGGAGGGGATGGTCGGGATACTCGGTCTGGATCAGAACCTCACCGGGTCGATCCGCCCGTCCTGCACGGCCGGCCACCTGTACGATCGTTTGAGCGAGACGTTCGCTGGCGCGGAAGTCCGTGCTGAAGAGCCCTTGATCTGCATTCAACACGACGACCAACGTCACGTTCGGAAAGTCATGACCCTTCGTGAGCATCTGCGTGCCGATCAAGATGCTGACTTCACCGCTATTCACGCGGGTCAATACGCTTTCCAGCTCTCCCTTGCGACGCGTGCTATCGCGATCCAAGCGTGCGAGCGGCAGGTCCGGAAACATCTGCGCGATCGTCTCTTCGATGCGCTCGGTGCCTTGTCCTACGGGCTTTACTGGACCAAAACAGTCCGGGCAAACATCGATCGGCGCATGTTCGGCTCCACAATGATGGCAGATGAGAGAGCGGGCGCGTTGATGCAGCGTCAAATGCGCATCGCAGCGCTTGCAGCGCGCACCCCAGCCGCAGGCTGGGCAGAACAGCACGGGCGCATAGCCGCGGCGATTCAGGAACAGCATGACTTGTCCGCCCGCATCCAAATGCCGGCGCATCGACAACAGTACCGGCGTGGCGATTCCCTGCGTTTGGCCCACCTTGCGCAAGTCGATCAATGACCATCGAGGCGCTGTCGCACTCGCCGCACGCTGCGGAAGTCGCGAGAGCCATTGCGGTTGCTTCTGGGCGCGCGCCAAAGTTTCTAACGACGGCGTCGCCGATCCGAGCAGCACCGGAATGTTCAATCGCTGTGCTCGGACGATCGCGAGGTCGCGCGCCGAGTAGCGAAAACCCTCATGTTGCTTGAAAGAGGCGTCGTGCTCTTCGTCGATGACGATCAGACCCGGTCGGGCGAGAGGTGCGAACACAGCCGAACGTGTGCCGATCACGATGCCCGCCGTGCCTTCGCGGGCATTACGCCACGCGCTCAAGCGCTCGGTTTCATTTAGGCCCGAGTGCATCACGGCAATCTCGGCGTTGAAGCGCGACTTGAATCGATGCAGTAGTTGGGGTGTGAGTGCGATCTCCGGAACCATTACGAGCGACTGCTCGCCGCGCCGCAAAACTTCCTCGATCAAATGCAAATACACCTCCGTTTTGCCGCTTCCCGTCACTCCATAAAGCAAATGAGAGGCAAAACTGCCGAGGGTGGCCCGCACCCGTTCGACCGCCTCGCGCTGATGCGCATTCAGTGACAGCGCCGTATTCGCCGTGGGTATCGCAGGATCGCGTTGAACGGAACGTGAGAAGCGCTCGATGACTCCCCGGTTCGAGAGTTGCCGCAGCACCTCGCGACTGGTGCCGGCCTCTTCGGCAAGCTCTTCGAACGTCGCGCTTTCTCGCTTCAGTAGAAGCTCGACCACTTGCCGTTGGCGACCGGCGCGCGCACTGATCGCAGCCAAACCGTGATCGCGGCCGCTCGAAGTTAGCCGCCAGAGCCATTCCTCCTCGCGTAGCGGAACGCCTTCGCGAATTGGGCCGGGCATCGCGGCAGCAAAGACCTCCCCTAGCGGATGGCGATAGTAGTCAGCGGACCAGCGAAGCAGCTGAAGCAAAGCCGCATCGAACGTGGGCTCGGCGTCAATCGCGTGATATGCCGGCCTGAGCTTCGCGGCGGGTACTTCGCTTCGTTCCAGATATTCCAGCAGGATTCCAACGATGCGCCTACGCCCGAAGGGCACCGAGATCCGAGTGCCGGGCAGGATGCTCCCGGCGTCCCAATCCGGCGGGCAACGATAGTCGAACGTCCGGCGAAGCGGCGCGTCAATGGCGACTGAGAGGAGCATTAAGACGGAAGGCGATAGGGGATAGCGGATAGGGGATAGCAAGAGATGAAAGGGGAGCAAGGGAGTTCTCGGCAGTCGTGCCAATAGCCGCGAGAGAGCTGATTTTCCGATCTGACCATCCCCTATCCCCTATCCGCCATCGCCTTCAAGTTCGACGTCAACCTCAGCAGCCTCACTGCGTTGAACCCATAGTGACCTAATGGAGGATGCCCGTCCGCATGACCCTCTCTGATACGCTGATGCTTGCGATGCGCCTGGAGGAGGATCCGGCGTATTCGAAGGAGCATAGTCTGGAGCAATCCCGTGAACTCGAGCGCTTTCTGGGGGGCGTGGAACGGCGCGCCTTTCGCATTGCCAGCATCGCCGTCCGCAACGACGACGACGCACTCGATATCGTACAGGACGCCATGCTACAGCTGGCCCGCCGTTACTCAGACCGGCCGGCCGCGGAATGGCGCCCTTTGTTCTACCGAATTCTTCAGAATCGGATCCGTGATTTCCAACGGCGAGCCAAAGTGCGCGCGAAAGTCATCGGCTGGTTCTCGATCGGGCCCGCTGAACGCGATGAACAAGCGGATCCTTATGAAGCCGTTCCGGATCCCGCCGCTTCGGCCGTGGATCGGCTATCGACAGATGAGTCCATGAGTAAGCTCGAAGCAGCGCTGTCGCTCTTGCCTGGCAGGCAGCAAGAAGCATTCATGTTACGCAACTTCGAAGGCTTGAACGTGGCGCAGACGGCGATGGCGATGGGCTGCAGCGAGGGCAGTGTGAAAACCCATTACTCGCGTGCCGTGCGCACCCTGCGCGAGCAACTAGGTTATGACTGAAAAACACGACGATGGCCTCGAGACCCACACGCGCGCACTGTTCGATGCGAGCGTCGAATCCCTCGATAGCCGCACACGCTCGAAGCTGACTCAAGCGCGGCATGCCGCCCTTGCGGAGATGCGCCCTGCGCAAAGACGATGGATGCAAACCTGGATCCCGCTCACCGGAGTCACGGCAGTTGCGATCCTGGCCGTGTGGCTCGGATTGGGGCAATCAGGTGCTATCAAACCGAGTTCGGAGGCCGGCGAGCTGCCATTGGATGATTTCGATATCGTCGCGGAAAACGCAAACCTGGAATTGCTAGAAGAAGTCGAGTTCTACGCGTGGATCGCCGCACAGCCAGTCAGCAGCCACGGCGAACACAGCGGTTGAGCATGAGCTTGGAAGCGAATAGCGGTTGGCTGTTAGCGGTACGCAGGGTGTGCGGGCTTTGCGCCCAAGCGCTCATCGTGTGCGGTTTGTTGATCGGATCGGCGGTTGCGACGGATCAGCCGACGCCGCTTGATCTCGGTCACGGTGTGAGATGGCAAGATCTCACCGAATCCCAGCGCGAAGTCCTAGCTCGATTCGAATCTCGCTGGGATCAGCTCCCTCTCGCGCGACAGGAAGCACTGGCGCAAGGTGCCCAGCGCTGGGAGTCGATGTCCCCCGAGGAGAAGCAGCACGCTCGCAAGCGCATCAAGCGTTGGCGGGAGTTGGATCCGCAGAAGCGTCAGGAAATGCGCCGCCGTTTCCGCGAGTTCAGGTCGCTCCCTCCCGAGGAGCAAGCCCGTATCCGTGAACAATTCGAACGCTTTCAGTCCATGAAGCCCGAGGAGCGGCGCGCGCTGCGGGAAAAATTTCACAACCTGCCGCCCGAAGAGCGCAAGAAGCTGAGAGAGCAATTTCGGGGAAGAGACGGTCGGCAGAGTGACGAGTGACGAGTAAGAATGAGTCCGCTCTTGCCCGTCACTCATCACCCGTCACCCGTCACCCGTCACTTTGCGCCTACGGCATCACCTGACGGTCAACCCATTACCGTGCCGGAAGTAGTGCGCAAAAACGGAGCGCCTCAGGTGAAATCATCGTTTGCTGCGATTACACTCGCTCCCGCATCGAAATAAGCAAGCGGCTGTAAAGCTGCGCATCTGATCTTCGGGGCCTGGCAGCAGCATCGTCTACTTCCGTGGTGATTAAGGAATCTCATTTCCATCCTTGTGCAGTCATCCCCGTGTACAACCACGAGCGGACGATTGGCGCAGTGGTCGACTGCGTTCGCAAACAGGGCTTGCCTGTCGTGCTCGTCGACGATGGTTGCAGCGAGGTGTGCGCTAAGGAGCTGCGGCGTTTGAGCGATTTGCCGCAGATCACCTTGCTTCGGCACGGCGCCAATCAGGGCAAAGGCGCCGCCGTACGAACTGGACTGTTGGCAGCGAGCGAGCGCGGGTATACCCATGCGTTGCAGATCGATGCGGATGGCCAACATTCGTTGGACGACATTCGGCGCTTCATCGAGGAAGCGCGTGCTCATCCGAACACGATCATTTGCGGTCAGCCAGTCTTCGACGAAACCATCCCCCGGTCACGATTGTACGGACGCTATTTCTCACACATCTTCGTCTGGACGTGGACACTCTCGTTCGACATCGTCGACTCGATGTGCGGCTTCAGAGTCTATCCATTGCGCGAGACCTTACCGCTGCTGGTCAAGCCGTGCGTGCGTTCGCGCATGGACTTCGACACGGAAATTCTCGTGCGCTTGCATTGGAATGACGTGCCGATGCGTTGGCTCAAGACGGCCGTGCATTACCCCAAAGATGGCGTATCGCATTTCAGGATGTGGCACGACAACGCGCTCATGGTCACTCTGCATGCTCGCTTGCTGTGCGGCATGCTGGTCCGTCTTCCGTTGTTGATCACGCGAAAGTTTCGCAACGTGTTGGTCAACCGTCGAGCACTGCTCACGAAAGGCAGTGCGGCGGACGTTCATCGCCGATGAATTCGATCGCACGGTACGATGTCGTCGTGATCGGCGCCGGTCCCTCTGGCTCGATTGCATCCGCATTGCTGAAGCGACGAGGCTGGCGAGTCCTGGTGCTCGAAAGTCAGCGCTTCCCACGTTTCGCTATCGGTGAGAGCTTGCTTGCTCATTGTCTGGACTTCGTTCAAGAGGCCGGCATGCTCGAGGCATTGGAAGCACACGGCTTTCAGTACAAAGACGGAGCCGCATTCGTGCGCGGTGCGGAGTATTCCGACATTCATTTCGCCGAGCAGTTTTCAAAGGGATTCGATCATGCCTTTCAGGTCGATCGAGCGTCGTTCGACAAGCTGCTTGCAGACGAAGCAGCGCGGCAAGGTGTCGAGATCAGATATGAAGCGCGCGTGACCAAGTTCGACAATACCGGCACACGCCCGACGCTCACCGTCACAGACAACGTGGGCAAGGAATACGAAGTGGAATCTGCCTTCGTTCTGGATGCGAGTGGATTCGGACGCGTCCTGCCGAAGTTGCTGAATCTCGAAACGCCCTCGCATTTCCCGGTGCGCACCGCACTGGTCACGCACGTCGCCGACAACGCGCCGCTTGGCGCATTCGATCGCGCAAAAGTGCAGATCGTCGTGCATCCGAATCACAGCGATGTCTGGTACTGGATCATTCCATTTCCCAATAACCGCTCCTCCATCGGTTGTGTCGCACCGCCCGAATTCATGGCTGCGTATCCGGAACCGGCCGAGCGTCGTTTGAAAGCGTTGCTGGCCGAAGATCCATTCATGTCGCGTGTGCTTGCCAACGCCCAATGGGATACGGTTGTGCGTGAGAATTCTGGCTATGCGGCAAACGTACGCGCGATGCATGGTAAAGGCTTCGCGCTCTTGGGTAACGCTGCGGAGTTTCTGGACCCGGTATTTTCTTCTGGTGTCACGATTGCGATGCGATCTTCTAGCCTCGCTGCGCAGACCTTAGATAAACAATTGCGCGGGGAAAGCGTCGATTGGGATCGAGATTTCGAATTCCCGATGCGCAAAGGCATCGAGGCTTTTCGTGTGTACGTGGAAGCCTGGTATGACGGTCGCTTCCAGAAAGTCGTGTTCGCGAAGAACAGGACGCCCACGATCAGTCGTATGATCTGCTCAGTTCTCGCAGGTTACGCTTGGGACGAGTCGAACCCGTTCGTCGCCGAGCCCGAGCGTCGCTTGAATATGGTTGCCGACCTGTGCGGATGAGCTCCGTACCGCTGCAAAGATTCCGTTAATCGCCATTTTTCATGATCGAAACCATCTTGGTCACCGGTTCGAGCCGCGGGATTGGCCGGGCGATTGCCCTGCGTGCCGCCGCGGATGGTTACGACGTGGTATTGCATTGCAGGTCGCGTCGTGAAGAAGCCGATGCGGTTGCAGAGCAGATTCGGCAGATGAAGCGTGCCGCGCGTGTCCTGCAGTTCGACGTCGCCGATCGGACTGCGTGTGTGCATACGCTTTCGGAAGATGTAGAGGCACATGGCGCCTACTACGGTGTCGTATGCAATGCCGGCATGCACTCTGATGCTGCATTTCCCGCGATGAGCGAAGATCAATGGGACGGCGTATTGAGCGCGAACCTCGATGCTTTCTATAACGTATTGCAGCCGCTCATCATGCCTATGATCAAAAGGCGCGCACCAGGACGCATCGTGACGATGGCGTCGGTTTCCGGACTTATCGGTAATCGTGGCCAAGTCAATTACAGCGCGGCGAAAGCCGGTGTGATCGGCGCGACCAAAGCACTCGCCATCGAATTGGCAAAAAGACAAATCACCGTGAACTGCGTGGCACCGGGTTTGATTACGAGCGAAATGACCGATGTTGGGGAGCCGATGAAGGAGATTCTCAACGTTATTCCTGCTCAGCGAGCCGGCACACCCGAAGAGGTAGCGGCCGTCGTCGCATTCCTGCTTTCGCCCTCCGCTTCCTATGTCACGAGGCAGGTGATCGCCGTGAACGGCGGGTTGTGTTGAAGGCCAGGGTTGACGGTTGGCAGTTGACGGCAAGAATAGTCGCAAGCCCTGAACGAACGTGACCGACCCTTCCATCGTCCCTATCAAGTTGCATGCGCGTGCGTGGGATGCTCGCGGCGCGACCCTGTTGCCCGTTGTGGTCGGCCTGAATTCACGTGCCGTGGCTTGGCACCGAGATCGGCTCATCACTCAAGCGGAGTTCATCGCTGAGGTGAGCAGAATCGCCGCCTCACTCCCGGCGAGTGGGTCGATGATCAATCTTTGCGAGGATCGCTATAACTTCCTCGCGACATACGTCGCAGGTTTAACTGTCCGGCACGAGGTGCTCTTGCCGCCTTCGCGCGTCGAGCAAGTCGTCGGCGAGATTGCATCGCTCCACCCTGGAAGTTACCGCATCGAAGATGAGGATCGTGGCGCTACCTTGGCACTAGCGAGTTCGCCAATCGCACTGCACATCGAAGCGGACGCGATCGCGATGCTGGGTTACACCTCGGGCAGCACGGGACAGCCTTCTGCACAGTTGAAAAGATGGCGAGCATTGCACGCCAGCGCTGCGCTGAATGGCGCATCCATCCGTCGAGTCATCGGGCTGGCCGAGCAAGATTCCGCAGCGATCGTTGCCACCGTTCCGCCCCAACATATGTACGGCATGGAGCTGAGCGTTCTGTTGCCCTTGATCGGCGGAATGGCAGTGCATTCGGGAAGGCCTCTATTCCCGGCCGACGTTGCTCGTGCGCTCTCGGAAATCCCTGAACCGCGAGTGCTCGTGAGCACACCTGTGCATCTGCGCGCGATGGTCCAGTCGAACCAAGTCTTTCCCCGCATCTCGCTGATTGTTTCCGCTACGGCGCCGCTGGACCGCGTGCTTGCGAACGCCGTCGAAACAAAGCTGCAAGCGCCGTTGCTAGAGATGTTCGGCTCGACAGAGACCTGCGTGATTGCTACGCGTCGTCCCTCGCAGGATGATGCTTGGAATATCTACGAAGGTGTAACACTCGAACCCACGGCTGAAGGCACGCGAGTGGATGCGCCATGGTTTCATCGTTCGGTGATGCTGCAAGACATCTTGGAGCTTGCGAACACGAACCAATTCACCGTTCGCGGACGCAATGCCGACATGATCGAAGTTGCCGGCAAGCGCGCATCGCTCGCCGACATCACACGCCGATTGCTCGCGATCGAAGGCGTGGAAGATGCCGCCGTCTTTCAGCCGGACCAGACCGAAGTCGGAACGATCTACCGCGTCGCCGCTGCCGTGGTTGCGCCAAGTCTGACGACGCGCCACATACACGCCGAGCTCGCCAAAGGCGTCGACCCGGCATTCCTGCCTAGGCCACTCATCCTGGTTGAATCTTTGCCGCGCAACGATGTTGGCAAGCTGCCACGAGACAAATTATTGGAGCTTCTCGCCCTGGGTCGAGTAAAGCTTTAGACGGGTCGTGTTTAGCGAGGCGCGGGTAGTAAGAAGGGCAGAGCTGACGACTCGCGAGTCACGTATCACGAGTTTCTAGGGCTGAACCACGCATTCGATCTCGAGCAACAACTCTCGGCGGCAAATGTCCGCGGCCAAGAAGATCGCTTCGTCGTTTGGAAATGCTTCTCGCAGGCCAGAGGCAACCATCTCGTAATCGGCTGGATCGCGGATATAGACCTTTAACAGAAGCGGTGCATTACCGTTCGGCACCGGTCTTTGCTTGCGTGCCGTTTCGATCAGTGCTTCGAGGTTCAGCAAGGTCTCATCGAGTTGCGCCACCGCATTATCGGGATGTTGCGAGGCATGACCGACGATGCTGGCGGTTCCGGAAATAAGCAGCGTGCCGTCGCTCGATGCTGTGGCTCGAGAGAAGCTTGGGCTCACCGGGCCGTGCGCGCGGGGATAGCGATAGGCGCTGACCTGTCTGGGATTCTCGATCGCCGCGCCGCTATCTTTCGCACCGATCCAAAAGACTTGCAGCACGCCCGTGCGCTGCTGCCGTCCGATTGCGGTCGCTGCCGGATACTCGCCTGCGAGGCCGCCTTCTAACCCCTGAGCGCGTCCGACGCAGAACTGGCGATATCGCTCCAGATCGCCTTCGCCCTGGTTCACCGCGTCGAGGAAATTCCACATGCGAAGCAAATGCGGGAAACCGGCACTTTTCTGGAAAGCTTGAACGGCCGCGTAAACGTTGGCTGTAGCGTCTCGAATGTCCTTGAATTCGCGTTCCTGAGCTTCGATCACTCCGAACACGAAGGAAGAGTCGTAGGCATATCGGATGATGCCCTCGCGGCCTCTCGAGATGGGCTCATCGCTATACCACACCTCTGCAGGGGCCGGACTCAGCGGTGCGAGATCGACATCGACCGTGAGTGGGCCGGTCATCGTCGCTTGACGCAGTTGGCCGAATCGAACGATGGCCATCACATTCGGCGGTAACGCCCGAGAATCATCGAGTCGACGGTAGTCGAGCTTCAGGAATCGTGAAGCAGCCGGGCGAGATTTGCGCGAGCGCAGATCGCTACTCATTCTCGTTCGCAGCCGGTTGTCCAGGAGATGACGCACGAGGCGCGACCTCGCTGGAGGGGCGCGTCCCGGACGAGAAGGGGTTTGAGGGATTCGATCATCGTAGCTGATAGGCGACCCGGCGAATATTCTGCGAAGCGCAGCGCGGGGACACTGTGATCCATTGAAGCAAATTCATTTTTTGCAAACCGAATCGGGGCGTGCCGTAGGGCTTTTTCGCTGGTGCACAAGCCCGGTTTCAGCTGCTCAGATGAGAACAGACACATAGTTTCGCTGGGCGCGGATGATACACTTCGCCGCCACGCTGGGTCACAGCCGGGCCTGCATATTTCGAGTTCGAGAGGGCGAGATCCTCCCGTTCGTCCGGTCGTGAGGCCCTAATCCGCAAAACTCAACGACAAGGTCCGCACGAGACCCTTCACTGACGATCAACCAAATCCCATGGCAGCGTTGCAATCGGCCAGCGAGCTCGAGCTCGCACAGCTCATCGTTACATCCCTGAACCTGGAAGGCGTTCAGCCTACTGATATCGAGCCTGAAGCCCCCTTGTTCAAGACAGGGTTGGGCCTGGATTCCATCGATGCTTTGGAGCTTTCGCTCGAAATTTCCAAGCGCTATGGTTTCCAAATCCGTTCGGACGACGAAAACAACGTGCGGATTTTTAGCTCCCTGCGTTCGCTGGCCGAGCATATCCAGCAGAACAAGGCCGATCGATAACGTTAGTGTATGCGTATGTAAGCCGGGTGCTTCATGCTCATATGGACGAATTGCCGTTGCAGCCCGTAAGAATCACAGCCTTCGCAGTGTGCTCGGCCGCCGGTGATGGCCGAGCGGAGACGCTAGCTTGCCTGCGTGGCCGGCGAAGTGGATTGACCTTCAATGACTTCGGCCCCGCTCCCTTGCCGACCTGGATTGGGCGTGTGTCTGGCCTCGAAGCGCAGCCGCTGCCTGCACAATTCTCACAATGGGATTGCCGGAATAACCGGCTCGCCTGGCGAGGATTGAATACCGATGGCTTCATCGAAGCTGTCGTCAAGGCGCGTGATCGCCACGGTGCTCATCGGATCGCGGTAGTCGTTGGCACTTCCACCTCCAGCATCGGCGCAAGCGAAGAGGCGTATCGGCGACTGACGCCGGATGGCCAGTATCCTGAAGATCTGCGCAGGCCGATCATCCACACGCCTCATTCGCTGGGCGACTTCGTCCAATCTGCATTGGGTTTGAGCGGCGTCAGCATGACGGTGGCGACCGCATGTTCATCGAGCGCGAAAGTCTTCGCCCAGGCCGAGCGCTTGCTTCGAATGAGCCTCGCCGATGCAGTCCTCGTCGGTGGTGTGGACAGCCTGTGCGACAGCGTGCTGTATGGATTCAATTCGCTGGAATTGATCTCGCCCGAGCGCTGCCGACCTTTCGATCGCGAGCGCCGAGGCATCAACATCGGTGAGGCCGCGGGCTTTGCGCTTCTCGAGCGCGAAGCTGATCACGGCGCCTGGTTGTTAGGCTGTGGCGAATCCTCGGATGCCCATCACATGTCTACGCCTCATCCCGAAGGATTGGGCGCGAGGCTTGCCGTGGAGAATGCGCTTCGCAGTGCGCGGCTAGACCTGTGCGAAATCGATTACATCAACTTGCACGGCACAGCGACTCGCAAGAACGACGAAGTCGAGGCGCGAGTCGTCGGCGAGATGTTTCCCACCACGACATTTGCCAGCTCGACGAAGGGATGGACCGGTCATACTCTCGGGGCCGCCGGAATCGTCGAGGCGGCGATCAGTTTGCTCGCGCTCGAAGAAGGCTTCGTTCCCGGCACGCTGAATTCAGAGAGCTTGGATGAAATGTGCGGTCCGCAAATTCAGCGTGAGAATGCCGAGCGTCCAGTGAAGTATGCATTGAGCTTCTCCTTTGGATTCGGGGGCAGTAACTGCGTCATTGCGCTCGGCCGCCAGGACGCGAAGGTCGCGGCGTGAAGAGCTCCACTCTCCCCGTCTACGTAGAAGGACTAGCGCTTTGGTCGCCGCGCTTGCCCAGCTGGGAGATCGCGCGTCGTGTAATCCGAGCCGAGCAAGCAGCGCCTGACGTTGCTGTCGCACGGCCATCGACTTCCTTGTTGCCTCCGACCGAGCGTCGCAGGATTCCGGATACAGTCGCAGTCGCGCTCGAAGTGGCGCTACGTGCGTGCGAAGCGTCGGGTCGCGATAAATCGAAATTGCCCGCCGTGTTCGCATCGACTCATGGCGATACGCCGATCAGCGACTACATGTGCGCCACGTTGGCCAGCACACCTGCGCTGATCTCCCCCACGAAATTTCACAACTCCGTTCACAACGCGGCCGCCGGCTATTGGACGATTGGTGTGCATAGTTACGCGCCGTATACCTCGATCAGCGCCTATCAATATACGTTTGCTGCCGGCCTGCTCGAGTCGGCAATGCAGGCGATCTGCGAACGCACGCCGGTGCTATTTGTCGCATATGACATTGAAGCGACAGGTCCGCTTGCGCCTATGTCGGATTGCCGTCATCTACTGGGAATTGCGATGGTCATCGCGCCGGATTCGACGAAGGCCGGCGCTAGAAAGTTGGTGTTGCGCATGCACGATGCTTCACCCCTCGAGGTGCCAGTGACGGCCACGCGCAGTGCGGCCGCGGAGCTCGTTCGAGGCAATTCGCTCGCGAATGCTTTCGCGCTGCTCGAGGCGTTGGCTGAACCGCGAGCGAATGCCGTGACACTGGCACTGAGCCAGCGCAGCGCGCTTGCTATCGATGTGGGGATCGATCTGGGCATTGACGCGAGCATCGATCGGAGCAGCGATCAAGGTACTGACGTGGACATCGGAATCGGCGGATGAGCGATGCGGCGTTGGATGTTGTCATTCTCGGCGGAGGTCTTGCCGGTTTGTCGCTTGCGATTCAGCTGCGTCGACAGATGCCGGAGCTTGAGATTCTCGTGCTCGAGAGACGCCCTCATCCTGTTCCCGAAGCGGCCCACAAAGTCGGCGAGTCGACGGTCGAGATCGGTGCGGACTACTTCGATAACGTGCTTGGTTTGCACGAGCATTTAACGACGAAGCAGCTCAAGAAGTTTGGATTTCGATTCTTTTTCTCGGATCGTCGCCATGACGTTCATGCGACGCTCGAGCTCGGTGCGAGCCGCTACTTGGCAACGCCAGCCTATCAGCTAGATCGTGGCATCTTCGAGAACTTCCTGGCTGAACACGCAAGCATGCTCGGAGCGCAGTTCGTCGATGGAGCGCTCGTGCGTTCCGTCGACTTGAGCGCGAATGGCGATGCTCACTTTGTTCGTTACGAGATCGATGGCGTGGCTAAGCAGGTCACGGCGCGATGGATCGTGGACGCTTCCGGTCGTGCAGGCCTGATCAAGAGAAAGCTCGGTCTGGAGTCATCCAATGCGCACAATGTGAACGCGGTTTGGTTCCGCATCGGCACTAGGATCGATGTCGATGAGTGGTCATCGGACGCTCAATGGCGCGCACGTTGCGATCCGCCGCGTCGGTGGTTATCGACCAATCATTTTTGCGGCGAAGGTTATTGGGCGTGGTTGATCCCGCTTTCATCCGGCTCACATTCAGTTGGCATCGTAGCCGACGCGGATCTGCATCCTCTCGAGGCCATGAATAGTTTCGAGAAGGCGCTTACGTGGTTGCAAGTGCATCAACCTCGCTTGGCGCAGGAAGTCGAGCAGAAGCGGAATCTTCTTCAAGACTTTGCGTTCCTGCGCAACTTCTCTTACGGCTGCAAGCAGGTTTTCGCGGCTGATCGCTGGGCGCTCACTGGCGAGGCCGGCCTGTTTCTCGATCCGTTCTACTCGCCCGGAAGCGATTTCATCGCGATCTCGAATACCTATATCGCTGATCTCATTGCGCGTTGTAAACGTGGCGAGTCGATCTCCGCCCGCACGCACATCTATCAGCAGTTGTACTTCTCGTTTTACGAGAACACGCTGACGCTTTATCAAGATCAGTATCCGATGTTCGGTGACCCGGAGGTCTTCCCGACGAAGATCGTTTGGGATTACACGTATTACTGGGGCATCTTGTGCCAGCTGTTCTTTCAGAGGCGCCTAACCGACGTGACGAACATCGGACGCTTGTCTCACGAGTTTGCTCACTGCAATGCATTGAATTGCGAGATGCAGAAATTTCTGCGTGAATGGTCCTTACTGAGCTCGAAGCGCAATGCCGCTACGATGCTCGATCAAGCATCGCTTCCCTGGTTCGCGGAGCTCAATCGCGGTTTGCGCGACGAGTTAGATGAACAAGGTTTCTGCGAGCGCATCCAACAACACACGGCGTTACTAGATCAGCTCGCGCACCAGATCGTTGAGCGGGCATGCGCAGAACATCCAGAGCTGGATGCGAGCACGATGCGAGGCTTGCTTCGGAAAGCGCCTGAGGGTGCGTCGCCGTTGTTGTTTGCTGCGTGAGCGGCGCTTGCAAGAGACCTGGGGAAGATGAGGAATGAGGGAATGAGGGAATGAGGGAATGAAGAGGTTGACGTGCGCACGTTTCTGCCATTTTCTTGCCCGTCACCCGTCACCCGTCACCCGTCACCCGTCACCCGTCACCCGTCACCCGTCACCCGTCACCCCTAAAACCACCGCCGCTCTGCCTTCGGCGATGACATCTTGATCGTGTTTGATGCGAAATCTGTACTGGAGACTCGTGGCAGTGGCTTGCAGACAATTGGCTTCGATGATGAGGTCATGCGCTAAGTCATCGATGAAGTCGCGTGCAAACGTGACTGATCTTAAAGACACGAGCATGCCGGGTTGCGCGCGCCCGCCATTGGCTTGTGCTTGCAGAGCCCCATGAGCTGCCATTGCTTGAGCGCCGTACTCGCAAAGGTGAATGGCGCGGAGCCTGCCGGCCTCACGAAGGGGATTGCTAAGCGATCGATGCGAGCTGGCGGAAAGACGAACGCTGCTTTGGTTCCACTCCAGCACGCGCTCCAGCAGACATATGTCCCCTTGATGCGGAATGAGATCGCGAGGGTGCGTCATGACTGCTGCGCTTCCGCATGCGCTGAGGCGTGAGTCGATGGGTTCGAAGTCGCTCTGGCTCTCGCCACCATCACGGCCAGCAAAAAATTCGAAACGACGGCGAGCGAGACCGTAAGGCCGATCGCCCGCAGCACAGGAATCGTCGAGGCGGCGAGCAGCGCAAAGACCATCAGCGTCGAGAGCGAGCAGACGATGACTGCGTGCAGCGTTCGTCGCTGTTCCAATGGATCATCGGCGGCGTGCTCGAAGAACAGCGCATAGTCCAGACCTAACCCTGCACCGAGCATCAGGGCAATCAAATGGAAGAGAGAAAGCGAAATGCCGTTGAGCTGCAGAGTGGCCATCGCGATCAGCGTCGTGAGCGCCATCGGTAGGAGTACCCGATAGACGCGCGCTCGCTTGCGCAATGCAAGAGCGATGACTCCGACGAGTAGGATCGAGGCAAGACCAAGGCTCCACAAAATGTGCGTCCGTTGCTTGGAAACCAGCGCTTCGGATGCGCCCTTCAAATCGAGCAACAGCAAATCCGTTCTCGATTCTGAAAACGCCCGCAGCGCGGCGGCATCCCGTACGCCGTTCAAAGTAACGAAGGCACGCGCACCCTGATCACTTCGAGTGAGCAGCATCTCGAGGTTCGTTGCCAATGGAGACGTTCCAAGATCCTCTGGCAAGAGAGGCTGCAGTTCCTTGGCTTTCTGCACGTCGTTGACGAAGGGTTCGAACACATCGGCTTTGAAGCCCGATCCCGTTTGTGCATGACCCAGAGCCTCACGCAGCGTAGACGTGTCCGGCAACTTCTTCTGACGAGCGAGCTGAGTTGCGGCGGATGGAAGGTATCTTGCCGCGTGATCGAATCCTGTCATCGCGCCGCGTTCGATCAGCTGCTCGAGCGGCTGCTGTATCTCTTCGAGTTTTCGCAGCGCCTGCTGTCGATCGGTTGCGTTCACGACCAACATATAGCGCACGTCGGCTGCGCCGAGCGCTCCGCGCAATTCTTGGTCTTGCTGAATGAGCTCGACCGGCACTGGTGTCAGTTTGCCTAGATCATCTTCCCACATAGGTGTTTCAGACAGCGAGATCGCCACGATTGCCGCGATTGCCAAGATCAGCGAAGTCCATTTGAGGCGTGGCAGCGCATCGATCGATCTCCAAAGGCGATCGAGCGCCTGTGACTGGCCACTATCGCGTCCACCTTCGCCCAGTAAGCGTGGAAGTAGGAAGCGAGTCGTCAAACTTGCCGCGGCCAGGCCTGCGACGGTGAAGCTTGCGAGTTGCTGCAAGCCGGTCACGCCGGAGAACAAAAAGGTCAGATAAGCGATGCAGGTGCTTGCAACGCCGGTCGCAAGCGTCGGCCACAATTCGCGAACTACCGTGAGTGCAGGACGGTCTGCCCGCCAGTGGCTCAACAAATGAACGGGATAGTCTTGCGCAACACCGATGAGGGTGAATCCGAAGGCCAGGGTGATGCCGTGTACTTCACCGAATACGACACTCACCATGAATAGACCGGCGAGGCCCGCGGAGAGCAGTGGAAGCGCGCTATAGAGGACTGCGCTTGGACGCCGATAGGCAAAGAGCACCAGCAGAATCATGCCGATCGATGCTGCCGTGCCCAAGAATTGCGCTTCGCCGCGCGTGCGTTGCTCCATCAATACCGAAAATTGGCCCGCTCCGCTGATCGTCAGGGTCGATTCATGGTTCGAGTCGAACGATCCATGAGCCTGCCGCAGCATTTCAATCGCTTGTCGCTGTCGCTCGGGATCGAATGCAGGCGCTGCGGTTTCCGCGAGCAACAAGGCTCGCTTACCGTCTTTGTCGAACCACACGTCATATAGTCGATTCGGCTCCTGCGCCGGTTGCCAGCGTTGCAGAACCGAAAGTAATTCGAGCGTGGGATCCCTGGGCAGCCAGCTCTCGAGGAATGCGCCGGCCGGCGAGGCCAGATCGCGGGCACGCGCTCTCAGTTGTTCGCGCAGGTAGCTCGCATCGAACGTGTGCTCATCGAGCGTGTCCGACAGCAGATAGCGATAGGGCAGCAGCTCTTCGGGCAAGGCGTCCATGGAGAGCTCGCCATTTGCGACGAAGCGGAACGCAGGGTTGTCTGCAAGTGCGGCGGCAAGCTCGCGAGAGATGTCTGCGAGCGCTTCAGGAGAGCTGCCGCTCAGAGCCAACACGAGTACTCGAGAGCCGGCACCTTCGCCGATCTCTTCCAACAACAGGCGCTCTTCAGGTGTCGTCGGTTTCGGAAGAAAGAGTCGCAGGTCGGTTCCGATCTGAAGCTGTCGCTGCGCAAAGTACCCCAACACTGCGAGTGCCGCGAGCCACAGCACGAGCAACCACACGCGCGAAGATCTCACGCTCTGCCCGAGTCGACGGCTGGGAGCTGAACGATCATTGGCACTGCCTGCGCTCATTGAGCAGCAGAGCCCTCATTGCAGATTGTTGAAAGGCGCTCTGGCGAAACCTCGCCATTGAAAATGAGATTCGGGTGTTCACCGAACAGCATGACGCTCTGAGTGTTCACGCCGCTTCCCATGAATAAGCAGCTGGGCGTGTCACCAGCGCCGGTGATGGTGATCTCCTGAATGCGTTCTTTGGATCGAGCGTCGAGCGGAATCAATTTCAGCTCCCATCTGGCAGCTTCGCCCGTCGCTGTAATCTCGAACTGCTTGCGCACGGCTTCGCTATTTCCTGTGAGGAGCGCTCCGAATGCCGTGAGAAGCCCGCGCAACTCCGGCGCACGCTTCAACGCGAAGGTGCGCAGCTTTTCTCCGTCGCGCTCCACTCGCACCGACTCGCCACGAATAATCGTCTTCTCGCGGTACGGCTCCTTGACGAAGCGCTGCAAATGATCGGCAGCGAGATAGTTCAATTCGCCGGAAACGACCAGCGGTTGTTCGAGCAAAGCGGAGAACCGGAATTCCTTGAAGGCGATCGAGGCAGGGGCTGGTTTTTTCAATCGCTCGATCAGGGCAGCGGGATCAAGATCGCTCGCCTGGCTCGAGATCGGAAGGAGCAGACACATCAGGAGGCGTGGAAGTATCCTGCTGTGGATGAGGCTGCCAAAAGTCATAGAAGTTGAACCAATTGTACGGGGCACTGCGGACATGATGCTCCAGTCGATGAGCAAAACGCTGTACTAGGACGCGCAAGCCCGCCTCGCGGTTCTTGCGATCCAAGACAATCAAATCATCGAAGGTTTCGAAGTGCAGATCGTACCGGTTTCCGCCGAGATACAAACCGAAACACAGTACGACGGGTACTTTGAGCGCCGCCGCCAGCTGCCAGGGCGCTGCGGGGAAGGGGGCCGACTCGCCGAAGAACTCCGCTTTGATGACCGTGTTTCCCGGCCGCGCTCGGTCTGCGAGCAGCGTCACGATCGCTTGTTCATCCAGGGCTTCCTTGATCGCCAATGCAGTCGTCGTACCTTCCTGCCGGGCATTGATGATGGTTCCGGCCAGCTTGGGGTTGAGCGCGTTGAGGATCTTGGACAACGCGGGGTTTTGCTCCAGATCGATGATGGCGCGCAGCTTCAGATCCTTGCGCAAATCCGCCATCACGCGCAGCGCTTCGAAGCTGCCGAGGTGTGCGCCGAACACAAGTACTCCGTTCCCACGCCGCCAGCGTTCGCGAAGTTGCTCGACTCCATAGACGCGAACATCGAAACGCTTGTAGGTTTCCGACAGCAAAAAAACGCGATCTAGGATGACGGCGGCAAACCAGAAGACGTGTTTGCAGACCTCGAAGATCGAAGGTTCGCGGCCGAAGACTCTTCGCAGATAGTCGCGCGAAGCCCGTCGTTCCGGTCCACGGCGGATCACAAAGTAGATCGTGATCGGATACAACAACGAGCGCGCGGCACGACGGCCGAAGAAGCGTGCGACACCGACGATCAATTTGTAGCCGAAGGCACTACCGCCCTCGGGACGCTCGATCCATTGCTGTTTCACTCGATCGGTCCGCGGCTCAGCTTGAGCGAACCTTGCGCAATGCGGTCGGCACCGCGGGTGATCTCGAACTTGAGATCCGTGCCTGTCAACGTCAGGGACAATGTCGCTTCCTCGTCGGGAAGCAGTGGCTGGGTGAACTTCGCCTGTTGCAAGCCGGCAATGCTAACGGGCTGACCGAGCCACGTTTCAGCCCTGGTAATGACCCGATTCAACAACACGACGCCAGGCACGATCGGTCTTCCCGGGAAATGGCCGGGCAAGGAAGGATGCTTGGCTTCGACGCACAAGCGTGAAAGGTCGGCCTTATCTTGCATCAAAGCTCGTCTGCATCTCGTCTCAGCAGCTTCGGCATGGCCGCACTCGCCTGTTTCGCGAAATCGTAAAAATTCCTGAAGGGCTGTTGCGGGAAGCGATGCCGCCGGTAAGCGTACTCAATCACGAGGAACGCTGCGACCAGCAAATAAGCGATGAGGTTGGCGAATAACGACCACCAGTATTGAGGCACAGTGATCGCCGGGCGCACGCCATGAGCCATCAATAAGCCATCAGGGTCCGCCAGGGCCGCAAGAAGCAGATTGGTGCAAGCAAGGCAGATGAAGAAAATCGTCCACGCCAGCGTCAGTCGGCGCGCGTAGGGCCAAACGGCGGCTTCCGGCTCATCGCTTCCCGAATGTAATAGGCGGACGAGTTGCTCGATGAGAGGTATTTCACCCGATAACAGTGTGTGCCCGAACACCCAGGCCATGAAAGTCGGAACGAGCACCGGCGCGACATACAGCGGCAGAACCGGCGTCGCAACCTTCTGCAGCGCCCAACAGCCTGCGGCCACGATCGGAACGACGGCCCAGGCCGCTCCATTACCTCGCATGAGTGCAGGAAGCAGCAGGCTCGCGGCCAATAACACGATGGCGGCGATCACCCAAGCGACACTGCCGCGGAGGGCGGCCGTATGCGCAACCAACGGATAGGCGAAGGCACAGGCGGTGGCGAGGGTCTTACTCCTCAAGAGCGAACCTGCCGGGCAAAACGATCATGGATGGCGAAGGGGTCAGCGGGCAATCGAAAAAGCATCACAAATTCCCGGGAAATCGGTGCTCGAGTGGCGCGACAGCGATGCCGATTTGCGCATCGAACACTGCCATTTTGGTGGCGCGAAGCATGCGCGTGTTGCCGAGCGTGGACAAGGTACGGAGAATGTCGGGTTTTACAAGCCGCGTGTCCGTTGTCGAACGATCCGAATCGGCTCATTGGGGAGAAGGTGTGTCTTTGAAAATAGCCGTGTTGAAGGAAACGCGACCGAACGAGCGGCGTGTCGCAATGGTCCCAGCGGTCGCAGACAAGCTCACGAAGCTCGGCGCAGACCTTCACATGCAGTCCGGTGCGGGTGAGGCGGTCAAGCTCACCGATTCGGCGTTCAAGAACGTCGCATTCAGTTCGGACGTATCTGCGTTGGTGCGCGATGCAGATGTCGTTCTGACGGTGCAGCCGCCGGAGCTTTCAATTCTCGATGCCATGAAGGAAGGCGCCATCCTGGTGTCCTTCGTCTATGCGCACAAAGAGATTGAGCTGACGAGGCGTTTGCGCGACAAGCGCATCACCTGTTTCGCGATGGAACTGGTGCCGCGTATCAGCCGCGCGCAGGCGATGGACGCCTTATCCAGTCAGGCAGCTCTGGCCGGTTACTATGCGGCTTTGTTGGGTGCGACAAATCTGGCGCGCATTCTGCCGATGATGACGACCGCGGTCGGCTCCATCAGACCTGCGAAAACGCTCGTCATGGGGTTGGGGGTCGCAGGCCTTCAAGCATTGGCAACCGCCCGACGCTTGGGTTCGATGACCGAAGGGTATGACGTTCGGCCCGAGACGAAGGAACAGGCGGAATCGCTCGGTGCGAAGTTCGTCGATACCGGAGTGGATGCGCGCGGTGCGGGCGGTTATGCACGCGAACTGACGCAAGAGGAGAAAGATCGCATCGCCACGGTCGTCACGAAGCACATTCAGTCCGCCGACATCATCATTACGACGGCTGCCATTCCGGGCCGCCCTTCGCCGAAGCTCATTAGCAAGGCGCAAGTGGAAGGTATGAAAGCCGGCAGCGTGATCGTCGATCTTGCTGCCGAAGGCGGCGGCAACTGCGAATACACGCAGCCCGGCGAAACGACGCAAGTCGGGCAAGTCACCATCGTCGCTCCGCTCAATGTGCCAAGCTTGCTCGGCGAGCACGCAAGCGAGTTGTACGCCAAGAATCAATACAACTTACTCGAGTTGTTCATCAAAGATAAGGCGATCGCATTGGATTGGAACGACGAGATCATCGCGAAGACTGCTCTCACGCATGCGGGTGAGATCAAAAACGAAGCGGCGAAAAAAGTCGTCGAGAGCGCCTGACGCTCTCGGCACGGGTTGGCTGTTGACCGTTGACAGTTGACGGTCAGAAGAGAACCCGGACCTGCTGGCCGTCAACTGTCAACTGTCAACCGTCAACACCAAGCATCATGGACCTCACCACTACTCTCACCGGCTTCGTCGCCCTCTATATCTTCATGCTCGCTGCCTTCACCGGTTACGAGATCATTGGTCGCGTGCCGGCAATCCTGCATACCCCGCTGATGTCTGGCTCGAATTTCGTTCACGGCATCGTGGTCGTCGGAGCGATGTATGCGCTGCTGAATGCAACTTCGCTCGTCGAGCAAATCATCGGATTTACCGGAGTGCTGTTGGGCGCCGGTAACGCGGCCGGCGGCTATGTCGTGACTGAACGCATGCTCGAGATGTTCAAACCGAGCACTAAGGCTGCTCCCGGCAAAGCCAATGAAGGTGCGAAATAATGCGCCTCCAACCTCAACTCATCATCGATGCGAGCTATTTCACGGCCGCGTTTCTGTTTATCTACGGTTTGAAGCGCATGTCTTCGCCGTTGACGGCGCGTTCTGGAATCGTCGTGGCCGGCGTCGGCATGCTCGTCGCGACCCTCGCGAGTTTCTTGTATTACTTCGGCGTCAACGAGGCGGCGCAAGCGCAGCTCGGCACGAATGTGACGCTGGCAGCCGTCGCATTAGGCTTGGGCACTACGTGGGCGTGGTGGAGCGGCAAGCGTGTCGCCATGACCGCGATGCCGCAGATGGTCGCGCTCTACAACGGCATGGGTGGCGGCGCTGCAGCGGCGATCGCTGCTGTCGAGTTGCTCCGGACGAGCGCGGTTCATCAGACCGTACCGCTGATCCTGGCCGTGCTAGGTGCAGTGATCGGTTCTATCTCCTTGTCAGGATCGCTCATTGCGTGGGCGAAACTCGACGGCCGCATCAATGGCACTTGGCGCTTCTCGGGTCAGCAGATCCTCAACGGAGCGGTCTTCCTCGCCACTCTCGCGATCGGCGCTTACATCATCTTCGTAGCAGACGGTCATGCCCATCCGGGGCTGGTCGCTGCGTTCTTCGCCGGGGCGCTCATCTTCGGGATCTTCATGACCATGCCGATCGGCGGCGCGGATATGCCGGTCGTGATCTCTCTCTACAACGCATTCACCGGTCTTGCCGTCGGCTTCGAAGGGTACGTGCTGCAGAATCCCGCCTTGATGATCGCCGGCATGGTCGTCGGGTCTGCAGGTACATTGCTCACACTGCTGATGGCGAAGGCGATGAACCGCAGCGTCTCCAACGTCATCTTCAGCAATTTCGGCGCGTCCGGAGACGAACAGCAAGGTGAAATCAAAGGCAGCCAAAAACCCGCCGAGGCCAGCGATGCCGCAATCCAGATGCGCTATGCGAATAAAGTCATCATCGCGCCCGGCTATGGACTTGCAGTCGCCCAAGCTCAGCACAAGTTGTACGAGTTCGTGAAGCTATTGGTCGATGCCGGCGTCGAGGTGAAGTTCGCGATCCATCCGGTCGCAGGCCGCATGCCGGGCCACATGAACGTGCTGCTGGCCGAGGCCGGCGTGCCTTACGACATGATCTACGACCTCGAAGACATCAATGGGGAATTCAAAGAGGCGGACGTCGCCATCGTCATCGGTGCCAACGACACTGTGAATCCAGCCGCGCGTACCAACAAGAGCAGCCCGATCTATGGCATGCCGATCCTGAACGTCGATCAAGCCAAGCAGGTGTACGTCGTCAAACGCGGCCAAGGGAAAGGTTATTCAGGCGTGGAAAACGAGCTCTTTTTCGCCGACAACACCAATCTAGTGTATGGCGATGCGCAAAAGGTCATGGTCGCAATGATCCATGCCGTGAAGGCGTTAGAGGGAGGGCATTAGGAGAGAAGCGGTTAGCGGTTAGGAAGAGGGAATCCACGAGCCGCGCGGGCTGGGTGATTGCCGTACGTCGGTTTCGTCATCAGCCTTGTCTTTCGGCCTAGGTCGTTGGCAAAGGTGATCTTTTCCGAACTAACCGCTAACCGCTAACCGCCAACCGCTTCTCTCAGGTCCCCTCGGGTGGCCTCTAAGCGACAGCTTTCGCAGCGGGACCGTTGAATAGTTGCGCGCCGGTCGCGTATCTTTGGGCGCGTTTACATGAAGGTTTGGCCATACCCGGTCAACCATGGCACCGATCGAGTCGTGCAACCGCTGTACAACTTGAGCCAAGAAATCCTGCGCACGGATGTCTCAGGAATGCCCCTGGAGTGGATTGACTACCGGGACGCGGTGCGGCTTTATCACACGGAACAGGTTGCCTATACCTGCGGCACACGCCTTTACCGCTTGTTCGGCGGCACGAATGCGCGCACCGGATTGCAAACGGTCGTGGACGTGAACTCGATCGTGGCAACGATCGGTCACACACATAATCCCGGCAATCTGCGCAAAGACTATACGCCGCCGCTGAACAATCAGACCTTGTTCAAGCGCGATGCGCACCTCTGCATGTACTGCGGCATGCGCTTCCCGGCCAACCAGCTCTCGCGCGATCACATCCGACCGTTGAGCCAAGGCGGACGCGATACTTGGACGAACGTCGTGACCGCTTGCCGCCGATGCAACAACCTCAAAGCGTGGCGGACGCCCGAACAGGCTGGATTGCAATTGATCGCGGTGCCCTTCACACCGACGTATGCCGAGTACATCTATCTCAAAGGACGGCGCGTGCTTGCCGACCAGATGGAGTATCTGCTCGCGCATTTCCCACGCACGAGCCCGTTGCACGCGCGTTTGAAAGCGGCGGGAAATTGAGAGAGGAAGAAGTCTGCAGTCCGTGGTCTGTGGTCCGTAGCCAGAAAGCAGCGTCAGAAGTTGACCTTTACGAGCCCATGGCGGACCCTGCGACTTCTAGCTTCAATCAGGACCGATCTTGTTGCCTGCCGACCTACGGACTACGGACTGCGGACTACAGACTGAGCGAGAGCTCGCCTCGCCCGCGCTCTACCTCATCGACGCATCTGTTTTCATCTTTCGTTCCTATCATTCGGTTCCGATCTCGTTGACGGATCCTGACGGCAATCCGGTGAATGCGTTGCACGGGTTCGGACGATTTTTGGGAGACTTGATCGAAAGAGTACGCCCGGAGCACATCGCAGTTGCTTTCGATGAAACGCTCGTCGTGTCGTTTCGCAAGCAGTTGTTCCCCGCGTATAAGGCGAATCGAGAGCCGGCGCCTGAGGACCTGAAACGTCAGTTCAAGCTGTGTCGGCGTCTATGCGAAGCGCTCGGTGTCGCGACTTTCGCTAGCAACGAGTACGAAGCCGACGATCTCATCGGAACGCTGACGACCAAAATGCGCGCGCTCGGCAAGAAGGTAGTCATCGTGACACGCGATAAGGATTTATCGCAGCTCGTGCGTCCAGGAGATGAGTACTGGGATTATTTGAGCGATGAACGTTTCGCGTACGACAAGATCGCAGAACGCTTTGGCGTCCTGCCTGAACGCATGCCATGTTTCCTGGCGTTGATGGGCGATGCCTGCGACAACATTCCAGGGGTGCCAGGTATC
>JAICPY010000085.1 GCA_025929585.1 Steroidobacter sp.
AAGTGCTGCTGCCAGAACCGCTCGATTGAGCAGCGCAACGCGTGAAGGTCTCGGGCCGGAGACGATCGCACGCACGCGAGCACGCAGATCGCCACCGGAAACGCTTGCCGCACAGAGATGCCGCAAGGTGACTGCATGTCTGCAAACTCGTAGCAGTGTTTCGGCGTAAACGAGCGGATCGTAGCCATCTTGAATGGCGCCCTCATCGCAAGCATGTTCGCGCTCGTGGATGAGTTTCGCGCCGATCCACCATAGCAGTGGATGAAACCAAAACACGATTTGCACCAGCTTGTGGAGCGAGGCAGCCAGGTTGTCCCGGCGTCGCACATGCCATGCTTCGTGCGCGATGACCGCATCGATCTGCGCGGGCGTGAGGGTTCGCAGCGCATATCTGGGGAGCAACACGACAGGGTCGAGGATCCCAACGACAGCCGGCTCTGCTAATCGATCTGAACATCGCACAGCGATGGGCGCGACGATCTCGCAAGCGGTGCTCGTTCTCACGAGTGAGCGGCTGCGCACCCATCCAGCGATCCAGCGTCCCAGCAAAATGACACTACCAAGCACCCAAACGGCGATCACGGTGTACCTGGAGGTTTGATCGAGGTACTCGATCGTTATCGTGCCCGTAAGCGGCGCGGCCGCTTGCTGTACGAACGGCAATAACGTCGGCATGTCGTCCAGTTGTATGACGAAGTGATTGCCGATCCAACTCAAAACTGCGAAAGGGACGAGGAACTTCAACGAAGCCGCCATCCAAACCCAGTAGCGCACTCGTGCTGAATCCTTGCGCACGAATAACGCGAGCAGCCATGCGGCACAAGCGAACCAGGTCGACTGCCACAGATGGTCTGCAATAGCGCTCATGATCACTTGTCCTTACGCGCCAATTCCTTGAGTAGCTTCTCGGCTTCCTTGATGTCTTCCATCGTGAGTTTGCCGGTTTCGATCATGTGCGCCATGACGGGCTGAGAGCGGCCGCCGAACAGCGCGAGGACGTCATCGATCCAGCGGCTGCGAGCCGCTTCGCGCGTCACGGTGGCCTCGAAGATGTTCGCATTGCTGATCTTCTTAGCCCGACGCACAGCGCCTTTGGCTTCGAGCCGATAGACCATCGTCTGTACGGTGGTATAGGCAGGTTTGCCCTTCTTCGGAAACTGGTCGTGAATCTCTCGCACGGAAGAGGGGCCTTGCTTCCATAACGCTTCCATCACGCGCATTTCGAGCTTGCTGAGTTTTGGTGAGGGCATATCAGAATCGAACGTTAACTGTGTCGCCGAGCCTACGACAAGAGTAGTTCGACATGCAATCTACGGGTATCTTCGCCGTACCGGCAGGACTGCGATCGGTCATTCGAGTCAGCACGATCGTGCCGTCCTCTCTCTGCGTTAAATCGATTCTCAATTGATCGCGCAGATAACGTCGCACTGCTTCAATATCGCCCACTTTGAACGTCGCTTTCACGCGCAGCGCGTGCAACTCTTGCTGAGCGATCTCGAATTTCACGGGCGTGTAGCGATGCACTTCCTGCAGCGCATCCGCCAGATATTCGTTGTCGAGGTCGATTCGACCAGACTGCCAGGCGACTCGTCGCTCGATCTCCCGTGCGGGTAGCGACCAAGGCGACTGCCAACCGGGCCCCACGGTTCCGCCCTCTGAAGCACCGAATGTGTACGCTCCAGATTTCAGCCGTGCCCGCAACTGCGCGGGTGACAATGAGCCCATTCGCGCGTTGTGCGCGTGAACTTGTCCTTGAACGACAGTGAGCTCTACCTGCTCGCGCGTGAGCTTTCGCAAGTTGAAGCGCGCATCACCCTCTATCACCTCGAAGCGGCGTGAACCGGCGAACACCGTGAAGGGGCGTGCGGAATCATACTTCGCGTGGATCGCGGCCTCGCCTGCGAGCACGGTGACATGGCGGGAACCGGGCTCATAGTTGAGGTACACCGCGGTACGTGTGTTCAGCAGGATGGAGCCGCCATCCGGCAGCTTGATCGTCTTCTGCTCACCCACTTGCGTATTGAGAAATTTGTCTGCGCGTAATGGATTCCCTTTAGCATCGGTGCTCGGCATCGTCCTCGCTACCGCGGTCAATATGGTGATCGTCGCGATGCCGGTGACGATGAGACTTATCGCGAGCAGGAGCCGGCCATATTGGCGCTCGACGCGATCCCCGAGACTCTCGAGTGGGACGAGCTCGCCGAGTACGGCAAGAATTTCCGGACCGTGCCAGCGCTTGCATCGTTCCACGATCGCTTCGCGATGCGGCTTGAGCTTCAACCAGGTGCGCAGCGCATCCGCTTCTTCCGCACTGACGGTACGTTCGATTCTTTCGAGCCACTCTGCCGCTTCCTCCAGGATGCGAGCGTGTGCTAACTCGTCTGCATCGCGCATCAACGCACCTAAGCCTTTGCATCTTCCGCGAGGTAGTGCAGCGCTTCGGGCACGAAGGACAGTTCCGTCGCTTCACGAACGGCAAGGCGCATCTGCAACTCGAGTACATCGTGCGGAATAGGGCTTTGATAGCTCGCAAGGCAGTGCCTTACGGCAGCTTCCGCGCCGATGCGTTCCGTGCGGACCAGCCGATACACCTTCACCACGAGCGCCTCCGCTGCGCCTGGAGTCAGGAGCTCCGGCAGGTTTTCGATCCGCGATAACTCCTCGAGCGAGATTGCAAGCTCATAACGCCGTGCAAGCGTACTCAGTAGGGCGGCGCTCTCCGCTCGCGTACTCGTCGGAAGAATCGGAATCTTCAAATCCAAGCGACCTGGACGCTTTAGATCGATCTCGATCAGATCCGGTCGCGATGAGGCGAGTACCCACATCACTTTGCCGCGGTTCGCCGTATCGGACATCTCCTGAGCGATCATCGAGTAAAGCCGTCCTGATAAGCCGCCATCGCTCACCCCCGAATCGCGGCGCCCAAGCGCTTGGTCCGCCTCGTCTACAAAGACGATGCAACGCCCGAGTGCGCGAGCGAGCCGGAATACCTTCTCGAGATTCCCCTCGCTCGAGCCGATCCATTTCTCACGAAAATTCTTGAGCTTGACCACGGGTACACCAACCTCGCCCGAAAGGCATTCGACGAGAAATGTCTTGCCCGTTCCGACTGGGCCGCACAACAAGTAACCCATCGACATGGCCCTTACATCATTGCTTTGCCACAACTCGATGTCCTGGCGCAGCCATCGTTTGAGTGCCTCCTGACCGTGATAGTCATCGAGCGTGCGCGTGGACTGCATGAACTCGACTAGCCCGGGTGCGTCTTGCTCAACGAGCTCTTTCTTCACTGCCCCAAGCTCGCGCGCCTCCAGCACCTGATGGTTATATGCGCGAATCTTCGTGAGCTGCTCCAGTGTCCGAGTGGACACCCCCGCCATCGCCGCAGCCAACTCACCAAGATCTAAAGTCTCTGGAATCGTTTCCGAGAACTTATCGCGCAAGATCGCGAGCACCGATCGTAGCTCGGAGGCCGACGGCAGCGGAATCTGAGCGGCCGTTACATGTGGAGCGAATGCAATCAGAGGCTCTAGGTCCGTGAGATTGTCTACGATGAGGAAGCTCGCGAAGGGAAGCTGCGAAAAGATATCGCTCGAGCCCCACTCGCGAACCACAGCGGTGATTGCGCCATGCTCGAATCCGCCCCCGTCCGCGGGCAGGATCTGTCCCGCCGAGGAGATCACGACGGCAACACTGGCCGGCGCGCGAGCGTTGAGCACGGCGACATTGGCTAGATATCGCAAGTACTTGCTGATGAATCGAAAAGCCTCGAGCGGGCGTTCGGGAAGCGTGCGTAATGCAGAGGGAACCCAGTCAGCCAGTTGTTCACCGCCGCGGATCACCGAAAGCCCATTGCCGAGGTCGTACATGAAGACAACTTCGAAGCCCTGCAGCAGTTCATCTCGCAAGTAATGCTCGATGTTGACTAGTCGCGCGCCGAGCGGCATTCGGTCGCTGACATTCCCATGCACGACAAACTGCCCGGACGCACCGCTTGCGAACGAGAGATGGAGCTGCCGTGCCCAATCGGGCGCCTCGTCGGTAGTTCTCATTGGCCCGCCAACTGTCTGATCGTCACTTTATCCGGTGTCGTTAAGACTACGACAGATGTAGTAGAGCGATCAATAGGCGTCGCTGCCAGCGGCGTGCCGGAAAGCTATCCGATCCTGCATTTCAACTCTTCTCTCTGCGGGCCTTGCGTCCCTGCGAGATCACTCTTGTCAGGCTCCACATGCGGTGATCTCGCCGGCGCAGCGCCGAGAAGAAATGGAAACAGTTCGAGCCGTCTTCCTCTTACCTTGGCGATCTTTGCGGGCTTTACGAGAGATTTTCTCGTCTCATCCACCGCCGCTGCAAACATCATAGGGCTTTAGCAATTTGTATAGGTCTCGGTTATTGTCTATCTATGTCGAAAATACGCATCGTCGCATTGACTTCACTGGCCATGCTTGCCTTCGCCGGCAACGCACTCTTATGTCGCCTCGCCTTGGCCCATACCGATATCGATGCAGCGAGCTTCACGACGATCCGCTTGATCTCCGGGGCGATAACGCTTTGGTTGATCGTGCGAGCCAGTCGCGGAGCGAATGTCGGCAAAGGCAGTTGGCTCTCGGCAATCGCGCTATTTGCCTATGCGGCGAGCTTCTCGTTTGCCTATCAGAGCCTGTCCGCGGCAACAGGTGCATTGCTGCTCTTCGGTGCCGTTCAGGCAACGATGATCGGCTATGGCATTTGGAGCGGAGAGCGATTGCGCAAGCTGCAACTCGCGGGTTTGGTGCTCGCCCTCGCGGGGCTGGTTGCGCTTTTATTGCCGGGCCTTTCCGCGCCGCCCCTGCTCGGTTCGATACTAATGTTGAGTGCCGGTGTCGCTTGGGGCGTCTATTCGTTGCGAGGACGAGGTGCAGGCGACCCCACGAGAGTGACGGGTGAGAACTTCCTGCGTGCCGTTCCGATGGCGGTAGGACTGAGTGTCCTATTGCATCGAGACGCGACGCTTGATTCGTTGGGTGCTACCTACGCGTTACTGTCCGGAGCATTGGCTTCAGGAATCGGTTATGCAATTTGGTACACGGCGTTGCCGTCCCTAAGAGCGAGCAGCGCCGCGACAGTCCAACTCAGTGTTCCTGTCATCGCTGCTGTCGGTGGCATCGTGCTGCTCGGGGAACCCTTGACGCTACGCTTCGCGCTGAAGTCGATGGCGATACTCGGCGGAATCGCGCTGTTCGTTTGGCAGAAGCGTGCCAAATAGCTCCTGGTCAACCGCGCCGTACCGCATTCACCGGAACCTAAAGATCTTGAATTGGGGACTGTCCCCAAGGGGGACAGTCCCCAATTCGATCATCAGTTCGGTAAGACCGCACCGCTCGTCAAAGTGAACTGCGTGTTGGCGCCTGCGATCGCCGACGCATCTTTACGCGTAGCGGGTTGGCCGCCACCGAGCCATACGTTCACCTTGCCAGGCTGAATTCTCCGAACCCCTTGCTCATCGACGATGCTGAGTGCGCGATCGCGTAGCTTGAACTGAACGAGCTTCTTTTCGCCCGGCTGCAGAGAGATGCGCTCGAAGCTCTGCAGCGAGCGAATCGGAGCCCCTTTCACGTCATCGTGCGAGAGGTACAGTTGCACAACTTCATCGCTTGCCATTTTGCCGGTGTTGGTCACCTCGACGGACACGGTCAATTCGTCATCTGTTTTGATCTTCGAGCGGCTGACGCGAGCATTCTCATACTTGAAGGTCGTGTAGCTCAGGCCATGACCGAACGGATATAGCGGCTCGCCACTGAAGTAGCGATAGGTGCGTCCAGCCATCGAATAATCATTGAACGCGGGCAGTTGATCGGCGGACTTGTAGAACGTGACCGGCAAGCGTCCCGCCGGGCTGTAATCGCCGGCAAGAAGCGACGCGACGGCGGTGCCGCCTTCGCCGCCCGGATACCACGCTTCGACGATCGCCGGCAGATTTTGGTCGGCCCAATTCACACTGAGTGCACTGCCATTCATCAATACGAGTACGACAGGTTTGCCGGTGGCATGCACCCGCTCGAGCAATTTCTGTTGCGGACCGGGTAGATCGATACTAGTGCGATCGCCGCCCGCAAATCCAGGCGCGTTCACCTTCATCTCTTCGCCTTCCACTCGCGCAGACAATCCGCCGACGAATACGACGAGATCCGCGTGGCGCGCAGCCTCGACCGCATCGTCACCGCGTTGGCTCGGCACGCTCCATACCAGATGCTGCTCGCCTTCTTGACCGAACTGAAATGCTTCGACTTTGATCGGATACTTGCGATCGGCTTGCAGTGTAATTGCGCCGGTGACCATCGAAGGCGCGTCGTGCCAACTCCAATCGTCGACGATCTGTTGATCGTTCACCCAGATGCGAGCGCCGCCGTGGCTCACGTATCCGAATCGATACTCTCCTGATTCGGGCACGACGATCGTTCCTGTCCAGCGAATTGCACCTTGTAGCGCCTGATCTTTCCAGGAGATCGATATTGAAGGATCGGTGTGTGTAGAAGCCGGCGGCCCTTCCATCGACGGTCTGCCGGTGAAGGGGCCATAGCTGTCTGCTTTCACGCCGCGCGTTTTGCACTCGGCGTCCACGCAGAACACTGTCTCGGGTACGCGCGAGGTGACGGGGCCGATGAGGCCGGTGCCTTCAGCGTAGATCACCTTCGACTGGGGGAATCGGGCTCGAATGCCTGCCAATACAGTCACGGGTGCGGACGGGTTGCCGGCGTAATTGCCAATCAAGGCATCGAAGCTATCGGCATTCGGGCCAACGACCGCGATAGTGGCCGGCGCTCTCTTCAATGGCAGAAATTCGTTCGTGTTCTTGAGTAACACCATCGATGCCTTCGCCACATCGAGCGAGACTTGACGGTGCGCGGCGGTGTCGTTGTCCTTCGCTGTGATCTTCGAATACGGTCCGCTGTTGGGCGGATCGAACATGCCGAGGCGAATGCGCGCCTCGAACAATCGGTGCAACGATTGATCGATCACCGCCTGCGGCAGTAGACCTTTCTTGACTGCTTGCACGATCCCTTCCGGTTCCGTGCTCATGCGATTGCGGTAGTCGCCGCAGATCAAGTCCATTCCAGCTTTGAATCCCGCCGCAACGCCTTCAGCCGCATTCGGTTTGTAGTGGAGGCTGTCTTCGCGAAAGATGTTCGCCGCCGCGCCGCAGTCCGTCACGACGAAGCCTCTGAAGCCCCAGCTCTCGCGCAGGTACTTCTGCATCAGTTCATCGCTCGCGCACGCAGGTACACCGTCGACGGCGTTGTACGCGCACATGATCGATTCGGCTTTGCCCTCCATCACTGTGGCCCGGAACGCGGGAAGATAGGTGTCATGCAGATCATGTCGTGAGGGGTGCACGTCTTCCTTGTGACGGTTCGACTCCGGTCCACTGTGAACCGCGAAATGCTTCGGCGTCGCAACGGTCTTCAAATAGTGCGGGTCATCGCCCTGCAAGCCTTTGACGAAGGCGATGCCGATCTGCGAGGTCAGATAAGGATCCTCGCCGTAAGTCTCTTGGCCGCGGCCCCAGCGCGGATCACGAAAGATATTCACATTCGGCGACCAAACAGTCAGGCCTCGATACCAATCCGTGCCGCCGCTTGAATGTACATGCTCGACATACTTCGCGCGAAACTCTGTGCTGATCACATCGGCAGTCTTGTGGATCAACTTGGTGTCCCACGTCGCGGCGAGTCCGATGGCCTGCGGAAAAACGGTCGCAATTCCGGCGCGAGCAACCCCGTGCAATCCTTCGTTCCACCAGTTGTACTCAGGCACGCCGAGCCGCGGGATTGCCGGTGCGGTGTGTCCCAACTGATGTGCTTTCTCTTCCAGCGTCATACGAGAAACAAGATCCTGCGCACGCTGATCGACGCTCAGCGCTGGATTACGAAAGTGGAGCGACGCCGCGCCGTCTTCAGCGCAGGCCTGTGTGGTCAGCGCGAGCGACGTGAGCGCGGCGAGAATGTGAATCGTTGTTTTCATATTGACCTGCATGCAAGCGCAAAACGCCCAGGACCATAGGGCGGATCGAGATGTCGCGACAGTGAAGAAGTGATGAGGTCGGGATCTTAAACCAGCCGACCGTCGCGCGGCTGCAACGAGACCTTCCATGTTCTCGAATACGCCCAGTGCTGGATGCGCCGAAACTATATCTCCACGCGAGTGCCGATCTCCAGCAAGCGGCCCGTTGGCACGCCGAAGTACTCATAGCCGAGCCGCGTGTTGCGAGCCATCAGCGCGTACAGCCTTTTCCTCCACATAGACAGACCCTTTCTATTCGTCACGATCGGCGTCGTTCGACCCACCACGTAGTACGTATCGGAAGGGTCGTAGTCGAGCCCGATGCGCGCAGCGCTTCGCAGTGCGCTCAAGGTATCGGGGCGCTCCATGAATCCGTAGCGTGCAGTCACCCTTACTACTCCTTGGGCTATCGGTTCTATCCTGATTCGCTCCTCGTTTGAAAGTCGTGGCACCTCGATACGCGCGAACGTCAGGATGATGATCTGCTGATGCAAGAATCGGTGGAACTTGAGTTGTTGAACGAGCGGCATCGGGATCGTGCTTGCCTCGTTCGTCAGGTAGACGGCGGTACCCTGCGTACGCTCGGGCGGCTGTTCCTTCATTTCGCGCCTGAAATCCTCGACAGGCAATTGTTGGCGATTCACCGTCCAGTTCAGCTCACATCGCCCTTCGCTCCACGTCCACATGATCAGAAACATCAGAGCGGCCATCGCGAGCGGAATCCAGCCAGTGTCGAAAGCGCGCACTGCGTTGGAAGAGAAGAATGCGAGATCGATCAGGCTGATCGCGCCCAGTAGCGGATATCTAAGTACACGAGGTATAGCTTGGATCGTCGAGGGCTCCAGGAGTACGAGCATGCCGCCCAGCAGCATCGTTGCGGACACCGCTATCCCGTAAGCCCCCGCAAGAGCGTCGGAGGACTGAAAGCCTAGGACGAGCAATACCGTGCCGACGAAGACAGTCCAGTTGGCGGCCGGTACATACACTTGACCGATGGAAGCTGCCGAGGGCTGCAGAACGCGCAGCCTCGGCAAGTAGCCCAGGTTCATCGCCTGACTGGTGACAGAAAACACGCCGGAAATCACTGCCTGTGACGCGATGATGGTAGCTGCCGTCGCGAGAACAATCAGAGCCGGCAGGAGCCAATCAGGGGCGAGTAGATAAAACGGATTTCGGATCGCATCGGGCTTGAGAAGAACCAGCGCCCCTTGTCCGAAGTAGTTCAAGACCAAAGAGGGAAGCACCAGTCGGAACCATCCGTTTCGAATCGGAGTGCGGCCAAAGTGTCCCATGTCGGCATAGATCGCCTCGCCACCTGTCACGCATAAGAAGACAGCAGAGAGCACGAGAAATCCGTGCAAACCGTTGGCCGCGAAGAAGCCAGCCGCATGCAGCGGATTTAGGGCAGACAGAACTTGCGGCGCCTGCCAAATCTGTGCGATGCCCAGTACGGCCATCGTGATGAACCACACTATGATGATGGGCCCGAAGATACGGCCGACCTTCTCTGTCCCCGATTTTTGGACCGCGAACAAACCAATGAGAATGCCGACGGTAATCGGTAAGACCAAAGCATCCAAATGAGGAGCTGCGACGCTCACGCCTTCGACGGCGCTGAGCACGGAAACGGCCGGCGTCAGCATGCCGTCCCCGAAGAACAGCGCCGCACCGAGTACGCCAATCGCGGAAACCGGCGTCCATAGTTTCCAGTTGCGCGTAGCATTGCCGACCAGCGTGCTCAGTGCGAGCACTCCACCTTCGCCTCGATTATCCGCGCGCAGCATCACGACGACGTACTTGATCGAAACGACGACGATCAGCGACCAGACGATGAGCGAAAGAACGCCGATTACGTTCTTTTGCGTCATTGGCACGCCTTGCATCGAGGTGAAGCACTGCTTGAACGCATAGAGCGGGCTCGTCCCTATATCGCCGAACACTACGCCCAACGCAGCGACGGTGAGCGCGCGCGATGCGGTTGGAGTTGCAGATGAGGTTGTATGTGCGCAGTGACTGTCTTGTACGGTGCTCATGATGGTCCGACAATCCGGAAAGCGAGCGTACGAAAAACTGCGCAAAGATTCCGTAAAGATTCCGGATTGAGGTACTGCCCAAGTGACTCGTCCGTAAGCTATCGTCCGGAAACGCAATCCTGAGCTTGCTATTCGATATGCAGTTGCCTCGAGCTCCTTTGATGTTGCACTCCCGTTGGCGCGGCTACGCCATGATCACGTTGATCGTGGCGGCGGGAACGGCTTTGAACTGGGTGTTGTCGAGGTGGCTCACTCTCACGGATCTCGCGATGGTTTACCTGCTCGGTGTGATCGTTGCGGCAGCCTATTTCGAACGCGACGCTTCGATCGCATGCGCAGTGCTGAGCTTCATCGCGTTGGACTTCTTCTTCGTCCCGCCTTATCTGACGCTGCACTTCACCCACAGCGAGCACTTGATCACCGGAATCGTACTGTTGATCGTCGGCGTGAGCACGAGTGCGCTGGCGGCGCGCGTACGAGCAGAGATGCAGCGAGCCACTCGCGCCGCGGTACTCGCTAGCGAGGAGCAATTGCGCAATTCCCTACTTGCCTCGCTTTCACATGATTTGCGCACACCCCTTGCAGTCATTGCAGGTAGCGCAAGTACGCTGCGTGAGAACCGCTCGCGTTTGTCCACCGAGGAACAGAATCAACTGCTCGAACAAATAGTCGAGCAATCGCGCATCATGAGCTTGGACGTCAGCGATGTGTTGGAGATGACTCGATTACATGCTGGGCCGGTGATTTTAGATCGTCAGTGGCACCCGCTCGAGGAGCTCATTGGCGCCGCGCTCGAGCGTTGTAAGTCCAAGCTGCTCGATCATGAGGTGGCGGTACGAATATCACCGGACGTTCCGATGATTCACGTCGACGGTGTGCTGATCGAGAAGCTGTTCGTCAATCTGCTCGAGAATGCAGCCAGATACACACCGCCAGGAACGCACGTCACGATCGGCGTGTCTCGCTCGGACAACCATGTCGATGTGATCCTCGAGGACGACGGTCCGGGAATTCCAGACGCATTGCAGCCGCACCTGTTCGAGAAGTTTACGCGCGCGAGTAGTGAGGGCGCAGTCGCAGGCTCGGGACTCGGACTTTCCATCTGCCGAGCCGTCGCGCAATTGCATGAGATGGAGCTCAGTGCGGATAACAAGCCGCAGGGTGGTGCACGTTTCGTACTTTCGATTCCGTACTCAGTGCCTCCCGATGCCACCGAGTCGCAGCATGACTGAGGCGCGGCCCCTTGTTCTTGTGGTCGAAGATGAGCCCCAAATGCGCCGGGTATTGCGGCTGACGCTCGAAAGCAATGGGATGCGCTACACAGAGGCGATCAGTGTGCGTGAAGCGATCAGTAAGATTCGCGCGCAGCCCCCCGATCTCATTATCGCCGACCTAGCATTGCCGGACGGCGAGGGCCTACGCGTGATTCGGGCTGCACGCGAGGACTCCAGCGTTCCGATCGTGGTGCTTTCTGCCCGATCGCAAGAATCCGACAAAATCGCCGCTCTCGATGCGGGCGCGGACGACTATGTCACGAAGCCCTTTTCGGCGGGGGAGTTGCTCGCAAGATTGCGGGTCGGCTTGAGGCACGCGGCGGCGCGCGCGTCGGGCGAATCTCCCGAAGCTTTCACGTTGCTCGACTTGCGCGTTGACATACTCCAGCGGCGCGTGACGCTGCGCAATGTGCCCGTCCATCTAACGCCGATCGAGTATCGTCTGCTGATCTGTTTGATTGCCAAGGCTGGTCAGGTCGTCACGCACTCGGAGCTCTTACGGGCGGGTTGGGGGGCCGCGAAGCTAGATCAGCAACACTACTTGCGCATATACATGACAGGCCTGCGGCGCAAGTTGGAGCTGGATCCCGCGCGACCCACCTATCTGCATACGGAAACCGGAGTCGGGTATCGGTTGAGTGCGGATTAGCGGCGTTTCTTGCGCCAAACGAAACGCCATACACAGCGACTGGTGGGGAGGTGCGGCGCAGTTCAGGAACGCCACGATGGACTGAGAATACAACTAAACGTCGGCGTGAGTTATCTTCCAACGTCCAAGAAGCTGGGGGAAGCGATGCGAACGAAAGCGAGTTTGATCACGACGATGCTGCTGGGTATCGCGTGTCTGGGCGGGCAGGGCGTTGCCGCCGCTGCAGACGAGCAGTGGCATTCTTTATTCAACGGCAAGGATCTCAGCGGCTGGACGATCAAGATCGCGAAGCATCCGCTCAACGAGAACTACGCCGACACGTTTCGCGTCGAGGATGGAATTCTCAAAGTCAGCTATGAGGGCTACCAGAAGTTCGATCAGCGGTTCGGGCACCTCTTTACGAATCAGCCGTACTCGAATTACATCCTGCGTCTCGAATACAAGATCATTGGCGCTGCAATCGAAGATGCTCCGCACTGGGCGAAGCTCAATAGCGGCGTCATGATCCACGCGCAGTCGCCGCTGAGCATGAGGTTGGATCAAGGCTTTCCTGTCTCTATGGAAGTGCAATTTCTTGCGGTGGGAGCCACTGCCGGCAAGCAGACAGCAAATGCGGTCACGCCCGGCACTAATCTCGAAGTGAACGGAAAGCTTGTCACCGACCACATCATCGATTCCCAGTCGAAGCTCTACCCGCTGGACGAATGGGTGACTGCCGAGATCGAAGTGCGCGGTAACGAGCAAGTCGTTCATCGCATCAATGATGTCGAGGTGCTGCGATATCAGCGTCCGCAGTTGGATCCGAAGGACGAGGATGCCCAACGGCTGCTCGCGGCTGGTGCTCCGCTGCAACTCTCGTTCGGTCACATCGCCTTGCAGGCGGAAAGCCAACCGATTTGGTTTCGCAATATCAGGATTCGGCAGTTGGAGAAATGATTGCAAGCGGGTGCCAATGACTCAACGTCGTGCGGGCCTGCCGCCAGAACTCGTTTGTTGGGACCGCCGTGAATACATCCTTGTAGACTGCAACGAGAACGTCGTGTTCTCCATGCTCCCAAAAAACAAGTTCTGATGTCAGGTCCGCTCACCACATCGACCGGCAACGAAGAGTAAGAACAGAATAGGTAGTCAGGAGGCAGCGTGATAAGCAGCCGATGCAACGTGGGTCCAAGGTGTTGTTCGCTAGTTCTCAGTCTCTTGTGGCTAGCCGTTTCAACATACGCCGGAGCAGCGGACGTCCATTCTGCCGTTCCCGCGTCAGTCGATTCGAAGCGGCAGTATGTTTTCTATCTTCATGGACGAATCGTGGAGAATTCGGGACCGCGCCCTGTTAGTACCGAATATGGCGTCTATGATTATCCGGGCATCCTGGAAGCCTTGAGCTCGACGGGCGCGGCCGTCATTTCCGCCCAGCGTCCACCGGACACAGACGTGCGTGCGTATGCGGGCGTAATCGTCAGCCAAATAGAGCGTTTGATCGCTTCGGGTGCTTCTCCCGAGCGAATCACCGTTGTCGGATTCTCCAAAGGTGGCGCAATCGCGCTGCATGTCTCCAGCTTTCTGCGCCGGCCTGAAGTCACGTACGTAATTCAAGCCGCTTGTGGCGATTGGTTGTCCACCGCACCCAATCTGTTGCCAACAGGTCACGTGCTATCGCTGATGGAAAAGAGCGATACGCTCGCCGGCAGTTGCTCATCGCTTCGGGATCGGCGCCCCGGCGCTGAGCGCTTCAAGGAAATTCAGATCGCTACCGGGCGTGGGCATGGCGCTTTCTTCGTCCCTCGCGATGAGTGGCTCAACCCCACGTTGGAATGGATCTCAGAAGACTAAGTACGGACACTCACTGTAGCGGCTCCACGGTCAGGCCAACTAGGTCGTGTGGGGTGAAGTCTCCGCTGTTATCTCCTCAGTGCGTAGGTTCTGATCGGCTCGCACCGTCACATTCTCTAGATCGTGCGCGCGAGGCGGTGAGGATCTGGATCGAAGGGTTCGTGCGGCAATGAGGGCAAGGCCTCCTGCCGAACCAGTGCCAGTCAGAATCAGGAGAGCGGATCCGATGCAAGCGGGACACATACTGTGATACCTCAGAGTAATGCGCGACTCGTGAAGCGCAGCGAGTGCGTTCATCCTTCGTCGTCATAGATACGACGCAGTAATTCATCGTGGTGATACAGGTTAAACATGGGCAGCCGAGGAAGGGGAGTGACAAGTGTGTCGCGATCGAAAAGGGCTTCGTAGATGGATTCGCTGATCACGGCCGCGGCTCGCGCGCTCGCGTCGGGTGATCCGGTCGGAGCACTAAAGCGCGTGGCGTTGCGCAACGACGCGCCGGCGCTTGCGCTTCGAGGCATAGCGATGGCGCAGCTCGGGGATCTCGGTCGAGCAAGAACCCTCGTGCGAAGTGCGGCGCGCGCATTCGGTCAGAAAGAGGCTGTAGCTCGAGCGAAATGTCTCGTCGCGGAGGCAGAGATTGCCCTTGCCTCGCGCGATCTGAACTGGCCTGCGAAGACGCTCGATGCCGCCCGAGCAACATTGGATGCACACGGCGATCGAGTCAATGCTGCGCACGCACGGTATCTCGAGATCCGACGTCTCGTTCTGATCGGCAACCTCGAGCAAGCGCAGCATGCGCTCGACAAACTCGATCCGGCTTCTTTGCCGCCCGCATTGCGGACCATTCACGATCTCGCTCTCGCAGGCATCGCGATGCGGCGTCTGCAGACGAAGACGGCGCGTGCTGCACTCTCGAGAGCTGAGCGCGCGGCGCGCGAAGCACGTATTCCGGCGCTGATGGCTGAAGTGCAAAGCGCTTCGCTCATTCTGAATACGCCTGCTGCGCGCTTGATTGATCGGGGCGAAGAGCGGCTTCTCCTGCTCGAAGACGTCGAAGCTTTGCTGGCATCGAAGGCGTTCGTGGTCGATGCGTTCCGGCATGCCCTCCATGCGGCGGGCAAGGCGATCTCGCTCGCAAGTCGTCCGGTGTTGTTCGTGCTCGCTCGGGCGCTCGCCGAAGCGTGGCCGGAGGATGTATCGCGAGAGACGTTAGTTACACGGGCGTTCCGCGCGAAGCACGCCGATGAATCGTATCGCGCCAGGTTGCGAGTAGAAGTAGGACGGCTTCGCCGAGCGATCAAAACCATCGCCGATATCAGTGCAACGAAGCGAGGGTTTGTGCTGCTGCCACGTCACGCTCGAGAGGTTGTCCTATTGGCGCGGCCCGTCGAAGAGGAGCATGCGCAGGTGCTCGCCTTTCTCGCTGACGGTGAGTCGTGGTCGAGCTCCGCATTGGCGCTCGCGCTCGGGTCCAGTCAGCGCACCGTGCAGCGCGCGCTCGACTCGTTGGCTGCAGCGGGCAAGGTACAGTCGTTTGGTCGCGGGCGAGCGCGTCGTTGGATGATGCCGCCCGTGCCGGGATTCACGACGAGTTTGTTACTCTCGATGTCGTTGCCTAATGACTAGGATGTAAGCGAATAGAACGACCGGTCGGACTCCTGTCACGACGGTCGGTCTGACTCCGAGGAAAAAGCGTGGTTTTTCCTCGGAGCTCGCCACCTTCGGCGGCGGGCACCTCCATGTGCCTGGGGACCGATCGGAATCCTGTCACCACGGTTGTGCTCGACAAACGAGGATGCAAACATGAAACGATCAGCTGCTGAAATTGTCGATGAGTACGGTCCGTTCCCGGGTGCCGACAGTGTGGCCGGCGTGACCTACGACGGCCAGCATGTGTGGTTTGCCACAGGCGACAAGATCAACGCCTTGGATCCGGCCAGCGGCAAAACCGTGCGCTCGATCGATGTTGCCGCACATGCAGGCACGGCGTTCGATGGCGAGCATCTGTTTCAGATCGCGGAGAATCGCATACATAAAATCGATCCGCAGACTGGGAGCGTACTCGCGACGATTCCCGCGCCTGGGGATGGCGGGGATTCGGGTCTAGCGTGGGCCGAAGGCTCGCTCTGGGTGGGGCACTATCGCGAGCGAAAGATCTATCAAGTCGATCCCGAAACAGGTGCGATTCTGCGCACCATCGAATCCAACCGCTTCGTCACCGGCGTCACCTGGGTCGATGGCGAGCTTTGGCACGCCACTTGGGAAGGTGACGATAGCGAATTGAGGCGCATCGATCCGCGAACGGGTGAAGTCTTCGAAGAGCTCCAGCTGCCGCAAGGGATGGGCGTTTCAGGTCTTGAATCCGATGGAGGCGATCGCTTCTTCTGCGGAGGCGGCAAGAGCGGGAAGGTGAGAGCCGTCCGTAGGCCGAAGCGGTAGCTGCGGAATAGCTCGTGATTGAACTGGTTTAGCGGAAGAAGCGCCTGATACCTGATAGATCGTATCAGGCGCGTATGTTTACTTCCGGTTCTGCGCTTGCGGCACCTTGAGTACTGCCTCGAACGCGGGCTTCGCTTGGTAGGCACGGTCGAACAACAGCGGGTAGTTCGTTCTGTTTGGAATCGGGTAGCCGTTCTTCCAATTCATTCCATCGTGCACGCCCCACAACGTGACGCGATCGAGTGCTGCGCGTTTGCCGTGGAAAACGCGAAACAGCTCGGCGTAGCGATCGGTCAACTGCTGCTGCACATCGGCCGGCAGACCGTTCTGATAGGGATCCAGAAAGCGCTTGAACTCCGGTAGCTGGAACTGCTTGTGCAACATGCCCGTGCCGATAATTTGGCCTTCCTTCGTGAGCGGCAGCACGTCTACATCGAGCTCGGTGATCATTACCTTCACTCCGAGTGCGGCGTACGCATCGATCGCCGCTTCGATGTGCTCGGTGCTGGGATAGTTCAATCCCCAGTGTCCCTGGATGCCGATGCCATCGATACGAATGCCCGCGGCTTGCAGCATCTTCACCATTCTCACGATGCCATCGCGCTTCTCGGGGCGCCACGCGTTGAAATCGTTGTAGTAGAGCTCGGCATCCGGCGCGTATTGATTGGCGAACTTGAATGCGAGCCGCACCAGTTCGTCGCCGTCGCCGACACCTTTCACCCAAGTGGTCGGGCGGTAGGAGCCATCGTCGTCGATCACCTCGTTGACGACATCCCACGCGTGAACACGACCTTTGTAACGTCCCGCCACCTTCTCGATATGGCTGCGCATGCGCTCGATCTGAGCCTTGGGTGTATTGGGCTTGCCTTGCTCGTCATGAAAGAACCATTCCGGTGTCTGGTTATGCCAGACAAGCGTGTGACCGATGATGAACATGCCATGGCGCTCTCCAAAGGAGACGAAGGCGTCGGCTGCGGCAAAGTCGAATACGCCGGGTTTCGGATTGACGACTTCGGCCTTCATCACATTCTCTGCGGTGATGCTGTTGAAGTGCACGGGCACTAAGGCTTGCGCCTTTGCATCCTCGCCCGAAACGATCTGGGTATTGACGGCCGTTCCGATGAGGAAGGCGCCCTTGTATGCGTCTTTGAGTGCGGCCGACATATGCGTGCTCTCCTTCGCGATAGCGCTGTTGGAGCCGCAGACTACAAGCGCGAGGCTTGTCGGCAGCATCAAGGCCAGTACCATCATCTTGCGACTTCTCATACTCATCGATCTCCTCGATGCAGAACTAACGAATGAGTCTGCGGGTGTTTTTTTGACCGCGCCAGAAGTCGCTGCGACTAGGCTGGGTCGACGTTGTCAGGGATTGTAAGCCCGAGACGGCGCTCCAAGATACGTGCGGTATCGTAAGAAGAGCAATCTTCGGACAAAAACAGAAACCCGACGGCCTTCAGAGCCGTTGGGTCATTGTGAAAGCACTCAAACATATGCTGATCCGATTCAAGCGTTCGAATGCGCGCTCGATGAGCGTTCTCATGTCGATGTTGTTGGCGACGGGAGGATTCTGCCTTGCCTCGCCTGTCACAGCCGAGCCGGTGGTTGTCGAGCTCTTCACATCCCAAGGCTGCAGTTCATGTCCGCCGGCGGATGCGCTACTTGCCGAGCTCGCACGCAAGCCCAACATCGTGGCGCTCGCATATCACGTGGACTACTGGGACGACCTGGGCTGGAAAGATCCCTTCGCAATTCCTGAAGCGGTGGAACGCCAGCGCGGCTACGTGCGACGACTGTCGAAATCCGGAGCTTTCACGCCGCAGGCGGTGGTGAGCGGAGATACGAGCCTGGTCGGTTCGAATCGCGCGCAGATGACTCGAGCGATTGCGGGGGATCGCGATGCGCTAGCAGTCGTATTGTCGAAAGCCGGCACAAACCTGCTGATCGATCTGCCGGAGAGATGGATAGAGCCGCTGGACGTGCACCTGGTCTCGTATCTTCACGAGGCGACCACGAAGATCGGCCGCGGCGAAAATGCTCGCCGCTCAGTGAAGGAGGTCAACATCGTGCGCTCCTTCAAGCGACTCGGCAGTTGGAATGGGAAGCCTCAACGAATGAAAGTGCCGCTCGCCTCGTTCCCACGCGATGCGACCGCAGTCGCGGTCTTGTTGCAACGACCACGACAAGGTGCGATTGCGGGAGCGGATACGCTCGCGTTGCGCTGATCAGCGTCCTGGATGGACTACATCGACTCTTCAGCTATGCGTCAGTTAAGACGTCTTCCGCGAATTTAGACTCGATAAGAGTGATCTCGCAGAGATTCTATGGTGTAGCGCAAGCGGAGATCTGCGGGAACTGCCAAAGGATACGCAAGTTGAGATCTTTCGGCTCCGCAAGAGTTTCTCGCGGCGGCGCGGAGGCGGGGCGGCGCAGCGGATAGTTGATCAGATCCAGTTCGTCTGTATCTTTGCGGTCTCCGCGTCTCCGCGAGATTCATCTTCATCTTGTTCGATCTGA
>JAICPY010000010.1 GCA_025929585.1 Steroidobacter sp.
AAGGCGACGCCTCTGACGATCCGCGAGTCACACGATCACGAATCACCCCTCTGCGAGATTCCCTCCCCTGCTCGAGGGGGAGGGTTAGGGAGGGGGCCTCTTGAAACACAGTCCACAGTCTTGCAGCTAGAGGGTGCAACGGGCGAAGACGCGGAACGCGGCCAACGGAAACCCTCGAAGGGAGAGTCCCTCCCCTCGACCTGCGGACTGCGGACTGCGGACTGCGGCTAGATTCTCCCACTCCACCCTTCTTTACATCTCGCTTCTTCCTCTCCCACGCGGTCGCGCTATGCTGCGCGCGCTCGGAGACTCAACAACTCGAACAGGAGGTCACGTGCATTCCTTGCAAGGCCGAACCAAGATGCTCGCAGTCGCCGCTTTGGGAAGCGGACTTATCTGTGCACTTTCACCGCTCGCTTACGCATCACCGAATGGGGGACCGATGGGAGTGTTCACCTCGCACGCCGATATTGGCGAGCCGAAGCTCAAAGGTGCGGCGACATACAACGCGGCGACGCAGGAATATCGGCTGACCGCAGGCGGCACGAACGTCTGGGGCGAGCGCGATGAGTTTCATTTTGCTTCGCGGACGATGAAGGGTGACTTCATTCTGCAAGCACGTACGGAGTTCGTCGGCGCCGGTGTCGATCCCCACCGCAAGGCAGGCTGGATGGTTCGTCAAGGATTAGACGCGGATGCCCCATATGTCGATGCGGTCGTGCATGGCGATGGACTCACCTCGCTCCAGTTCCGGCGCCAGAAAGGCGGCATCACCGAGCAAATCGAATCGACAGTGAAAGGCGCGGACGTCATTCAGCTCGAACGACGTGCCGGCACGTATACCTTCTCGGCGGCGCGCTTCGGCGATCCATTCTCGGCCGTGAAGATCGCCGATCTGCCGCTAGGCGATGAAGTGCAAATCGGATTGTTCTTGAGCTCCCACAATCCGGACGTGATCGAACAGATCGTATTCCGCGACGTGAGGGTCATCCGTCCCGCGAAGCCTGATTTCACTCCTTATCGTGACTACATCGGCAGTCAGCTAGAGCTGCTCGATGTCAGAACGGGACACCGCCACATTTGGCATCGCTCGCAGCTGCCCTTCGAGGCTCCGAACTGGACTCCGGATGGCGCCGCGGTGATCTTCAACGCAAGCGGCTCAAATCCGGATTGGCGCGGACGGCTGTATCGCTATGACTTCAGCACGCGTCAGCCGACCCTCATCGACACTGGTTTCGCAATTCGCAACAACAACGACCATGTGTTGTCCTTCGACGGCAAGATGATGGGCATCTCCGATCAAAGCACGGATCAAGGTCAATCCACGATTTTCACTCTGCCAAGCACGGGTGGAGTGCCCAAGCGCATCACACCGCTCACGCCTTCTTATCTGCACGGCTGGTCGCCCGACGGTAAATTTCTCGTTTACACCGGCGGGCGCAAAGGTGAATTCGACATCTACAAAATTCCATCCGATGGAAGCGGTCCGGAGATTCGTCTGACGACTGCGAAAGGCGTCGATGACGGTCCGGAATACACACCGGATGGCAAGTACATTTACTTCAACTCCGTGCGCAGCGGCAAAATGCAGATTTGGCGCATGACAGCGGATGGCAAGAATCAGGAACGCGTCACTCACGACGACTTCAACAATTGGTTCCCGCACATTTCGCCCGACGGCAAGTGGATCGCGATGATCAGCTATGGCGATGATGTCGCACCGCCCGAGCATCCTTACTACAAGCACACGTACCTGCGGCTCATGCCCATCGAAGGCGGCACACCCAAAGTGATTGCCTATGTGTATGGCGGCCAAGGCACGATCAACGTTCCATCATGGTCCCCCGACAGCACGACGATCGCATTCGTCAGCAACACGGATGAGTTATAGCTCTCGCGCTTGGCGCGAGAAACGCGACGAAGTGAGGGGTGAGCGAGTCTGAAGACGCTCACCCCTCGCTCCTAAATGCAAGCCCACAAAACCATGCAGACCTAGTAGCCACACCTGCATGTTGCGAAGCGTGAGCGAAGCCATATGCGCGCACGACAACGTTGTCTGATCATTCTTACAGTATTAGACCCGCGTGCTTCCTACCTGTTGACCCTAAAGGTTGAGCGAATAGCCGATACGCAGTAAGGTTCGGTGGATGCCGCACGACGCAGCCAGTCATGACGCGCGTTGGGCCTTGTTTCTCGATGTGGACGGCACTTTGCTCGAAATCGCCGCCACGCCCGAAAGCGTCTTCGTCTCCGAAAGCCTCAAGACATTGCTGAAGGAGGCGAGCGAGCGCCTCGACGGCGCACTCGCGCTCATCAGTGGTCGAGCAATCGCGGATCTCGACCGATTGTTTGCTCCACTGAAGTTCTGCGCCGCTGGCATCCATGGCGCCGAGCTCAGAGGCGCAGATGGACGCGTTGTTCGCGCAGCATTGAACACCACCGTATTGCGAGAAGCGCGCGAGGACTTGGAGAGCTTCGCCGCGCTGCATCCGGGAATTTTGCTCGAAGACAAGTCGTTCGCGCTGGCAGTGCACTTCCGACTTGCTCCTCATCTCGAAAGCACGGTACGCACGAAGCTGCACTCTGTGATGGATCGCGTTGGCGCTGACTACGTCCTGCAACCAGGCAAGCTCGTCTTCGAGATACGCCCCGCTGCTTGGACGAAGGGCACCGCGGTACGTTCGCTATTGAGCGACGCACCATTCGCCGGGCGCATGCCGGTCTATATCGGCGATGATCTCACCGACGAGCATGCGTTCGAAGCAGTCAATGATTTGCGCGGCATCTCGGTTCGAGTAGGTGAGATCACCGCGACCAAAGCGCGGTTTCGCCTCGGGAACGTGGCACACGTTCAGCGCTGGTTGCGCGAGCCTTTCTTGGATGCTCTGGAACCCGTTGGCTGATCATAGGAGGAATATTGTTTTGACGATCGCTCGACACTACATGCGGATTGATAGGAGCCCTCGCGGATGGCGGCACGGCTAATCTGCGTATCCAATCGCGTGTCGCTCCCGCGCAAAGCGGCAGCGCCGGGCGGACTTGCTGTTGGCGTGCTCAGTGCATTGAAGCGCACCGGCGGAGTGTGGTTCGGATGGGGTGGAGATTTATCCGAAGACGACCCGTCCGAGCCCGAAATCCACATCCGAGACGGCGTCACGTACGCGCTGCTCGAGTTGCGCCGCGACTTATTCGAACCGTACTACAACGGCTTTTCCAATGAATCCCTCTGGCCGCTGTTTCATTATATGCCGACGAAGTTTCGCTTCCGGCATGAAGAGCGCGAAGCCTATGAAGCAGTCAACCGTCAGTTTGCTCAGAAGCTCGCGCCGCTCATCAAACCCAACGATGTCATCTGGGTACATGACTATCACCTGATCCCGCTCGCATCCCGTTTGCGTGAGCTTGGTGTACGCGTGCCGATCGGGTTCTTTCTGCATATTCCGTTTCCGTACATCGAAACGTTGCGAGTTCTGCCGACGTATGCAGAGCTGGTACGCGACTTGACTGCCTACGATCTGGTCGGCTTTCAGGCCGACAGCGACTTGCGCTCCTTCCACTCCGCCGTCGCGCACTGCGTGGAAACCGCTCGAATCGAACCGGACGGGCTGATCAGATTAGGCGATCGAAGCTTCAGAAGCGGTGTGTTCTCGATCGGCGTCGACGTAGAAGGAATTGAAGGAGAGGCCGCTCGCGCGGCAGACACGCAAATCGTTCGCAAGATGGTCGATAGTCTCGTCGGCCGCAAACTCGTGATCGGTGTGGACCGTCTGGATTACAGCAAAGGACTCGTCGAGCGCTTCTCGGCTTACGAACAGTTTCTGGAAACGTTTCCCGATAACCGCGGGCACGTCACGTATTTGCAGATTGCCCCGCTGTCACGCAAGGACGTGCAGTCATACGCAGAAATTCGCCGTTCACTGGAGCAGGCATCCGGACGGACGAATGGGCGCTTTGCGGATGCGGACTGGACACCGATTCGTTATCTCAATCGCAACTTCCCGCACGAATCTTTGATGGGATTCTTGCGGGCTGCGCAGGTTGGATTGGTTACCCCGCTTCGCGACGGGATGAACTTGGTCGCGAAGGAATATCTAGCCGCCCAGGATCCGGCGGATCCTGGCGTGCTCGTGCTGTCTCAATTGGCGGGCGCAGCTCGCGAGCTGAGTGCTGCGCTGCAAATCAATCCTTACGATTCCCGCGCCGTCGGGCATGCCATTCAAACCGCTCTCACGATGTCGCTCAGCGAACGCCGCGATAGACATTCTGCCATGCTCGAAATACTGCGCTCCAACGACATCGGAGTATGGGCAAATCGCTTCATTTCGACTTTGCGTCAGACTCGCGAGTCGCCCTCGCCCGTTTCGAGACTACCGGCGGTGGGGTGAGTGTGAGTGGAAGAAGCGGGTAGTGACTAGCGGGTCGCGGGTCGCAAGAGAAGAGGCAAGCGAGTGCTACCGCTCCGACGACCCGCCAATCTCTGACGACCCGCTAATCAGGAGTCACGAATCACTACTCCTGATCACTACTCCTCAGCCGCCGAAGACTAGCTTGCCCTTCATCAGCGACCAGTGGCCGGGGAACGAGCAGAAGAAGGTGTAATCGCCGCCTTTCGTGAGCTTCGAGGTCGGGAACTTGATCGTCGTCGACTCACCGCCGCCCACTAGCTTTGTCGCGACGATCACACGCGCGTCGTCCTTCGGTACATAGTTATTGGCGGGGCCGGCCGAGGTGCCTGCGGTCGCCACGGCTTGGAAATCCGCGGTCTTCGTGAGAACCCAATTGTGACCCATCGCTGTCACGGGCAACTTGCCGGAATGCTTGAGCGTGAGCTCGACTTCGGTGCAGTCGGCGGCAACTGGGATGGACGTCTTGCTGAACTGCATTTGATCGTTGCCTTCGATGCTGACGGCACACGTCTTCGCGAAGGCGACCGAGCTCATGGCGCTCAACAGTCCCGAAAGCAATACGACCTTTAAAACTTTGGAGGTAGCCATCAATCCACCTATATGTGTGTAGGAACGACAAACCGACATTGAATCCGTGGCTGTGAATTGTCCGGTGCGGACGATGCGCTTTCAAGCTCCGTCTGATGCCAGCTCATGAGTCTCCGCAATGCCATCCGAAGTTCCCGAGAGATGCCTCGGAGTGTTCAGGAACCGCGTCACGACTCAGGCATTGGTTCGGTGCGAAGGAATTTCTTCATCGTCCGTTCAGATTGGAGCTTTTGATGCTACGCACGCTCGAAGACCTGAAACACATGACGATCGGTGCGACCGACGGTTCCATCGGCAAGGTTCGAGACGCGTACTTCGACGATCAGAGCTGGACGATGCGATATATGGTCGTCGATACCGGCGGTTGGCTGAGCCGTCAGGTACTGATCACGCCGCTTGCGATCGAGCGGCTCGACTGGCCGGAACGACGGATCGATGTGCGAATGACGCGCGAGCAAATCAAGAACGGCCCCAACATCGACACCGAGAAGCCGGTCTCGCGTCAGCACGAGATGCTGTATCTGAATCATTACGGACTGCCCTATTACTGGGGCGGCCCGATGCTCTGGGGACCGACCGACTCCCCTCCCGGGCTGGGCGCAGAGGTACGCGCGGATTCTCCGCGGGCGATCCACCGATCGGACGAGGACCTCGACCGATCCACACATTCCGATCCGCACTTGCGAAGCTGCAAGGCAGTTTCCGGTTATCACATCGAAGCGAACGATGGCGGGATCGGACACATCGATGACTATCTATTCGACGATGAAAGTTGGGCGATTCGTTATTTGGTCATCGACACTCGCAATTGGTTGCCGGGCAAGCGCGTCGTGATCTCCTCGGAATGGGTCGATCGCGTGAGCTGGAACGAGCACAAGGCCTACGTTGCGATGTCGCGGCAATCACTGCGCGATGCCCCGGAATACGATCGCGATCTCACGATCCATGATCGAGCCGAGTCGGACCTCGTTAGTCCCCATGCAACGACCCAACGCCGAGCCAGCATCTCATCGGCGCAACGCGACGACCATCATTGAGAGACTCGATCTCTCCCGAGAAATCATCATGCTGAAATTCCTAGCGAGTACCGTGGGCATTATTTTCCTGATCGGCCTGCTGGTCGTGATCGGTGTTCTCGCGCTGATCTTCTGAAGAACTCGCCGTCAACACTCGCTCGAGAGTAACCATACCGGCAGTACATTGAAGAACATCGCGAGTAACGCGATGAGGCTGATCGTCAGTGCTAAGAAGTACATGAATCCGGACGGTCCATCGTCACGATCGCGCCAGCGGCCAAGGACAACCCTCACCAATGCCGCAGTCGCTAATCCAGCGAGCAGGGTCACCGACGTGCCAATGAATGTGACGAACGGCACACCTGCGATCGAGGAGGCAGCGTAACCCTTGGCGCAGGCTACTGCGGCGACGACATAGACGATCAAGAAGTCCGCCGCCCAAATCAACAAGCCGCCGCACAACAGCAGCGCAGTCGGCGTGAACCGGTGAGTCGAGCTCGAATCGGAGGGAGGACTCATGAGAACAGTCGAGGCACCTGCAGCACGGCTAGTGCAACAACGCCCTGGGCCACCGAGTAGTGCCACATCAGACGCGTGTTATCGAAGGTATTTCGCCGCCGATCATCGAGTAAACCTGCGATCAGACGTGCAATCGTGTAGCTGCCCATCAGCGCGAGCAACACCCCATGGAGTCCTTGCCAAGCCAATAGTGCATAGATCACCGCGCCGTATGCGTGTTCAGCAGGCTGCACGTTCGCGGTTGTGAAAGTATGCATGTTGGTTGCGAATGCAGCGATCACACACAGAATCGCACTGACGATTACCCCGCATATCGCAGCGCGGCTCGCCGCCTTTCGCAGCAAGACCTTGGCAATTGCGAATAGCAAACTGCTCAACGACCACAGCAATGCACACCCCACTGTCCAACTGAGCGAGGGAATGTCGAACGGCGCGGGCGGCCACCCTTGCGTGATAGTCCACAAATAGAAATATGCAAATACCAGGCTCGCGAAGATCGAGCCATCGACGAGCATCAGCACGACCATTGCCCACCACGAATGCGATTTGCTGCCACTCGCGTGATCCGGAAGCTCGATTCCTTCACCGATGTGATACAGCTTAGCCGTCGGTGCCGGTTCGCTTTTCCACAGCCATTTGAAGATGCTCACGAGCGCAACGATTCCGCCCAGTGCGGACGCGACGAACATCTTCACCGTCAGAAAGAGAAAGAATGCGGCGGTGCCGACGCCCGCGAGCACCGGCAGCCAACTCGGTCCCGGTAATTTCAATAGATATTCAGGCCGCGCATCGATCGGACTGGTCACGATCGTTTCTCGATGACCGGTCACAGTGTTCGGAAGATAGTGCTGACCCCGATCCACCTCTTCACGCAAGCTCGGCGTGTCCCAAAGCGGCTCTCGACTCGTGATCCTTGGAATGCTGCGCACACCGTAGTTATCCAGCGGCAGCCATTCGAGCGTGCCCGCATTCCAAGGGTTGACGTTCACTTTCCCCGCGGGACGAAGGTGCAACAACAGATCGAGCAAGGCGATAAAGAATCCGGCTGCGAGAACGAAGGCGCCGATCGTCGACAACAGGTTCCAGATGTCCCAGCCCAAGGTGTCGGAGTAGGTCCACACTCGTCGTGGCATACCCAGCAAACCGGAAATATGCATCGGAAAGAACGCCAAGTTGAAACCCCCGAACATCAACCCGCAGGCCCACTTCCCCATGCGCTCCGAAAGCGGCCTGCCACTGACGAACGGCGCCCAGTAGTAGATGCCCGCAAACACCGGGAACACCATGCCACCGATCAGTACATAGTGCAGATGCGCAACGACGAAGTACGTGTCATGCACCTGCCAGTCGTAAGGAGCGACCGCCAGCATGACGCCGGTCAATCCTCCGAGAACGAAAATGCCGAAGAAGCCGAGGATGAACCATGTCGGTGTCGCGAGTTGCACCCTGCCTCGACGTAGAGTTGCGATCCACGCGAACACTTGAATTCCAGCGGGAATAGCCACAGCCATGCTGGCGGCCGAGAAGAAGCTAGTCGTGAGATGCGGCATGCCGGTTGCAAACATGTGATGCACCCACAACGCGAACGAGATGAACCCGGTCGCAACGATCGCAAGCACAACCCACCGATAACCTACCAGCGGTATTTGTGCCATGGTCGGAACGATCATCGACACCAAACCAGCCGCGGGTAGAAAGATGATGTAGACATCGGGATGGCCGAACAGCCAGAACAGATGCTGCCACAACACCGGATCACCGCCCTGCTCAGCGATGAAGAATGGCCAATGAAAGGCACGTTCCAACTCGAGCAATGCTGTAGCAAGAATGACAGGTGGAAAACCGAAGATGATCATGCCGCCGACGATCAGCATCGCCCACACGTAGACAGGCATTTTGTCCAAAGTCATGCCTGGCGGTCGTGTGCGAAGGATGCCGACCACGATTTCGATCGCACCCGCGATCGCCGAGATCTCGATGAAGCCGATCCCGAGCAACCAGAAATCCGACCGCAATCCCGGCGAAAATTCGAAGCTAGTGAGCGGCGGGTACATGAACCAGCCGCCATCCGGCGCTACATCGAAGAAGATCGTGGCGAAGAACACCAAACCGCCGACGAAATAAGCCCAGAACGCATATGCGGACAAGCGCGGAAAAGGCAGATCGCGTGCGCCTAGCATTGCGGGTAGCAGCAAAATTCCGATCGCCTCCACAACCGGCACAGCGAACAAGAACATCATCACCGAGCCGTGCATCGTGAACAGCTGGTTGTAGAGGTCGAAGTCGATCAGATCGTTCTCTGGCACCGCGAGCTGCAAGCGCATCATCAAGGCGAGAATGCCGCCCAGAACGAGGAACAGCAGTGCAGCACCCACGTAGAACAGTCCGATCCAGGTATTGTTCACCGCCGAGAGGATTCGCCAGCCTTTCGGCGGCTCCCAGACGCTTTCCAATTGTTGGAGCTCGCCCGGCGGACGAGGGAGTGAATTCGGTAACCCGTGTGCTGGAGCAGTCACTCGAGACTCTCCAGCCACGCGGCTAGAGCTCGCAACTGTGACCCTGTATGGATTTCGCTATCGGGCATCAGATTGCCTGGCTTCACATCCTGCGAACCGGCGATCCACCCCGCCATCGTGCCGATGTGATTCTTGAGCACGCCCGCTGCAAGCGAGTGTCGCCCGCCGATATGCGTGAGATCCGGACCGCTCGTGCCTTCCGCCGGCGTGCCTCGCACAGTGTGGCACTCGGGACATCGGCCTTGCATGAACGCGTCGTATCCGGAACGCAGGAACGGATCCGTTGGCGCTCGCGCAGGCTGAGCTTGGTTGCGGAGCCAGTCGTAGAAGCGCTCGCGCGGCTCGGCAACGACGTACAGCGCCATGAGTGCGTGCTGCCCACCGCAGTACTCGGCGCATTGGCCGCGATAGATGCCCGGCTCGCTGGTTCGAACCACCAGACGATTCGTGCGTCCTGGGATCATGTCCACTTTGCCGGCAAGCGAAGGCACCCAGAAGCTGTGGATCACATCGCCGCTGGACACCATCAATTCGACCGGCTCATCTACCGGAATGCGAAGCTCGTTTGCCAATGGCACGTTGCGCAATTCGCCATCGGCAGCGCGATACCTGACCTCCCACCACCATTGTTTGCCTACGACGTTGATCCGCAGCGTCCCTGGGAGCGGTGGCGGAATGCGCGCATTCGAGTCGATGCCGAAACAATTCAACAACAACTGTAGCGCGGTTCCGCTGTTGAGCGCGGAAACCGCACTGCCCACTGCCAGAGAATAGGTCAACAGCACGAACAACGTGACCGCCGGGAAGACAATCCCGCCACCTATCACCCACGCACGTGCGCTTGCACGTAATCGGCGAGAGAAGACCGCATGCAGCAACAAGCCCATCACGACCACGAAGATCAGTGCCGCTCCGACATACAACACCATACCGAGCTCTTCCAAGAGCTCGGCACCACTGCCCGGTGCGGAATGCAGGACCGACTGTACGTGCTGCTCGCTCATCACAATGAATATAGATAGGCCGCTATGTCGCGCGCTTGCGCTTCGCTCATTTCGATCGCAGGCATTGCGGTATCCGGCGACATGGACGGCGCGTCGCGAACAAAGCGCGTGAGGATATCGGGATCGTTCGGATAACGACCCGCGATATAGACATTGCGTTTGTAATCCGCAAGCGCTGGACCGACACGCCCGCGTGCGCCGGGAACGCCGGGAATCACATGGCACACTCCGCATTCCAATTCGGCGAGCACTTCTCGACCTTGTCGCGGATCTCCTTCTGGTACGTGCGGCTCGTACCCTTCAGGGGCCATGCAGCCGCACAGCACTAGATAGAGCCAGCCGATTGCAATCCTTGCGGTCACGCTCATTCCAGCTCGAGCAGATAGCGCGCCATTTGACGAGCGTGTGCGGGGGCGACCTCCAACTTGGGCATCAGCGAGTGAGGACGTACCGCCTGAGGATCGAGAATGAACCGGACTAGATTTTCTTCATTGTTAGGCAGCGTACCGGCTAGGTATTTCCGATGTGACCACTCGACCAATGCAGGGCCTACATAGCTCTTAGGTCCCACGACACCTTCGATGCGATGGCAGCTATGACAGGCATACTGTCTGAATACGATCTTCGTACGATCTTCGGAGGCTTGCATCTCAGCGCCTTCGGCGCTCTCGCACTCGAGCTGCGCGCTGTATTGAGATAGCTGCGCATACTCTGCTCTAGTCAAAGAGGGCAGGCGCGTGAGGAAAGCCACCGTCGACCAAAGGCTTTCCTCGGACATGCGGAATTCCCAGGCAGGCATGCCGGACATTCGCACGCCCTTCTTCGTCACGTAGTAAAGCCATTCAGCCGGCCATTCGCGCGCCGACTGCGCCAGGTTGCTCGCAATTGGCAGCATCCCCCTACCCTCTTCGTCCGGCGCAATTCCTGGCGCACCGTGACACTGCGCGCAGTGCAGTCGATAGCACGCAGCGCCCTGCTCGTACTTATGCGGTTCATCGAGTATCGGTGCTTGTATATCGCTGGCACTGGCGCGTACCGAATACCTTAAACCTGCATCGAGCAAGCGATGAGTGATCTTGAAGTGTTGCGTCGTAGCTGCGGTGCTGTAAGCACCGGAGAGCAAGACCACTGCTGCGCCCAATGCGCCGAACAGGACCAACGCAATCGCGCCGGTGACCAGCAACACAATCTTGCGCGTAGGCTTGTGAACCCAAGAAGGCTTGTGAATCCACGAGGGCATGTGAAGCCCTATCGATGAGAGCGAACGATTGTTCCCTATCGATGATGGAAACGTCGCAAACGAGACGGTCGAGTCGATCTCAAGGTCTAAGTATCATGGAGGGTGCGCGTTTTCGGGTGCGCGCTAGCAATACTGCAGCCGCCGCTATGCCGGCCGCGGCAAGCAAGGCAGAACGGTTCGAAGTCAGCGACCATTGCCAGCTTCGCGTACGCGCCACCTTATCGAAGCGCCCGTGCGCACCCGCATCGTAATCGCACGGCTGATAGAGATTCTCGCAGCGATCTGCACGCTTCGGTTCTTCCGTAAGCTGGCCTGCGTATCCCTCCTTAGCCAGGACTCGATCGAGTACACCGGGAACAAGTTTGTTGGCGAGCACAGCCTTCAACGAAGGCCAGCCTACATAGACTTCTCGTCGACGATGCTCGGAAGCCCAAACGATCGCACGCGCCGCAAGCTCGGGCTGGAAGATTGGCGGGACAGGCTCAGGACGTCGATCCATCAAGTTCTTCGCCCAATCGAACTGCGGAGTGTTGAAAGCGGAGAGGTGTACGTTCGTCACATGTATCGGGCTTCTCTCATGCATGAGCTCGCTGCGCAGCGCATCGGTGAACCCTCGCAGTGCGTGCTTCGCGGCACAGTACGGCGCCTGCAGCGGAATCGCACGGTAAGCCAGCGCCGATCCGACTTGCACGATGACACCGCTCGCTCGTGCGCGCATTCGTTTCAACGCGGCCATCGTCCCGTAGGCCGCGCCTAGATAAGTGACCTCGGTTGCACGCTTCAGATCTTCCGGATCGAGCTTCTCGATGGGTCCGAATACCGTCACCATCGCATTATTCACCCAAACATCGATGCGCCCCCACTTGCGCTCGACTTCACTCGCGGCATGTTCGACTTGATCTGCATCGGCCATGTCAGTGGGCAGCACGAGCGCTTCCGCTCCTGCCTCTTCCACTTCGCGTCTCGCGGCCGCCAAGCCCTTCTCACCGCGCGCCAGCAACGCGATGCGCGCACCAGGCCTTGCAAACTCCCGCGCTGTCGCGCGACCGATGCCACCCGATGCACCGGTGATGACAATCACCTTTCCTGATTCGCCGCGCACTGCAGACTCCTGTTGGAATGCTTCTACAGCGACGAACGCTTAGTTGAGGCTGCGGTTCCGGTGGCGTGCCCCCAAGGGGGGTTCCCGTTGGTCTCGGCGAATTGTGCGTCGTGATGAGAGCGCGCCAGCTCAGCTGTCGACTCCTGAAACTAACGCTTCGCGTCAGCGCTCTGGCTCGGACCGAGACCAACGGGAACACCCAGGCGGTGCAGACCGCGGACCGCAGAGCCTCTTTATCCCTCCAACCCCCAACTATCCAGATCGAACAGCTGGCCATGCACGATTCCCTTTCCGGTGGCGATCGCGTTCTTTCTCGTGAATACATCGTCGCGATACTTCTGGCGCGCACTGTCCGCAACCAAGCGAGCGAGCAATTCGCGACGGGCGCTTTGAGAGTGACTTCGCCGCGAGCCGCTCGTAACTTTCACATAGGCAGCTTCGTCCGCCGATTTCACGCCGCCGTTCTGGACATGGGTGTCGAAACACAACGCAATGCCTCGTTCGGCAGTAAGAGACAGGCGCGCAGCGGTCGCAAGTGCCGGATCGAAATACTTCTCGCGAGCACGGCGGCGCTGCAACTCTTGCACGAGCGGCTGCCCGCCCAGCTTCGCAAAACCAGACCGCCACGGCTCGCTGACCAACTGACCGCGCGCGCCCACGCTGATCGAATCTGCCCATCTCATTAGCGCAGCGGGTTTATGCGTCCTGATACGGGTAACGAGCTCCGCCGCCGGCTCTTGACCGAAGGCCTCGGCTAACAACTCAGGTGCGCGTGCATCGACTTCATTGATGAGAACCTGAATCTCGCCATGGCGCAGTGTGAAGCCGACGATGCCCCAGGTGAGCCCCGCCCCGTCGAAGTTGCCGACGATAAGCGTGTATCCGTGACCTTCGAAGCGCGAGGTGAGTTGCAGGCAACGCTGAAACAAGCTTGGCCAGGGCAACCCCGTCGCGGTCTGCCAAATATTTGGGTCCGTTTTCCCCGTCGATGCTCGCCGCATATCCAACTGCAAACTGCGCACGGCGCTTTCCGTCCCGCCGCCGTAATCTCCATCGACTTTGCGCGTGTAATGTCCGAGTGTCGCAAGCCCGTTCTGCAGCACTCCGATCAGATCACCGAAGGACCCTCGCCCGAAAGACACATCTTGATTAGACAAGCCACTCTCCCTTACCCGCTGCTACGCTCGCGACCTCTCACGCAACGGGAGAGGCGATGAACAGAGGAACATGTTCAGCCGAGGTTCCTCTTTACACTCGTACTTTTCCATTGTCCCTCCGTCTTGTCCTTTCTCGCTCTCGGAGGAGGCTTGGGACGAGGTCCACGAAGCGACGAGCTCTATCAACTCCGTCTCTGGCTTTGTCACCCCGTCATTTCGTCACCCGTCACTTGTTCTTCACGCCTCCACTACCACCTTGAACCCACCATAGATCATTCGCTTGCCATCGAAAGGCATCATTTCGGGAGGGCCCATGTTGGCGATGCGCGGATCCGCCATGACCTTCTTGTTGACTGCGTCGCGATGCTTGCGGGACTTGTAGACGATGTACGAAAACCAGACGACTTCGTTCGGCTTGAGTTTCACACTCTGTGGAAATGAGGTGTACTTGCCGGGCTTGACGTCATCGGCAATGCATTCGCGATATTCCAGCGCACCGTGCTCACGCCAGATCTTGCCGGCCTTGCGCGCGATCTTTCGATAGGCTTCAGCGTTCTTCTTCGGTATCGGGAGGATGAACCCATCCACGTAGTTAGCCATTGTCGAGTCTCCTTTACATGCGGTGAGGATATATCTACCTGTGCTTTACGATAGGCACAATAGCCAATCGGGCGTCGATGCAAGGACGAACAATGCAGTCAAATACCGACATAGAGGGCGGATGCTTCTGTGGTGCCGTGCGATATCGGGCAATTTCCGCACCGATCGGGAGCATGGTGTGCCACTGCCAAACCTGCCGCCAAGTCTCGGGCGCGCCAGCCGTGCCGTGGGTCACGTTCATGAAGGGCCACTTTGCGTTCGTAACCGGGCAGCCGGAGACTTTGCATTCTTCTCAAAACGTGGTGCGCACATTTTGCTCTAACTGTGGAACGCCACTGTCGTACACCAGCACGGCGTTCCCGGATGAAGTCGACATCACGACGTGCACGCTCGACGAGCCGAACGCATATCCACCGACACACCATTCCTGGACCAGTCATCGGTTGTCCTGGACTCGCATCGATGATGGTTTGCCTAGATACATACGCTCGAAGCAGGACGGCGAAGAAGAATAGCCCAAGCTTGAATGGGGCGCGTAGTGCAGGAAAAGAGCAAGACTTCTTGGGAGTTCGGAACAGGACTACCTGGACGACAGTTGCTCAGATGTCATTCCACTTCGAAGGTAGCAGCGCCTCGTGTTTAGCCGCGTCATCGGGAAAGTCAAAGCGGACTTTGCGGATCTGAAGCACGGCACCCCGGGCAGGCGCTTCATTGACCACCACGAGCGACATAGACAATCAGAGGGTCGCGGCACCGCCAAATGGAAGACCATTGCCTACGTGGTCGCAGGCCTCGTATTGCTGCTAGTAGGCGCACTACTCTCTCTGGTACCCGGCGTGCCGGGGATTCTACTGGGGATTCCGGCCATCGGATTGTTGGTCGCTCGGCTCAGATTCTTTGCCATTGCGATGGATAAAACGGAACTGGCGCTCACCCGCATTTATCGCAAGCTTCGCAACTGAGAGCTCAGCTCAACACTTTCTCTCGCCACAAAGCCTCATAGGCGGGCAACTCCGGCATCTGAGCTGCGCGCGCCACACTCAGAATTTCCGATTTGACCTTGAATCCCGCGAGATGCAGAGCGACGCGCGCGCCACCCGCTTCGCCGAAATTCCTTCTCACTGTACGTCCAGTCAAAGCAGCCAAAACCGAACCGAAAACAGAGTTGGCGGCCAGCGGTCCATCGATCAAGATCTCTCCATTCTCACCGAGCGATTCGATGCTGAGCGAAGTCATCAACACCGAGTAAAGCGTCGCAAGAGATGCGCGCTGCGTGCCGGATAAATGCTCCGCTCGATCGATATAGCCCACTCTGCCATTGAACGGACCCGCGGGAGCAAACGATGGCAACGCCATTGCGCCCATGCTCATGATCTCCGCCACGCCATCCAGCGTTGGGGCATCCGTTCCTCCTGCAATCGTTTCATACTCGCGCCCACCCATGAAGCGTGCGGTGGGAACAGGCCGCCCGAGCGCGTTGACGTTCGCAAGCATGTCGTTGCGCTCCTTCAAGCGCGATAGATCACCGTCGTTCGCCATTACGATCGTCCATGTGCCGCTCGAGACAGCGACGAACGGCGTGTGCTCGCGTCCAATCAAGAATTTCAAGTACGAAGCATTCGAGTCATGAATGCCGCATGCGATTCCACATGCGGGTGACAGACCGGTTTGTCGCGCGAGTGCCGGATCGATGCTGCCTATCTTCTCGCTAGCGCGGCGCAAAGGCGGAAAGAGCCTCGCCCATCCACGATGCTCGGCGAGAGCGGAAAAAGTTGCGCTCTTCGGCCGCCACAGATCGGTGTGACATCCCAGCGAGGTGACCTCGCTCACCGCCACCGCGCTCAAGCGCCATGCCCAGTATTGCGGATACATTAGGAGCATCGAAGCTCTCTCGAACAACTCTCGTTGTTCGTGTTGCAAATAGAACAGTTGACGACCGAGGTTCAACCCGAGCGGGAGCTTCGGCGAGAATGTCTGCTCGAACGCATCACGCTGCTCATCGTAAGCCGCGTTGATCGATTCGAAGCACGAATCCTCATAGTCCGGTGCGGCCAACACTTGCCCATTCCCATCGATCAGCACTGCCGCCGCGCCATGTGCCACGGGGACGATGCATTGGATGCGCTCCTTGTTGGGCGCGCGCGCAAGCGTTTCGATCAACCAACGCCCGATGCCCTCGACGTCGAGCGCACGCCCGTACGTAGCACTCGCGGGTTGATTGGTGCGCCGCTCGTGCCAAATCTCGATGCCCCGATCGGCATCGATTAGCGAAAGCTTCGAATTCGTCTTGCCGACGTCGAAAAGCGCAACGAGCGGTGCAGTAGCATTTTCCATCATGAGGTCTTGCGAAGCCTCGCCTGCGGCCAGCGCTCGGCAATCGCTGGAATCGCGACGACCGTGATGAGCAGCGCGCCGACAATGATCGACATGACAATTCCTGGAATGTTGAGCAATCCTAAACCGAAGTTCACCAAGCCGAGCACGATGGCGGCGAGCACCACTCCAAGTATGGTGCCTTTACCGCCCCACACGGAGACACCGCCTAAGATCACCATGCTGATGATCTCGAGCTCCCAGCCTTGCGCTATCGAGGGCCGAGTAGAGCCGAGGCGCGAAGTGAGCATCACGGCCGCCAGACCACTGAACAAGCCGGTGATCGAGAACAGAACGAACTTGTATCGATCCACCGCAATACCAGAGCAGCGGCTGGCGATCGGGTTCGCGCCGATCGCAAAGATCGCGCGTCCCCAGCGCGTGTAGTGCAGCACGAGTGCGAATGCGATTGCGAGCAACCCGAATGTCAGTAGCTCGAGTGATATCGGCCCGAATGCATATCCTTGTCCGAACACGGCAAAAGAAGCCGGATATTCCTTGAGAACACGATCGCCGAGCACGGCATAGGCGCCGCCGCGAAACAACGTCATCGTGCCGATGGTGGCGACGATGGAAGGAACGCGGCCGATTGTGACGAGCGCGCCATTGATGGCGCCCGCAACCAATCCTGTTCCCATTCCGATTGCGACCAGGGCTGGAGTATCCACCCCGTGAGCGGCAGCAAGACCCATCGCGACCGATGCAAGCGCCATGATGGCAGCCACCGAAATGTCGATCTCTCCGGCAATGATCAACAACGCGAGCGGTAGCGCAACGATGGCCCGTTCAGTGAAATTGAAGCTCGCATCCGACAAAGTCCATACATCTAGGAAATAAGGAGAGGTCGATGCAAAGAAGACGAACTCGACGATCAGCACGGCCGCGAGCATCGACTCCCATCGAAGCCACCGCGCCGCGTTCATACTGCCTCCAAGATGGAGCGCTTGCGTTCGCGCTGCCTTGCGCTCAACAACACCGCGGCTAGGATCACCAGACCGTTGATGAACATTTGCCAGAACGCCGAGATACCGACCAACGGCAAGGCATTGCGGATGATGCCGATGAATAAGCAGCCAAGAACCACGCCGAACACACTGCCGACGCCGCCCGCAATCGCAACACCCCCGATCAGACACGCAGCGATGACCTGGAGCTCGAAGCCTAACGCAATGTCTGTATAGGCAACCGCGAACCGCGCTACCCATAAGTATCCGCATACGCCGGCAAGTGCGCCGCTGATTACGTACGCGATGAACTGCATGCGTCCCGGATCGATTCCGCAATACTGAGCCGCCGTGGGATTGCCACCGGCCGCGTACATATCGCGACCAGCACCCGAATATCGCAAAGCGATGAACCCCAACAGCGCAACAACTATCGCTAGCCACGAGAGCGTCGTGAGTTCGACAAAGTCCCATCGTACGAAACGCAAGAACTCGCGCGACATTTCGTTCTCGTTGACCCAAGCGCCCTGCGAGAGCAAGTAGATGACGCCGCGATAAATCGACATGGTGCCCAACGTCACGACGATGGGAGGCAGCCGTAGTTTCCACACCAGCAGGCCGTTGAACGCGCCTAGCACACCGCCGCTCAAAGCCGCGATGCAAATGATCGGTAGCACGCCGATTGCAGGGAAGCTTCGATTCAGCAAAGCGACGATCATGCCGCTGAGCGCCAAGTTTGCTGCAACGGACAGATCGATGCCGCGGGTCACGATAACGAGCATCTGACCTAGTGCGAGCAATATCAGAATCGAGGTGTCATTCAGCACATCGGCAAGATTCGCAGGCGAAGCAAAGCTTGGAAACGCGACGCTCACCGCCGCAAGCAGTGCGACAGTGAGAATTCCGAAAACGAGGTCGCGGCGCGAAGCGGCGCTCAAGGAGGCGTTCATCGTTCTCTCCTTCACGCGTCGGTTGCCGCTCTGATGACAGCTTCGCTAGTTGCTTCTTCGCGAGTGAAGAGCGCGCGCACGCGACCACGCCGCATGACGAGAATGCGATCGGACATGCCGAGGATTTCGGGCAGATCCGAGGAGATCATGATGACTGCGCAGCCTCGATGAACGAATTGATCCATGACCGCGTGCACGGCACGCTTGGCGCCCACATCGATGCCCTTTGTCGGTTCGTCGAGAATCAGAATCTTAGGTTTACGAGCCAGCCATTTCGCGATCACGACCTTCTGTTGATTACCGCCGGAAAGATCTTGCACGACAGTCGCCGTATTGGCTGTTTTGACTTTGAGCGTTTCGACCCACTCATCCGCGAGCTGGGTTTCGCGCTGAGCGCTCCACCACCCGCGTGGTGCCAGAGCGGTGAGATTGGGCAGCGCAAGGTTCGAGGCGATAGAGAACGGCAGAATCGCGCCCTGGGTTTGTCGGTCCTCCGGCACGTATGCAATCCCTTCGCGAACCGCTTCTTGGACTGATTTCACCGCAACGCGCCGGCCGCAGACCTCGATCGAACCTGAGTCCGCGCTCTCCAAGCCGAACAACACTTGCGCAAGCTCAGTGCGCCCGGCACCGACCAACCCGTAGATTCCGAGAATCTCACCGCGGCGCACATCGAACGAGATATCTTGGAACTCACCCGTTCGCGATAGATGCTCCACTCGCATCAAAGGCTCACCGAGTTCGGGCGGGGTTTTTGGAAACAACTGTTCCACCGGCCGACCGACCATCAACCGAATCAATTCATCTCGACTACTGGCGGCAAGCTCGCCTTCTCCGACCGAGGCTCCATCTCGAAACACGCTATAACGATTGGCAATGTCGAAGACTTCTTCGAACTTGTGACTGATGAAGAGCACCGAGCAACCTGCCGCCGAGAGTTTGCGAGTGAGCCCAAACAGCTCTTCGACTTCACGATGGGCGAGCGAAGCCGTCGGCTCATCCATGATGAGCACGCGCGCACGGCGCGTCAGGCCTCGCGCGATCTGAATCACGTGTTTCTGTGCGATGCTGAGCGAACCTGCGGGCGCATCGGGATCGAATGTCGCATCCAGTTGCTTTAGCACTTCTGCTGCGCGTTGGCGCATCGTGCGCCAGGACACCCACCCGCGTTCTCGAGGACGATCGCCGACGAACATATTCTCTGCAACCGAGAGATTATCGAACACCACAGATTCCTGATGCACGACGCTGATTCCGAGCTCGCGCGCGTGCTCGGGATGATCGATTCGAACCGCTTGGCCTTCGAGCTGGATTTCACCCGCATCGGGCTGATGCACGCCCGAGAGTATTTTCACGAGCGTCGATTTTCCCGCTCCGTTCTCACCGATCAACGCGGTCACCTGCCCCGCATGCAAACTCAGATTCGCATCCGTGAGCGCACGCGTGCCCCCAAAGGACTTCTGGATGTGAGAGAGGGTGAGGAAAGGCACGTTCTGCTTTAGTTGACGGTTGACAGTTGACGGTTGGCAGTCAGAAGCGCAACGGCTCTATCTGGGCCGTCAACTGACAACTGTCAACCGTCAACCGAAATCAGAATACCTTCTCGAATTCCGCCACGTTGCTGGCGTCGTAGATGAAGGGTTTGCCCATTGCGCCGATGCCGCTGGTATCGAAGGTCACTGTGCCCAAGCGCTCCATCGATACAGGTTGTTGTGCGGATTCGCCGCGCGCAAGGCGAACCGCGATTTGCGTAGCGGCGTAGCCCAGATCGATGGGATTCCAAATCGCGAATTTCGGAACGATACCGTTGCGAACGTAGCCGGCGAGCTCGGATGGCAAACCGAGGCCAGTGACATGCACCTTGCCACCGAGACCTTGATCTTCGATCGCTTTCGCGGCAGCGACCAAACCGACTGAGCTCAATGAGATCACGACGTTCAAATCTGGATGCTGCTTCACGAGCGCGACGGTCTCGCGATACGACTTGTCCGAAACATCATCGCCATAGACGACGCTGACGAGCGAAAGACCCGGATATTGCGGCAGCGCTTTGCGTAGTTCCGCGAGCCACGCATTTTGATTGGTCGAGGTCGGCGTCGCCGACACGACCGCGATCTTGCCCGCGCCGTTCGGGGCCAACTCTGCCGCGAGTTGTGCAACGGTTTGTCCGATCAGCTCATCTGAGGACGGCGCGAGATGCGCGATTCGGCCTTCCGGGGCGACCGCCGAGTCGTATGAAATGACCTCGATGCCGCGCTGCATCGCACGTTTGAGCGTCGGCACCAGTGCATCGGGATCATTCGCGGAAACCGCAATCGCATCGACCCGCTGCGCAATCAGAGCATTGAGCACCTCGATCTGTCCTTCGGCAGTCGGCGTAGTGGGCCCCGTGAAGATCACTTGCGCACCAAGCGCGCCAGCAGCCTCGTCGGCACCCTTGTGAACCGCATCGAAGAAGCCATTGCCAAGGGACTTCGCAACCAAACCGATGCGGATGGGCTGCTCGCCTTGCGGCTCAGGCGCTTTGTCCGCGCATCCGGCGATGGCAGCACTCAAGATCGCCGCGATGCTGAGCAGCACGAATCTTCTCATCGACACGAATCCCCCTTACTTTTTCACCACAGGCCGGTGATTCCGGCTCATGCGAGCGCTTTGAGCTCGTCCTCTTCATTGACCTTGGCCACGATCAGCTTGATGCCCGCGGCGCTGAACGGTTCGAGCTCTTCGGGTCGCGCGCCATCATCGGTGATGATGGTCGAAATGCGTTCCAGACCAGCGACGATCATGGCCGACTTGCGACGCAGCTTGGAGCTATCGGCCATCACGACGACGTGCTCGGTGCGCTTCAGCAGCTTGGTCTGCGCTTGCACGATCAAAGGATCAGCTTCCATGATCCCGAAGCGGTTGAGCCCGTAGCACCCGGTGAACAGCTTGTTACCCCAGAAGTTTTCGACCGTGTCGTTCTCGAACGGACTGAGCACGATGTTCTGTTCGCGAAAGATGGTGCCGCCCGGCAAGGTGATGCGGTTGCGACTCGTGGCAAGCAACTTCGCGGCAATCGGAAACGAATTCGTCAGAATGTCCAAATCTCTATCGGCCAGGAACTCGACCAGCGCGAACGTCGTCGTGCCGCCATTGATGATGATGCTCTCGCCGGGCTCGATGAGCTCGGCAGCCGCACGCGCAATCGCGCGTTTTTGCGGCACATCAATATCCTGACTCAGCGCGAACGGCATCCCGACCAGATGAGGTTGGTGTCTTGGCCGAACGGCTTCGGCGCCGCCGCGAATACGCTTAATCTCCCCTCGCTCGGCAAGCGTATTGATGTCGCGCCGAATCGTGGCTTCAGAGGCCCCGAGGAGGTCTAAAAGATCGGCGACGCTCACGATGGAGCGCTCCTCGACCAGCTTCAAGATCAGGTTATGACGTTCTCGTTCCAGCATGGGATACCTGTATGAGGTCGATGAACCTAAGCGTTCTTGGCTTCAACTTCAGCACTGCAGCCGCGCGGGACCATGACGACAGCAAACCCCTGAAACCGCGCGCCCTGCCCCAGACCGTCCGACCGGTCATCCGTCACATTGAGTGATCGTTTCTGCTCGTGATTGATTGTATATGATCATTTCGTATGGTACACAGCGGTCTTTCTAATTTCGTATTGAATCGGCCCCTGGGATGCCGGCTTTCACTAAGCTTCCCCGGCCGTAACCGTCCGTGGGAGATTAGATGAGTTGGAGTCAGCCGGCGCAAGCTGCGTCGTCGCATCTTATCGAGAATCGTTGGGACGACGCGGTCGCGGCCCGTCTGTCGGCTCCCCAGCTATTACTTTATCGCTCGAATCTTCTCGGTTCGGACAAGCGCATTACGAACTACGGCGGCGGCAACACCTCGGCGAAGCTTCCCGGCAAAGATCCTCTGACAGGCCAGGAAGTGGAAGTCCTTTGGGTCAAGGGCTCCGGCGGCGACCTCGGCACGATGAAGCTGGATGGGTTCGCCACCTTATATATGGAGAAGTTCCGCGCACTCGAGCGGTTCTACCAAGGTCCGGCCAGCGACACCGTTCTCGTCCCGCTGTATGCGCATTGCACTTTCGATCTGAATCCGCGCGCAGCGAGCATCGACACACCGTTGCATGGGTTGGTCGACCGCGCTCACGTCGATCACATGCATCCGGATGCGCTCATTGCAATCGCCGCCTCGGCCGACAGCCGCGCGCTCACTAAAGAAATTTTCGGCGACGAGATCGGCTGGCTTCCATGGGTTCGCCCCGGGTACGAGCTCGGCTTGCGATTGCGCGAATTCGTGCGAGCAAATCCACGCGCTCGCGGCGTCGTCTTAGAAGCGCACGGTCTATTCACCTGGGCCGATACGTCCAAAGCGTGCTACGAAAACACGCTCGACATCATCAATCGAGCGACCGCTTGGCTTCATGAACGCAGCCGCGGTCAAAAGCCCTTCGGCAGCATCACGGCATCGCCGCTGTCCGCGGAACGCAGACGCGAAGTCGCTGCTGCAATCATGCCTCTGATCCGGGGAGCTATTTCGAGCAACTCGCGCAAGGTGGGGCACTTCGAAGACAGCGAAGCTGTGCTGGAATTCGTCGGCGGTGAGAAGCTCGCGCCCTTGGCCGCGCTCGGAACATCCTGCCCTGATCACTTTCTGCGCACGAAGATCTGGCCGCTCGTGCTGCCCTTCGATGCAGCGCGCGAATCGGTCGATCAACTCGCTGCCCGAGTGCGACCCGGGATCGAACAGTATCGCGAACGCTATGCGAGTTATTACGAGCGCTGCAAACGCGAAGGCTCACCGAAGATGCGCGATCCGAATCCGGTTGTTTATCTCGTGCCCGGTGTCGGTATGTTCACGTTCGCGACGGATAAGGCGACTGCGCGCATCGCGGGGGAGTTCTACATCAATGCCATCAACGTGATGCGTGGCGCCGCGAGCGTGTCGACTTATCGCGGATTGCCCGAACAAGAAGCCTTCGACATCGAGTACTGGGATTTGGAAGAGGCGAAGCTGCAGCGCATGCCAAAGCCGAAACCCTTGGCAGGCCGTGTGGCATTGATCACCGGTGGCGCCGGCGGCATTGGTCTTGCGAGCGCGCGTCGCTTGATGGACGAGGGCTCCTGCATCGTGCTGTGCGACATCGATCGTGACGCGCTTGCCGCCGCAGAAGGATCGCTGAAAAAGCAGTACGGTTCGGATGTGGTGTCGACCTGCTGGGTCGACGTCACGCGAGAAGATGCAGTCAGCAATGGCTTCCGTGAAGGTGCATGGAAGTTCGGTGGGCTCGATATCTGCGTTTCCAACGCCGGTATTGCGTCTGCTTCCCCAGTCGAGGAAACCAGCCTTGCGACCTGGCAGAAGAACATGGATATCCTTTCGACCGGTTACTTTTTGATCGCCCGCCAGGCATTCCAGCTGTTCAAGTCGCAAGCAATCGGCGGTTCGATCGTGTTCATCGGTTCGAAGAACGCGCTCGCCGCCTCTCCCGGCGCCGCCGCCTATTGCACGGCAAAGGCAGCTGAGCTGCATTTGGCGCGCTGTCTCGCGCTTGAAGGTGCGCCGATTGGCATTCGCGTGAATGTCGTCAATCCGGATGCCGTATTGCGTGGCTCGCGGATCTGGCAAGGCGAATGGGCGCAGCAGCGAGCAGCACAATACAAGACGAGCGTCGATGAATTGGAAGCGATCTACCGCGAGCGTAGTTTGCTCAAGCGCAGCGTCTATCCCGAGGACGTGGCGGAAGCTGTGTTCTTCTTGGCATCGGAGAGTTCGGCAAAATCCACCGGCAACATCATCAATGTCGATGCGGGTAACGCTGCGGCCTTCACTCGCTGAGAAACTGTCATGAGCAGTGCTACGGATCCACGCGATCCTAACTACATCGCAAGCGCAAACGAGTCGCTCAAAGTACAACAAGAGAGCGACTACTCCATGCTCGGCTCGATGCTCGAGCGGCGTGGCATCGATATCGAGCGAATCACCCAAGCGGTCGGCCGCTTCGGCGTTGCCATTCCTTCTTGGGGAGTCGGAACAGGCGGCACGCGGTTCGCACGTTTTCCCGGTGTCGGCGAGCCACGCAATATTTTCGAGAAACTCGAGGACTGCGCGGTGATCCATCGCCTCACAGGAGCGACACCGACGGTATCTTTACATCTGCCTTGGGATTACACCGACGACATCGATGGACTGCGCGAACGAGGCCTGAGTCTTGGACTCGGATTCGATGCCGTGAATTCGAATACGTTTCAGGATCGACCCGGCCAAGCACTCTCGTACAAGTTCGGCAGCATCACGCATACGGACGCTGCCGTGCGCGCTCAAGCGGTCGCACACAACGTCGACTGCATTCGGGTCGGCAAGATACTGGGCTCGAAGGCGCTAACGTTATGGATCGGAGATGGCGCGAATTTCCCCGGTCAACAACACACCGCACGAGCATTCGAGCGATATTTGCAATCGGCTCAAGAGATCTATGCAGCGCTGCCTGACGATTGGCGCTTGCTGATCGAGCACAAGATGTATGAACCCGCGTTCTACGCCACGGTCATCCAAGATTGGGGCAGCTCCCTGCTCGCTGCTCAAACGTTAGGCCCGAAAGCCTTCTGCTTGGTCGATCTCGGTCATCACGCACCGAACGTCAACATCGAGATGATCGTTGCGCGCCTGGTGCACGCGCGCAAGCTGGGCGGATTTCATTTTAACGATTCGAAATACGGCGACGATGATCTGGATACCGGATCGATCGATCCCTTCCGGCTGTTTCTCATATTCAACGAGCTCGTCGATGCCGAGTTGCGCAAGGCGCCGAACTTTCAGCCCGCACACATGCTCGACCAATCGCACAATGTGACCGATCCGATCGAAAGCCTGATGTCGAGCGCCATCGAGCTGCAACGTGCCTACGCCCAGGCGCTGCTGGTCGATCGTGCCGCGCTCGACCAGTATCAACAGGACAACGATGCGCTCATGGCCGCGCAAACCTTGAAGCGCGCGTTTACCACCGACGTCCAGCCAATTCTCGCTCAAGCTCGCCTACAGAAAGGCGCCGCGATCGATCCCATCGGCTCGTATCGAAAAAGCGGCTATCGCACCGACTGCGCGAACCGCCGCCCGGCATCGAAGAATTTCGGCGGGGGAATAGTTTAGGAGAGAAGGCGATAGGGGATAGCGGATAGGCGATGGTCGGAGCGAACGCATTGTTCGCAGAAGCCATGTCTCGGGCGTGGTGTATCTCTTATCCTATGGCACCTAGCTTCTCTGTTCTACCTATCCCCTATCCCCCTATCCCCTATCCCCTTCCCTCTTCATGCCTATCATCAACTGCATTGCCGATCTGCGCGAGCTGGCTCGACGGCGGATTCCGCACGCCATTTTCGAGTATGCGGATCGAGGCTCGTACGATGAGGTGACGTTCAATCGCAATCGTCGTGATCTCGAAGCTATCGAGTTTCGCCAGCGGGTGATGGTCGATGTTTCGAAGCAGCAGTTGAGCACGACTGTATTGGGCGAGACCTGGTCGATTCCTGTCGGCATCGCGCCAACTGGATTGAGCGGATTGTTCCATGCAAATGGCGAGATGCTCGGTGCTCGCGCAGCGGAAGCATACGGCGTGCCGTTTTGTTTGAGCACGATGTCGATCTGTTCGATCGAAGATGTGCGCAGCGCCGTGAAGAAGCCATTTTGGTTTCAGCTCTATCTGATGCGCGATCGCGGCTTCAACGAAGAGCTGATCGAGCGCGCGAAGGCGGCGCAGTGTTCTGCGTTGATGCTCACGGTGGACATGCCGATTCAAGGCCTGCGACGCCGGGACCCAAAGAATGGCTTGAGCATTCCGCCGCGACTCACCGCCCGCAACATGCTGGAAGTCGCGATGCGTCCCGCGTGGGCAATGAAGGTTTTGATGGGCAGGCGCCGCACGTTCGGCAATCTCGCCGGACGCATGTCGGATACCGGGGGATTGACGACTTTATCGCAGTGGATCGGCTCGCAGTTCGATCCGACGGTGACCTGGAAAGATATCGAATGGGTTCGCAACCGCTGGCCGGGCAAACTCATCTTGAAAGGGGTTCTCGATGCGGAAGATGCACGTCTCGCGTGCGAGCACGCGGCCGACGCACTCGTCGTTTCCAATCATGGTGGCCGGCAGCTCGACGGCGCACCATCGACGATTTCGGTGTTACCTGAGATCACCGAAGCCGTCGATCATCGCTGCGAAGTTCTGTTCGACGGCGGCGTCCAATCCGGCCAAGACGTATTGAAAGCACTCGCGCTCGGCGCACGCGGCTGCTTGATCGGAAAAACATTCTTGTATGCCCTAGCCGCGCAGGGCCAAGCCGGCGTCACCGCTGCTCTCGATATCATCAGCAAAGAACTACAAGTCAGCCTCGCCCTCACCGGCACGAACGACGTGCGCAGCGTGAGTCGCGATGTTCTGCGATCCGCCGTGCGTAGCGAACCTTCCGCCAGGTGATCTCCGGCGCCGGAGCGCGATAAGAAGGTTCTCGCAGGGCACGCATAGACCGCTGAGGTCAGAGGAAGAAGGAGAGCTGAGCAAGGTGCTAGGTTCGACGGATTCGGCGTACGCGAACTTTCGCAAGAATCTCTCGCAGCGGCGCGACGGCGCAGCGGGATAGATATTGATTTGATCTAATCTCTTATCTCTGCGAGATACCATCTTCATCTTGCTCGAGGTGACTATTCCGCCGTGCCGCCGCGAGACGATCTGGTCCGCACCGAAGTCACCTGTCTGTGCTCATCCAGACGCACGACGATATCTGCGCGCTCAGGCATCTGATTCAAGATATGACGAGTGAGCCGCTCATAGTATTGGATGAATGTTGCGATCTCTGCTTCGCCCATAATTCGCGTCGACCCCGATCCGACCCGCTCCCTCAGTTTCTGCTCCTGCTCCAGTCGCCAGCGATATACGACCTCGAAAGTTGGCGCTTGCAAGAAGATGAGCGTGTCGAGCCGCCGGAATAGCTTTTGATAAACACCTCCGAGTTGCTCATTGACGTAACGCCGCCAGGCGCCTTGCGGATCGAATTCCCTCTCCAGTGCATTGATCGGGTGCTCTAAAGCCGGCTGCGATTCCGGAGCAACTCCGATACACCACCCCTCCAATATCGCTAGGCGCACGGGTGTACGAATGCGCGGCCAGTCGTGTTCGGGTTTTCGATCATCTTGTGCTTTGTCGAAAGACGGTAGCGCAATGGTCCGCTGCTCGGACAGCGCATCGAGTGTGCGTAACGCGAGATCAACATCGTGCGTACCGGGAACGCCTCGAGTCGCAAGGAGAGGATGAACGGTCTCGGCAAGTCTGGTTCGTTCTGGCCGCGTCAGATAAAAATCATCCAGAGAGATGACCGCCGTCGCTATGCCCTGTTCTTCGAGCAATCCCTTGAGCACCAGAGCCATTGTGGATTTGCCGCTACCCTGCGCTCCGCACAGCCCTGCTATCAGCATCTTCTCAGTGCTTTGGCGTGTTTTCGCCGCGAGAGCGTTCGCGATCGGTACATGCACATTGGCGATCACATGCCGATACTGTTCGGGCAGCTGTTCGATAGACAGTAGGCGCTCGATATCCACCGATGCTTCCATTACGCGATGTGCGGCTAGCCTATGTGAAACCGCGCCTGACGGCATCCCCGATGCATGAGCGTCTCCAAAGACAGGTAGACGAAGCAGATACGAAGTCCCCGATTTAACCGTGCGCGCAGGAAAGCCCTGAAGTTTGTACGCGGGACGCCCGGATCAACCGCGCCTGCGGGGCCCGTAGTACCATGCACGCTGCTGGGGGGCAGGCACGAGCCTGGATATTGGCTTACAACGGCAACGATCGAGGAGCAAATCATGGACCTGGAAGTGCGAACGATTAGCTTTCTGAGCAGTGGCGCTTTATCTGTTGAGGTCAACGGCGGCCTCGGGGGAGGCTCATCCAACAAAGCGGCGCTCGATGTCGTCAAGCTGTGGGTCTATATCCCCGAATACGAGAAAAAATCCTCCATCGAAGAGGTCATGAACGCCGCACTGAAGGTCGCACGCGAATCCTTGAAATGACTCGGCGGATTACGAAGCAAGAAGCGGAGTGAGGTATTGAGTGCTAGGCGGTACGGTTTTCGAGAGTGGTCATTCGCATTCTCGAGGAGTACTTCATGCCAGCACTCGACAACAAAGTCGCCATCATCACGGGCGCGAGCTCTGGGATCGGCCGCGCCACCGCCGTGCTATTCGCACGAGAGGGAGCACGGCTCGTTCTAAGCGCGCGCAACCGCGAGACGTTGAACTCGTTAGCGGACGAGCTCGCCGACTCGGGCTGCGAAGCTCGTGTGTTGGCGGGTGATGTCAAAGACGAGCGCTATGCGCAAGCGCTGGTCTCTGAGGCGATCGGTCGCTTCGGTGGACTTGACGTCGCATTCAACAATGCGGGCACGCTCGGTCCAATGGCACCGACGCCGGATGTGTCCGCTGCGGATTGGCATGAGGCTATCCAAACGAATCTCACCGCCGCATTCCTCGGCGCCAAATACCAGCTGCCGGCGATGGAGCGTCGAGGTGCCGGGTCTTTGATCTTCACCAGCACCTTCGTTGGTTACACGGCGGCCTTTCCGGGCGCTGCGGCCTACGCCGCGAGCAAAGCAGGTCTCATCGGCCTGACACAGGCATTGGCAGTCGAGTATGGAGCGCGAGGTATTCGAGTCAACGCGCTGCTTCCCGGTGGAACGGATACGCCAATGGCACGAGCGATGAACTCAACTGAAGCTGCCATGCGATCGGTCGCGTCTCTACACGCTTTGAAGCGTATCGCAAGGCCTGAGGAGCAAGCACAAGCCGTTCTGTTCCTGGCTTCGGACGCTTCGAGTTTCACGACGGGCAGCGCGCTACTAGTCGATGGCGGTGTATCGATCAATCGATCATGAGCGCTCGCGAGGAAAGCGAAACGAAGACTCACCTGGGCGCCTCTCCCCTTTGCGCTCCTACCCTCCTTCGCGATCTGCTTTTCACTCTCACTGCGTCTTCGCCGTACCTGCCGCATGACGTGCGGCGATCATCTCCTGTACGCGTTGGGCGAGCGCTTCCATTTGGAACGGCTTGGTCATCATTCTCATGCCAGCCGCCAGGCCCTCCTTCTCTTGAATGGCGTGCTCGGCATACCCTGTCATGAGCAACACTTTGAGTTTCGGACGATGCTGCCGTGCGCTGTCCGCCATTTGACGTCCGTTCAATTCAGGCAAACCCACGTCGGTGATCAACAACTCGATAGGCTCATTCGACAACAGAATATCCAAACCGGACTTGCCATCGCCGGCTTCGATCACTCGATAGCCAAGTTCCTGCAGCAGTTCCGCGATCAAGCGGCGCACGACGGGCTCGTCTTCCACGACTAGCACTGTGTGCTCTTGCAGCGCGCGGAAAGATCCCGTCCCGCCGACATCGTGCGTGGAGCTTGCGATCTCGCCGCGATAGCGAGGCAAGTACAGCGAGATGGACGAACCCTCGCCCACTTGCGAGCGCATCGTGATGTCGCCTCCGGACTGCATAACGAATCCATAGATCATCGACAGTCCCAGACCCGTGCCTTGTCCGAGAGGTTTGGTCGTGAAGAAAGGATCGAACGCCTTCGCGATCACTTCGGGCGACATCCCTGTGCCGTTGTCCGTGACCGAAATGCAGACATACTGACCCGGCTTCAGCACATTGCTCGAGTCAATTTCGGCGTTACTCGCCTCGATCGTGATATCGCCGCCGTTGGGCATCGCATCGCGAGCGTTGATGACCAGATTCAATATGGCGTTTTCCAACTGATTGGAATCGCAACGAGTGAGCCAAAGATCAGCACCCGCGAGAATATGTAGCTGTATGCTCTCGCCGAGAGCGCGCCGGAGCATGTCCTCGACGCTTGCGATCAGGGAATTCACCGCGACGGGCTTGGGATCCAGCGGCTGTCGGCGCGCGAACGCAAGCAGCCGATGCGTGAGGGCAGCAGCGCGATTCGCCGATGCTATCGCCGCTTTCGCATACTCCCCGACGCGTTCGTAACGGCGCTCTGTGATGCGGCGCTCCATCATGTCGAGCGAGCCGATGATTCCCGTCAGCAGATTATTGAAATCATGCGCGATGCCGCCAGTAAGTTGTCCAATCGCCTCCATCTTCTGTGATTGACGCAGCCGCTCTTCGGTCTGCAGGAGCGGCGTGACATCCACGGCCTCTGGCACGATGCCGATCACCTCGCCTCTCTCGTCTTTAACGGGCCGCATGGAAAAATCGAAGGTTCGCTGGCCCACAGGCAATTGCACATCGATGCGCTGACGCATGCTCTCGCCTGCGGCGACGAGCGCGACCGCCTCGCGCACCATTTGCGGCATTCCAGGAGTGTCCGAAAACCAAGGTGTCTCCCAGAAGTACTTGCCCACGACATCTTCGGCCTTGCAGTCGATACCTTCTAGCGAGGCGGCGTTCGCTTCTAGAAGCACACCGTCGGGCCTCATGTAGCCCTGATAGATCAAGCTCGTCTGCAGAGTCGTACGCAAGCGATACACGAGAGTTTGCTGCTCGCGCAACGCGCTGGACAGCTCGGACGTACGCTCCTGTACGAGCGCCTCCAGATGCTCGTTCAAGCGCCGCAGATTCTCTTCCGATGAGCGCAGCGCCGCTTCGGCCTGTGCGCGCTCCGTGACATCGTGCGCTTGGACGAAGATGCCATCGACATCGCCGTGACGGCGGATGGGCTGGAACACGAAATCCAGCAGGCGGTTTTCCGCAGGCGCGCCTGGTCTGCGCCTGAGCGGCACCAAAGTCGACGCGGCGACGTACGGCACACCGCTACGATAGACCTGGTCGAGCACCTCACCGAATCCCTGTTCGACCACTTCGGGCAATACTTCGGCTACTGGCTTGCCAAGGATGTCGCGCCTGCCTATCAGCTGGAGATACGCAGCGTTGGCCAAGATGTACTTGTGCTCGGGACCTTCCAGCCAAGCCACCGCACCGGGCGCTTGTTGGAATAATTCGCGGAATCGATCGAGCTCGCCTTCTCTGGCGCGTTCCGCTTTCACCTTGGCAGTCGTCTCGTGACCTTGATTGAAGATCCCGACCACATCGCCGCGTTCATCGCGAATCGGCGACAGACTGTAGTTCCAATAAGTTTCTTCGATGCGCCCGCCGCGATCGATCGGCAACATTTGATCGTACGTTGCGAATCCCTCGCCCGATGTCCACACCCGGGCAAACTGCGGCTCGACGATTTCCCAGATATCGCTCCACACTTCCCGAGCAGGCCGTCCGAGCGCCCAGGGGTGGCGATGCGCCGGTACTGGGGCCCACGCGTCGTTGTACAGCAGCCGCAAGTCAGCACCCCAATAGATCGAAGTCGGGATGCTGGAATTGAGGCACAAACCCAAGGTAGACCGCAGCGCCGTGTGCCACGTCGTAATCGGCCCGAGCGGGGTTTGGGACCAATCGTAGAGGCGGATTCGCTCCGCCATTTCGCCGCTCTCGGGCAGAAATCGCAGCGTGCGCGGCGAGATCTCTGCTGTCACTCGCATCCCCCCCGGTAGCGCGTGCCATACGAATTCCCCTCAGCAGCGCGCCGTACTTTCCCCGAAATCACACTCCCCCTCATGCTCACTACTTAACATTCTTGCCGAAGTTGTGCATCGTGAGCAGACGCTACAAAGACTGTGTCTCGCAGGCTACAGTGGGGAACAAGTTTCGGTTTGTATATTTGTAAGACTTACGCACCCGCCCGTTAGCACGGAAGAGTGGGCGTAGGGGCGACAACAAACAAAAGCAGGTGCCGGCTCGGGCCGTCCACCTTCACGAGGATGTGAGCGCATGAGAGTGACCATTTCTTACCCACCGAAACCACCCGCGAAAATTTGCAGGCACGTCATGAGTGCCATCGTCTTGATTGGCACTGCCGTATCCACGCAGGCTCGCGCCGCCAGTGAGCTGGAGAGTCTCGCGCAGCTTTCCTTGGAAGAGCTGGCGAATCTAGAAGTAACCTCGGTTTCCAAATCCAGCGAGCTGTTGCGCCTCGCACCTTCCTCCATCTATGTCATCACGCACGATGAGATCCTGCGCTCTGGCGTGACGACGATCCCGGATGCGCTGCGCCTTGCGCCCAATCTGCAAATCACGCAATTCACCTCGAATCATTACGTCGCGGGTGCGAGAGGATTCGGCGGCGCGCAAGAGGCGCAAAATTTTTCCAACAAGCTCCTCATCTTGATCGACGGCCGCAGCGTCTATTCGCCGCTGTATTCGGGTGTCTATCTCGATGTGCAGGATGTCGTCATCGAGGACATCGATCGCATCGAGGTCATCAGCGGACCAGGTGCGACGTTATGGGGAGCGAATGCCATGAACGGCGTGATCAACATCATCACGCGCCCCGCGTATCTGACGGAAGGAATCTCATCTACCGTCGGAGCAGGCAATCAGGAACGTCACGCAAGTTTTCGCTTTGGCGACAAGCCCTCGCAGGACCTTGCCTATCGCGTGTATGCGAAAGGATTCGAGCGGGATGCGGTGGAACTTGCCGACGGATCGAGCGCCGGGGACAAGTGGCATCGCGGCCAGGCCGGATTCCGATTGGATTGGACTGACACCGACGACACTGTCACTGCACAAGCAGATGCCTATACCGGCGATATACATCAGGGCCAACGCAACAATGTCGATGTCAGCGGGCACAACGCACTTGGCCGCTGGCAGCGGCGCACCAACCGCGGTACATGGCAAGTGCAGGCTTACTACGATCAAACCGAAAGAGCTCAACCTCAGGATGGCGCCGCGTTCGACCTTCAATCCTATGACATAGAGCTACAGCATCAAATCGAGTTGGGTGCGGCACACCGATTCGTCTGGGGCGCCGGCGGACGCTGGCATCGATACGAGATCGTCAACTCCGTGCCCCTGGCGTTCGAACCTTCGCAGCGCAATCTCTCGTTGTTCAACATTTTCGCGCAAGACACGATCGCACTGACGGATTCACTCGATTTGACCTTGGGGCTGAAGCTCGAAGACAGTCCGTTCGCGGGTTGGGAAGCGATGCCCGACATCCGCTTAGGCTGGCGATTCGCGGAAGAGCATCTTCTATGGGCGGCGGCTTCGCGCGCCATTCGTGCCGCGACTCCTTTCGATGTGGATGTCGTCGAGAGAGACAGCGGAACGGTGTTTCTGATGGGCAACGAGTCGTTCGACGCCGAACGTGTGGATGCGTTCCAAATCGGTTATCGCGGTCAGGTAATGACAGCTCTGTCGCTCTCGATATCCGCCTTTTACAACATTCACGAGGATTTGCGCACCATCGAACCCACGCCTGGCACGTTCGTGCCGCTGCGTTGGGACAATCTGATGGAAGGGGAAACCTATGGCCTCGAAGCTTGGGCTAAATGGCAAGTGACGCCTTGGTGGCGTCTGTCGCCAGGTTTGCGCTTATTGAGAAAACGGCTGGAGTTCTTGCCTGGAGCGAGCGCTTTGTTGGGCTTGGAGCAAAGCGGCAACGATCCTCGCTCGCAGGCATTGTTGAGCTCCTCCATGGATTTGCCCATGGACCTTACGTTCGATTTATCGCTGCGTTACGTAGACGATCTGCCCGAGCCTGCGTTTCCTTCTTATCATGAGCTAAACGCTTCGCTGTCTTGGCGCGCCTTGCAAAATCTCGATGTATCGATCAGCGGCTTCAACCTGCTCGACTCTCGTCATCAGGAGTATCTCCCAGACAGCGGCAGGTGGATCCGACGCAGCGTCATCGCGCAAGCCAGGTGGCGTTTCTAACATGCATTCGCGACACCTTTCTCGACCAGATCGGATTTCTGGCGCACTCGCCGCTGCGCTGATGCTCATCGCGCTTGCGATCACGCAAACTGCTTTCGGCCAGGAACGCTATCGTGAGGAGGCGGTGAAAGCGGCATTCCTCTATCGGTTCGCCGGTTATATCGAGTGGCCGCCCGAGGCGCTGAATGCCGAACACTTCACCATCGCCGTGCTGGGCTCCGGCCAGATCGCGACGGAACTGGAGCGATTGTTACCCGCGCGTTCGATCAAGGATTTGCCCGCGCAGGTCAAACGCATCAACCGACTGAACCAGCTCGAGGATGCACAAATTCTGTTCATCTCGTCACGCCATCCGCAGAGCACGGCATCGATCGTTCGGGCGCTGCGCTCCAAGCCGGTGTTGGTCGTCACCGACCGGCCGAATGGGCTCGATGAGGGAAGCGTGATCAACTTTCTGTCCATCGATCGGCGTGTGCGTTTCGAGATCTCGGTGGCCGCTGCCCAGAAAGCAAAGTTGAAAGTCGGCGCGGAACTGTTGTCGGTAGCGGCGCGTGTTCGCGGCGCGCCTGAACGCGCCGATCGGCCGTGCACGTCCTTTGAGAACTGCGCCTGTCGAGATCAATGTCTCGCCTATGCGCTAGTGCCATGAGCAGCAAGCCTACGCAGGCGGGGCTCGCCGAGTCGCAGCGTGTGCCGGGGGTGGCCGCGAATCAGATCCCGGGCCGCTCGGTTCGCGCCAAGCTCATCGGACTGGTGCTGCTCACCACAGCATTGGCCTTGCTCGTTTCGAGCATTGCGATCTTGGCGTACGACTTGACGGTTTATCGCAAGTCTTGGACAGCGGGCCTGCAAACCCAAGCCGGCATCCTTGCGCTCTCGACTGCGCCTGCATTGGCTTTCGATGACCGTTCGGTTGCCGAGCGCAATCTTGCGGCATTGCAAGCTCGCCCCGACGTGATTGCGGCGGCGATCTATACACCGAGCGGCCAGCGTTATGCACATTACGCTCGTGCCAATGAGCAGGAGCTGGACCTAAAGCAGACCGCGCTCGGTCCAGGCGCCTATGTTGCCGGCGAGCGCGTCGACATCATTCACGAGGTCGTGCAAAACGATGAGCTGCTCGGAACCATTCATCTGCGAGCCCGCTACGATCTGTGGGCTCAGATACGCGCCTACCTGGGCATCCTGGTTTTCGCCGGTCTGCTCAGCATCGGCGCGGCACTCGTCCTGACGACGCGCCTGCAGCGCGCGATCACACTGCCGTTGGAAGACATCGCGGATGTTGCCCATCGAGTCGTGCGTCAACGCGACTACACGTTGCGGGCCACTCAAACGACAGACGACGAGATCGGCATCGTGGTCGATGCCTTCAACAACATGCTCGATGAAGTGCAGTCGCGCGCTCGAGCGTTGGAGGAATCGAACGCATCCTTGCGGGAAAGCGAAAAGCGCTATCGCGCGATCGGTGAGTCGATCAATTATGGCGTTTGGGTCTGCGATGCACAGGGCCGCAACGTATACGCGAGCGAATCGTTTCTCAAGTTGACCGGGATGACGCAAACGCAGTGTTCGCAGCTCGGCTGGGCGCAAATGCTGCATCCCGAGGACGTGGAAGCAACGATCACAGCCTGGGAGGAATGCGTTCTTAGCGGCCAGCCTTGGTATCGCGAACTTCGCTTTCTCGGAGTGGACGGACAGTATCATCCGATGCTGTCGCAAGGCGTTGCGATCCGCGGTGACGATGGTTCGATCAGCGGATGGGCCGGCATCAATCTCGACATCAGCCGCCTGAAGCAAACCGAGGAAGCCTTGCGCGAGGCCGATCGGCGCAAGGACGAATTCCTGGCGACGCTTGCGCATGAACTGCGCAATCCGCTTGCGCCGGTGCGGCACGCCACCAAGATCCTCGACTTGCCCGCTGCAAACGAGACACAACGGCGCTGGGCACGCGATGTGATCGCTCGGCAAGTCCAACACATGGCTTTGCTGCTCGATGATTTGCTCGACGTCTCGCGCATCACACGCGGACGTTTGGAGTTGAAGCGCGACTATGTTGAGCTGGACAAACTGGTCTCTACGGCCGTGGAGACGGCGGCGCCTCTGATCGAGGCGAAGAATCATGTGTTCAAAACGCAGCTTCCCGATGAACCTGTCGGCCTGAACGTCGATCCGCTACGGATGGCGCAAGCGCTCTCGAACTTGCTGACCAATGCCGCGAAGTACACGGACACCGGCGGGCATATCGAGGTATCGGCAAGGCTTGTCGAAGGCGGAGTCACGATCACGGTGACAGACACGGGCATCGGCCTGACCGATGCCATGCTGCTGCGAATCTTCGAAATGTTTTCTCAAGTCGAAAGCGCCAAAGAGCGTAGCCAGGGAGGGTTGGGTATCGGGCTCGCGCTCGTCAAAGGATTGGTTACGCTGCACGGCGGTAAGGTCGAGGCGGTCAGCGGCGGATTAGGACAAGGAAGCAGCTTCACGATCCGCTTGCCGGAGAGCTGTCTGGTGCGTCAAGCGATCCGTTTGCCCGGGTCGGAGCAATTGCACGAATCATTCGCAGGCGATGCCGCGACCAAGATTCTGGTCGCGGACGACAACCACGATGCTGCGGATTCCTTGTCGATGCTGCTGCAAATCTCCGGCTATCAAGTCGTTCTTGCCCATTCAGGCCGCGAAGCTATCGCCATAGCGGAGCAAGAGCGACCCGACGCCCTCGTGCTCGACATCGGCATGCCGGACATGAGTGGTTATGAAGTCGCCCGCCATTTGCGCAAAACCGGTTGGGGTCGCGACGTACTGCTCATCGCGGTAACCGGCTGGGGGCAACTGGAAGACAAGCAGCAGGCCCGCGATGCCGGCTTCGATCATCACCTCACCAAGCCCGTCGCCGGCCAACAGCTCGAAAAAATTCTGCAGCGTTTGCGCCGTCCGACGACGCGCTCAGTCGATCCGGTCAGTTGACGATCAAAACCCGTTTGCGCCGTCTTCGATCCATTGGCGAATTGCTTGAAGCTGACCTGCGGTGAACATGCCGCCACCGTGGCCGCCGCAGGTTCCCATTGGCCAGCACAACAATCCGCTGCTATTCACAGTAGCCGTGCTTTCAGCCGGTATGACGTATGCACGCGGTTGACCCGCAACGGTATTGATCATGTTGCGGTAGGAACCATCCGCGTTGCGGAAGATGCCGAACACTTGCGCTGCGCTTTGATCGTAGTTGGGACGGTTCATCGCCGAGCCGTCATGGCAACCGCCAGACGAACATCCTTGCCCGCTGAAGACCGGCATGACATCCGAGGCGAAGCTGGTGCGCGCATTGATCTGAATGCGCAACGTCGCGGTATTGCTCTGCTCCACTACATTGCCGTCCTCGTCAAACCGTACGAGGCGGTAGGGCACGGTGTCGAAGATAGGCTGCCCGCCGCTGGTCAATCCCGTGCCGCCCGTGCGGGAATGCGTCGAAAGTCTGAGAGCAGGGGTATAGGAAACGAGTCGCTCGCGAGCGGGAGTGCCACTCGAGCTCACATCGAGCACGCCGGCATTGTCGTTGAAGTTGCGCAGCACCATCTGCGTTCCTGACGGAAACTCCACGCCGAGATCGCTACGCGCACCGAATGATGCGGAGTTCAATGCCAGCATATCGATGCTTGCGCTGAAGCCCACACCCGCCACACAGTCCGCGAGACTGCTCGTGAGGTTTGCTCCACTTAAGTTCGCTCGGGTGCAAATCGTACGGTCCCCCGCGGCAATCGTGCTCGTAACGGAGACCGGATAGGTCGCTTGCACGGCGGTAGAATCGTCGGCGTCGCGCACTGCCAATGTAAAGCTCGAAGTGAGCGGCACGAGGCTCGTGGAAGAAAGTACGATTGCGGTCGTCGCATCGCAGCTGCTGGGCGCGATGCAAGTCGCAGGCTCGACTTCCAATTCGGCTGATGCGACAGAGACAGAGACGCTGTGCTCAGCCGCGGTACCGTTACCCAGCACCTCGATCAAAGGAGACACTGGAGCGGACGCACCGAGACTGAAGGTAGTGCTCGCCGATGCCGGTGCGAGTTGCGGCGTCTTGTTCGCGACGGTGAAGAGTTGCGTGGCGATGGCGGCATCATCACCGTTCACTCTGAGCTCCGCTTGATACGCGCCCGGACTTTCAATTCGAGCCGAGGCGATCGCTTCCGAAGCATTGCTCGTCGCGATCGGAGTTGTGCATGTGCTCAAATCCGCCGCATCGGCACATTGCAGCACGCGCCACTCGTAAGACCGCACGAATGCGGCATTGCGTACAGCCAATTGCACGTAGTGGCCCATGTCCAGTGAGGATTCTTCTTCCACCTCGCCGTTCGGATTGTTGAACTGAAGCTCCAGGCTCGCGGCCTGCGTGCCGGGTGTATTGATGTGCCCGTTCGCGCCGAGAACCGCTTCAAGATGTTCAGCGAAGGTCTCGCCCGCCGGCCTCTGAGCACCGTCTGCTTGGATCCAGAAGCGATCCATCGTGAGCCGAGACAACGGCATGATGCCCTCGGACACACGTCGCGCCAGTCGAGGTTCCGAAGCCATTTGCCAATAACACCCCATGGGCCGCTGCCGGCCCGCGCCCGGCGTCGCCTCGGTCATCGGCCGATCGGCATCGCACAACGCACTTTGCCGCACGTCGCCGACAGCTGGATTCGGAGCCTGAGCGGTGTGACAGCTGCGGCAGAAGGGCCCGAACACTTGCGTGTAGATCGCCGCAGAATCGGCCGGGTTGTCATCGCTCCCCGCGGCGACTCCATCCACACCATTCGCAGTCCAGCCTTCCGGCACGTATGCCCCGAAATGTGCGCCGCTCAAGACCTGATCCAGCTGCGCAATAGGCAAAGCGGCGGGTGTGTACCAGCCTTCAATGAGCTCACGCGTGAGCGCGAAACGGTCGGCATCGCCATAGGTGAGATACGCAGCCGCATTGAGTTTGCGCAGCTCGGACTCCTGTTCGACGCGTGTCAACGCGGTGCGCAACTGAGCATCCAAAGGATCTGAGGTGAACGAAGGATCGGTATCGCTGAACAACAACGTATCCAAATCCCAGGGCAAGAACGCGGCATTCACGTCGCCACCGTTCGCGTATTCGCCGGCTGCAGCCAGTCCACCCGGCGTGCCGCCGTGGCAGACCGTGCACGCTTCGGGCAAGTACTTCTCACCTCGCCCATCGAGATTCACGCTATGGATCCGCTTGTAGTCTCCCGAGGCGCTGCGTGCATCGGGTGCGTACGCGTAGAACTTGACGATGCGACGGCCGTTGCTGCTCGGCGTCGCCTTGTACTCCATCGCAACTGCAATGATCGGGGAGAGCTTCTTAGCGGCCGCTTCCAGAGAAGGATAGTTCACGACCACGGAGGCGACATCGCACGCACCCAGAGCAAGCAAAGGAGTGTCGCAGGCGCCGATCTTCATATACATATCGCGGCCGAAACCGAGATCGAAGTTGTTGGTGTACACCGCGTGCGCATCCGCGCCGAAATTCGGTGCCGTTCGCTCGAAGCCGTTCGCATCCAGCCATTCGAAGAACGTCGCCTTCGTGGTCTCTTCCCCCAGCGTGCGGTAATAAGCGCGGGCCGAGGCAAGCGTATCCAACGCATCGCTCGGGCTGCCTCTGAGAGCAGAAATCGGAATTGTCGTCGAGGCTAGTCCTTCGGTGAGCGGAGCGGTGCTCGCATCATCGGGATTCAAGATACACAGCCGAGGCGCGAAGGAGCCTGTCTGCTGCTCGATCGTGATCTGCAACTGCAGCGAGGCCTCATCGATATCCGCAAACTCCAACTGCTGATTTCGATCGCCGGTTTGCACCAGCACGTTGAGATCTTCCTGATCCAGACTCGGAATTTCCAGTATGTAGCGCGGGTTTTGCGGCGCATTGAGGCAGCTCGCGCTCGCTCCCGTACGAGCCAGCCACTTGCCCTGTACTTGTATAGGCGCGGCATTCGGCGCGACATCCAGGGGCACATTCTCGCGCAATGTACCGACTCGATCTCGATAGGTAAGCAGACGCCGCACGGTGATGGTGAATTCGCCAGCCGCCGCGTCAATTGGCGCACCGTTATCGGCTGGGATGGTCTGAGCCGGCACCACAACGACGGTGTAAGTACCCGGTGCTGGCCCATAGGTCAGAAAGCGGTTCGGATCGAGGATCGGTTTGACTAAGACATTCACCTCGCCCTCGTCACTCGCGCCGTTCGCGTCCGTGACTTTGAGCTTGAATGTCATCGTCGTATCGCTCGTTACGGCCGGCGCGGCGAAGCTAACGCTATTGCGAGATCTAGACAGCAGCGCGACGCGCGGATGTTCGTCGGTTTGCTCGAACGAGAAATCCAGAATCGGCGAATTGCCCACTGCACTGTCTTTGGCAGACAGCGTAACTTCGCTTTGCGCACGCACCGTCGTAGTCGTCGGACCGCTTGTGCCGACGCGATAAGGATGACCGATGACGGTCACGATAGCCGTCGGCGCAACGCCAGGCCGATCGCCGACGTCACTGGGACTTCCTCCACAGGAAGCGAGCGTGGCAGATACGATGAGACACGCTGCGGTACGCACCGTATTGATTACTTGCATGCTAGGTATCCGCGGCAGACAGCTTTGCGAGATTCGATCGGCACGAGATCAGGCTTCAGAACTCGAAGCGCACTCCACCGGCAATCGCCTGGTCATCGATGTGTTCGAGCTGGAAGGTTTGCTGATACTGCAGAAAGCCTTGCAAGCCATGCTTGAATACCAAGGAAAAGCCCGCAGCACCGACATAGAACTGGTCATCCGGATCGTTCGTCGACAAATTGAAATTCTGCGCGCTCTCCAAACCGGTTGCCTCGGCGATACCGGAGTACACAGCGTCGATCGTGCGCTCATCGTTTCCGAAGTCGCGATGCATCTCCGCTCGCAGGAATGGAATGACGATGCCGAACGAGGGCGTGAACACGTGTTGAACCTTCAAACCGATCGCCGCGTCGAACGAATTGATACTTTGATCGCCGTAGGTGAAGTCGAAGCCTGCCGCGTTGCGCTCACTGAAACCATCGATCTTGATGCTTTGAAATTCGCCGCGCAGATAAGGTTCGACGGTGAAACCGCCGCGACGCCAGTCATGGCCGATCGCAAAGCTTGCAAGCCAGGTTTGGCTATCCGTCGAAGACAGTGCGGTTTCATCGACCGGCGCGATCAACGGGTTCAAGGATGGATATGCGATCCGACGTACCAAATCGTGCCCGAGCGATTGCACACCGATCGAGCCGGAGATGAACGTCTCCTCACGCTCCCAAAGCGCATAGAGCATCAGACTTTGCCCATCAGCATCGATCGTGCCGTCCACGATGCTCTTGCTCGAGTCAAAATCGATTCGACGCTCCGTGTGACCCAAGATCACGCCTAGAACGGTGTTGTTGCCGAATCGATAATCCAGCCCAGCCGTGACATCGAGCCCGTCGTAGTCGAACGCGTTCTCGCTTCCGGGCATCGTCAGCTGAGTCGTGTCGTCCTGCCTTCCATAACCGAATGAGCCGTCGACGAATCCGCCCCAACGCTTGGCGATACCCTCTTCGTCGGCCGACGCTCCGCCGCCGAGCGGAACGATGCCCGTGGCTGCAAGCCACTCATCGGTGCCCGATTCGGCGTTGACGACCCGGAAGCCGCGCGCACCGAATCGCAAGGCAGAAAGTCGCGCCGACAGGCTGTTCAACTGACTGCCCGAGAATCTTGTCGCCGCGCTGCCTTGCGCCGCGAGCTCTTCCGCCGCCGTCCACCGAAGCGCAAACCCTAGACGTTGCCTATCCAGCCCGAGACTAAAGGCAGTGGGCCCTTCTCCAAGCAATTCGTTCGCGTTATGCACGAGCTCGCGTACTTGATTGAAGACGCGAAACACATTGCCCGTGCAAGCACCCTCGCCCGGATCGGCGGTCAAGAGCGGATCGCACGTCGGACCCTGCGCCGTACCCTGCGGTGTCGTCAACAAATCGTAGACCGATTGATTCGCACGAGCAGCCGAGATTTCGATCGGGCTCTGCAGCTGCGGAATCAAATCCACCAGATCGGCACTTGCTACCGTAGGTAATGCAGCCGCGATTAGAACAGCCGCAGGGGGCATTAGTGCAAATCTTCGTTCCATTCGAACCCTCGAGCGTGATCTAAGCTGTCGCATCGCCCGCGACCAACGTTTTGTTGTTGTTGAGTTGGAGGCAGCACACACGCAGAAATCGCGTTTGGCCGCCGTTATGATGACATGACCCTACGCCTATCTGGAAATTGTCCTAAAGGACGTAAAACACAGATGGCGCGATGCAATGTCAGATGTCGAATATTTTTACGAAGACGAACAGGTATCAAGGATCCGAACCTCGACTCTCAAGCTCGGCTGCTCGACTCGCGGCGGCGCGGCGGATAGTTGATTAGATGCAGTTCGTCTGTATCTCTGCGGTCTCCGCGTCTCCGCGAGATTCATCTTCATCTTGTTCGATCTGACTTATCCGCCGCGCCGCTGCGCCGCTGCGAGATTTCGATGGCACAAGGATCGCGAGGACACGACGGCGGAGGATGTCGTGAGAGCGACAAGAGGAGGTCTCGCTGAGCACGCAGAGGTCAAGAGAGTGAAACAAGGAGTTCTGGGCTTCAGAGTCTTTGGATTTCGTTCCTAGCTCGCGGGCTCAGCGTCTCTGCGAGAATCTTCTTATTAGGGATGATCAGGCTCTACCCTGACAGTAGATCCTGTCACCTCCTTGCCGGCCCTGATGGCGACGCGCAGTTCTTCGCGTCGTGGGGCGGAACGCGACGAAGGTGAACTCGACCCGGCGAGTCCGCAGTTTCCGGATCCTCTTGCGGGAAACCCCGCGCGTGACTGTGTTCCTAATGCGTTGCCCGGAACAATAGACCACGCGCCGGGATTAGTTTTGCAACGTACTGAGGACATGTGCAGGAGATGAAAGCTCGACGCTCACACAATCGCAGGAACGTGCCTGCACGCCGTGACCGCGGCAACAGTTACGATCTGAAGTTCGTCCCAATCGGTGCGGGAAAGCGCAGCGCAGGTGGCTGGTATCGAGAACTTCCTGACGATCAGATCGAGGTGATGAGCCGCGGACAGATGGAGCGCGTCCCATTGGATCACGAAGATCCGGAAGAGAAAGCAAAATCCGTGGTACGAAACATCATCAAGCGAGCGCATTGAAATCGATGCTCGAGCTAAGCACTAAGCAGCATCGTTGGCGTTCGGATCGCACGACTATTGATTCATCAGGTTATCCAGGAGCTCCCATGCCCAAACACACTTCCGGTTCCGGCAAGAAACAAGACACGCCCGGCAGGCCGAGCTCTTCGAGCAGCCGGCAGCAGACTCATCCAAACCAGGGTACTCAAACAGGCTCTCCCGAGATCGATCGGAAGAGCGGCGACAGCGTGCCGCGCGAGGACATGCGTAAGCGCGGAGAGGCTACCTATCACGACCGACCCACCAATGATGGCATGCACGGGGATGGCGATCAGGCGCCCAACCCTCGTCCCTCTTAATGACTATCAGCTAAGCAGCGTCTTCGAGCGCTGCTTGTTTCTGAAGGGGACACTCCTCGAGAACGAGGAGCGTCCCCAACGCGTATTCGCTGAACAGCATCCACGCAGCGATTCAGTAGTTTCTCATCGCCGCTAATATCGGCGCTCTCGGGTATTATCGACGCAACTTCTTTGATGCTGCGCCGGCCCGTGATGATCTTCACTGCGATCAACTCTGCCGCATACCGGCGCGATAGCTTCGTGTTGCTCTCGTTGATTCTCGTAGCCACGCCGCTTTGGGCTCGCGAGCCGGCAGAGTCGCCGCAGGAGCGTCGCTCCGCCTGTGACCGGGAATTCGGCGTGCGAATTGGCAACGAGGGCAAGGACGTCATTTGGGTTCCAACTCACGACAAGCTCACCACAGCGATGCTGGCCGCGGCTGCAACGACGCCGCACGATTACGTTATCGATCTGGGCGCAGGTGATGGCAAGATTCCGATCGCAGCCGCAAAAGAATTCGGCGCGAAGGCGCTTGGCATCGAGTACGACTCCGACATGGTGCGACTCGCACAATGCTACGTCAGAGCCGAGGGCTTAGCCGATCGCGTCGAGATCAGGCAAGCAGATATCTTCAGGACCGATATCAGTGAAGCCACTGTCGTAACGGCGTACTTGCTGCCGAAGCTCAACATGAAACTTCGACCCATGCTCCTGGCGCTCGCACCCGGCACGCGCGTTGTTTCGAATCGATTCAAGTTCGGACAATGGCAACCCGACCGCACCATCACGGTGGAGGGTGTCGCAAATCAAGCCTATCTTTGGTACGTGCCGGCACGCGTTGCGGGTACCTGGCGCTTCGAGAGCGAGACCACCCCTGGTGAGAGCTTTCGCGTGCGATTCGATCAGCGGTTCCAGAAAATACGGGCTCGGCTTCTAGCCGAACGACACCGCAAAATCGGCACCGCAAAGCTCGTTGGTCGAGATATGGAAATCTCGCTGCGATCATCTAAGCAAACGCTCCGCTTGTTTGGACGGGTAGCTGACGAAGACATACAACTAAGTGGCTCGGCCGACGGCGATGAGGTTCGCTACGTTGGCCGCCGGCAGTGACACGCCGCTAGCTCGGACCGGCCGATCGTTCGGGCCGACTGCCACAATTCGCCACATCACAGCACCGCGATGCCATGTTCGATCTTTACTCTATTGTGAGGCATCTAATGAGCGTAGATATGAGCAACATCGAACCGTCGAAGGGAGGTGAGCGATGGATCGCATGCCTTTGCGCATTACTCTTTCCGGTCTTGAGCATGCTTACGATCGAGCCGGCGCGTGCCGAGAACCCGCTTTGGGTGAAGCAGCAAGCACCATTCAAGATCTTCGGTAATACCTACTACGTAGGAACTCGTGGGCTGAGCTCAGTGTTGGTGACCTCGAATGATGGTCATGTGCTGATCGATGGCACGTTGCCGCAGAACGCGAGCGCCATTGCGGCGAACGTCCGCTCGCTCGGATTCAAGATCGAGGACGTAAAGCTCATCCTGAACTCGCATGCGCATAGCGATCATGCTGGCGCCATCGCAGAATTGCAGAGATTGAGCGGCGCAGCGGTCGTGAGCAGTGCGGCCGGTGCAGCAGCTTTGCGGGCCGGCCGAGGGGGAAAAGATGATCCGCAGTTCGAGTATGGCGACTCTTTTCCACCCGTTCCTGCTGCACAAGCGGTGAGCGATGGTGAGACCCTGCATCCTAATGGCGCAGCCATCACGGCGCACTACACACCCGGCCACACACCCGGCGCGATGAGCTGGAGTTGGAAATCCTGCGAGAAGGAGCGTTGCTTGAAGCTGGTTTACGCCGATAGCCTCAACGCGGTATCGGATGGCAGTTTCAAATTCACCGGCGATGCTCGTTATCCTTCGGTGCTGAAAGATTTCGAGCAGAGTTTTCGAACTGTCGAAGCCCTGCCCTGCGATATCTTGATCGCAGCACACCCAGAGTTCGCCGATCTATGGAGCCACTTCGAACGTCAGCAGGCCGGCATCGCGGATGCATTCGTCGACACTTCGTCGTGTCGAGGTTATGCCGCGGCAGCCCGCAAGCGACTCGAACAGCGAGTCACGCAAGAACGAACCGTGGCCGAATAGTAGAGAACGCGAAAAAGCAGCAGACGGTGACTTTCACTCAACCATGCATCGAAGAATTCAACTGCACATAATCTGTGCGGTTTGAGCGCGTCGATTCTGCGGCTCAGATGAATATGCGCGTTTGCGAATTTGTTCGCCCCAATCTGTGAGGCGCATCACGGGGGTGTTCACGCACTAATTGAACCTTTGCTCATATTCGCACTATACGCGGAGGCACACTTGCGCTTTCCCCGGTAGTTGAGCGTGCAAGCACTTATCCGCGTCATTCCCGAAGCTCTGCGTCGAAGCCGAAAAGTCGCTTTGTCGCTCGCGAGCTTTGCACTTCTCGTGCTGACGATCGTCATTACGGCGGCTGTCCTGCAAGGGTTTACGCTTTTCGGCGCTACCCGTACTTCCATCAATGATCTCAAACGCCTGCGCGCAGGTGAGATCGCGCACCTTCAGGGAGTGGTGACTTTCGCCAATCCAGCATCGCGCGCGGTGTACTTCCAAGATCAGTCCGGCGGACTGCGCATCGAACTTGCCCCCCAGGCAGTTATTCCCGACGTGGGAGATATCATCGAGGTGCGCGCTGCCATTGCAGATGGTGCCGCGGGGGCGGACGCGCAGGTGGGACGATCGAACCTGGATCTGAGTCAGATCGAAGTGTCGATCAAGGGCCGAGGTAATCTTCCGCAGGCGCAAGCGATGTCATTGGCAGAGCAGTTCTCCAATGGCGGCCTCGGCGAGTCGAGATTCGTGCAGACATCTGGCATCGTGCGCGCCGCGAGTGTTCGCGACGGCGCACTCTCCTTGGAGCTGGCCGAGAAAGGCATGCGCATGCCGCTTTCGATTCTCAAGGCCGGCAATCCCGACGTGAGCTCTTTGTTGGATGCGCGAGTCAGCGTACGCGGCGTGCTGCAGCTCGATTACGAGGCGCCTGATATGACGAGCGCAGGCGCGCATCTTTGGGTTGCGAGTCTCGCGGATCTGCGTGTCGTTGAACCTGCTCCTGCCGAGATCGCGCGTGCACCTTCTGTCTGGGCGCTGATCTCGGACCGCGCGTGGTCGGATCGAGGTTATCGCGTCCGAATGCGCGGCACAGTGCGCGCGGGAGGCACAGGCAACGCGCTGCTGATCGAGAACGGCGGAGTTTTCATGCCTGTGGAGACACCGCTCGCACAACACTTCGAGCCTGGCGCAGCGATCGAAGCGATCGGTTGGCCGAACAAGAGCCGGTTCTCGACAATCCTGCAGCGTGCCGAAGTGGTCCGCCTCAAGGACGAGGAAGCTCCATCGCTCGAGCGTAGCGATCCGCCCGCCGAGCCGATTACCAATCTGTTACGCGTGCGTGAGCTCGATCGCGAGCAAGCAAATCGATCTGTGCCGGTGGATCTCCTCGGCGTTGTTACGGCGATCCAAGCCCCGTACCAATTGTTCTTCTTTCAATCCGGTAAAGAGGGCATCTTCGTCGATGCACTCGATCAATCGCTTGCGCATCTGAAACCCGGCATGCGCATTCGCCTCAGAGGATTCACGGCCGCGGGTGACTTCGCACCCGTGATCAAGCATCCACGCATCGACGTACTCGGTCAGGGTGAGTTGCCGGCGCCGCAAACGGTAGACGCGGCGGACGCGCCGACGGGCACTTATGATTCCGAGTGGGTGGAAGTAGAGGGTCTGATGCGCCCATTCAGATCGATAGGGGGCAATCCGACATTCAAGCTCATCGCACCGTTCGGCACGATCAACGGCGCGTTGATCAATCCAGGCGAGCCGGCCGACCTCGAACGTTTCGTCGATGCCAAGGTTCGCGTGCGCGGTGTGTTCGCGACAGTGTTCACCAAAGAAGGTGTGCTCGTCGGCTATCGCATGTTTGCGCAGTCCTCTGAGTACTTCGAGATTCTTCGCGCACCGCCGAGCGATGCATCGAACCCCGAGCCGCGCGCCATCATCGACTTGCTGCGCTTCTCGGCAAAGGCCGAGGGAGGCCACCGAGCGCGCGTCCGAGGCATCGTCACTCGTCATTCACCGCGCCGCTTGTATGTACAGGATGAAAGCGGCAGCGTGCTGGTCCAGGCGGCTCATCCGGACGTACGAGTCGGCGATCTGGTCGAGGCGCTCGGCTATCCGGCACCGAGCGATTATGGCCCGATCCTCTCGGATGCCTCCGTTACCACGATTGCTCGCGACCAAACGGTCGTGCCCAGGAAAGTAGCGGCTGATGACATCTTGAGCGGTGCGTTGGACGGTCAGCTCGTTCAGATCGAAGCCAAGCTTCTGAGCCATATCCCCGGCACCGCACAACAAACGCTAGTGCTGCAGAACGGCTACACGAGCTTCAACGCGGTACTAGAGGGCAGCGCACCGTTGGTCGATCTGCGTGAAGGCAGCGTCGTCAGCATCGTGGGCGTCTGTGTCGTACAACGACAGCTCTTCAATCGTGAAGACTCTGCACTTCCCGTGTCTTTCAGAATGCTGCTGCGCTCGCCAGAGGATGCGCAAGTAATCGAAGCGGCCCCGTGGTGGAACGCGCGCTATGCACTGCCTGCGCTCGGTGTGCTCACCCTCTCGATCTTCGTTGCGATGCTTTGGGTCGCGGCGCTGCGCCGCCGCGTGCACGTTCAAACGGCAGAGTTGCAGAGTCAGCGCTCGTTCCTGCGGCAAGTGATCGACATGTGCCCGACGTTCATCTTCGTAAAGGATTCACAAGGGCGCTTCACGCTGGTCAACCGAGCGTTCGCTCAAGCGCGTGGCTGTGCGCCCGAGCAGATGGTGGGCAAGAACGACTTCGAGATCGGCACCGAGGGGGACCAAGCGCAAGCGTATCAACGCGATGATTCCGAAGTGCTGCGTGAGGGCCGAGAAAAGACGGTGATCGAGCCGCATACCGACAGCGAAGGCCGCCAACTGTGGTTGCACACGATCAAACGGCGCTTGATGGATGAGCATGGAAGGCCGCAAGTCGTCGGCGTCTCCAACGACATCACGCTGCACAAGCACGCTGAGGAGACGCTGCGTAAGGCGCGCGAAGCCGCAGAAACCGCGAACCGCGCCAAGAGCGAGTTCCTGGCGAATATGAGTCATGAAATCCGCACGCCGTTGAACGGCATTCTCGGAATGACCGCGTTGTGGATGGACACGGACATGACGCGAGAACAGCGTGAGTACCTGGAAACGGTGAAATTATCGGCAGATGGACTGCTCACGGTCGTCAACGATGTGCTCGACTTTTCGAAAATCGAAGCCGGCAAGCTAGAGATTGACTCCGCCGAATTCGATCTGCGTGAAGTGCTCGAATCTGTCACCAAGACTCTGGCCGTGCGCGCGCACGAGAAAGGATTGGAGTTGGTATGCGACATCGCCGCGGATGTGCCCGAAACGATTCGCGGAGATGCGAACCGCCTCCGTCAGGTTCTGCTGAACCTAGCCGGCAACGCAATCAAGTTCACTTCCTGCGGTGAAGTCGTCGTCGGCGTCGCACTCAAATCCAGTCAAAGCTCGACGAGCACGCTGATCTTCAGCGTACGAGACACAGGGATCGGGATCGAGGCGAATCGGCAGAAGTCGATCTTCGATCCTTTCGTTCAAGCCGATAGCTCGACGACCCGAAGTTACGGCGGCACCGGCCTCGGGCTTACGATCTCCAGCCGCCTAGTCACGATGATGGGCGGCACGATGTGGGTGGACAGCACCGTCAGCAGCGGCAGCACCTTCTTCTTCACGCTGCGCGCGGAGTGCGTGCGGCGCCAGCACCAACCCGATCCCGCGGTGGCGCTTCACGATGCACGAGTGCTGATCGTCGATGACAACGCGGCCTCGCGCGCAGCGATGGTCAGTACGCTGAAACGATGGAAAGTTCGCTCAACCACTGCGCCTGATTGCGCAGCAGCGTTGCAATGCTTGAGCAGCGCCGAAAGCGCTGGAGATCCTTATCAGGCGCTTATCGTGGACCTATCGATGCCGGGAAACGACCCGATCGAGTTGATTCGGCAGGCTCGAACACACACATCGCGAATCCTTGCGCTGTCGTTGACTACGACGCAACGCGAGGACGAGGTCCACTGCCGCAAGCTCGATGTCGAAACCTACCTCATCAAGCCGGTGCGCGGCGTTGAGCTGCAAAAAGCACTGATTCGACTCATTCAAGACTCCCAGGCAGCGACCCTCACGCCAGTTCGTAAGGCTTGCCCGAGCACAGCCTGCCTTAAGATCCTGCTCGCCGAAGACAATGCCGTGAATCAAATGTTGATGGTTCGGCTGTTGCAGAAGCGAGGTCACCAAGTCACTGTCGCCGGTACCGGCGCGGTCGCACTAAAGCATCTGGAAAAGGAAACGTTCGATTTAGTGCTCATGGACGTACAAATGCCGGAGCTCGACGGTCTCGCCGCCGCCCAGGAAATCCGCCGACGAGAACAGGCAACCAACGAACACATCCCCATCATCGCCCTCACTGCCCACGCGATGACCGGCGACAAGGAACGCTGCCTCGCAGCCGGTATGGACGCTTATCTCACCAAGCCGATCAACGTGAAAGAGCTCGACGAAGCCCTGAAGGTATTCGGAGACAAAGGATCGGAGGAAGAAAGAGCTGCGGGATGAGATGATAGTGATGAGGTGATAAAGTGATGACGACAGAGATAATGAAGAGAGCGTGAGCCATCATCCATTTCTGTCGTCATCACGTCATCATCTTATCACCTCCATCACCTGCCTTCTGCATGCTCACTCTCGTCGGCTTCTCCGGCAGCTTGCGCCGCGGCTCATACAACGCTGCCCTGCTTCGTGCTGCGGCCAGCGTCATGCCTGCCGATAGTGAATTGAGAATCGAATCGATAGCGGGCATCCCGCTATACGATGCAGATGAAGAGGCGGAGCACGGCGTGCCCGAAGGTGCGAGGCGTCTCAAGGATGCCATCGCCGCCGCTGACGGCTTGCTGATCGTCACGCCGGAGTACAACAACAGCATTCCCGGCGTAACGAAGAATGCGGTCGATTGGTTGTCTCGACCCTCCACCGATATTCTTCGCGTTTTCGGCGGGCGCCCCGTGGCTATCACCGGCGCTTCGCCCGGAAGACTTGGAACCGTGCTCTCTCAGAATGCCTGGCTGCCAGTGCTAAAAACTCTGGGCGCAGATCTTTGGAGCGGTGGACGCTTGCTGGTCTCGCAAGCTTCGACATTGGTAGATTCGAACGGTGCAATCGTCGATCCCGCCACCCTCAAGAATCTCCGAAAGTTCATGGAAGGCTTCGTCGCCTACGCCAAGGAACGAAGCGCGCTGCGACAGTAGCAAGCGGATTGCAAGCCGGAGGCTTGCGGTGCTTACCCCGTTGCGCACCAGAGAAGGTCGCAAGTGCATGCAACCTTTCTCACCTCACCCGGCGTCAGAACCCGCGCGATTGCGTTAAGGCACCCTTCTTCTTTGCCCGTGGATCACGGACTGTGGACTGCAGAGCTGTGCTCGCGCCATCGCATATAGCGACAGTGACCAATCATCAGGGTGAAAAAAGAAACATGGCAAGGATCAATCGGCGTCAGGTCGTAGCGGGAGCATTGACGTTAGGCGCATGGAGCCATCTGGCGCTTGCGCGAGAAATCGCGCAGCCATCGCATGACTCCGGAGCACCGCTGGATGATGGCCGAATTCTCCAGATCCTCGAGCAGCGCATCGAGGCGCGGCAGGCAGTAGGCATTGCAGTCGGGGTGCTCGAAGGAGGGCGAAGGCGAATCATAACGGCCGGAAAAATCGCCAAAGGTGAGGTGCGAGCCGTCGACGGCAACACGATCTTCGGCATCGCTTCCGTGACCAAACCGTTCATTGCGCTATTGCTCGCCAGTGCCGTGTTGCGCGGCGAGCTGGAATACGAAGCCGCCGCAGAGCGCTATCTACCTGGACAGGAGCGCTTGCCAGAGCTGAACGGACGCAAGATTACCTTGCTCGACCTCGCCACGCACACCTCGGGCCTGCCTCACGAGCTCCCGAACGAGATTGCGGCGGAAGCCAGAACGCAGCGACCGGACGCAACGCGCAAGACAATGTATGACCATCTCGCCTCGTACGCGCTTAAAGCTACACCCGGCAGTCAGTGGTCCTATTCGAATCTTGGCTACGCAGTGCTTGCCCATGTTTTGGAGAGCGCAGCGCGGCTCGACTATGCAACCCTGCTGCGCACACGAATCACAGACGAGCTCAGCTTATCGAGCACTGTCCCGGAGCTCACTGCGGAAATGCGCGAGCGACGCGCAGCGCCACACCTGGCCTCGCTGCACCCTTCACCGGAATGGAACAAGCCCTGGACTCGGCCTCTCTTGCAATCCAGCGTCAACGATCTGCTGACCTTCGTTGAAGCTTGCGTGGGCCAAAAGCAAACCGTGCTCGCCCCAGCAGTTGCAGCCATGCTCAGGCAACGACGCCCCGCTCCAGCGCTAAATGCCGAGCAAGCTTTAGGTTGGTATGTCTATCCCGATCGCCAGGGACCGCTGGTCGCTCATTCCGGCGGTGGAGGCGGATTCGCTGCAAGCGTGCTATTCGATCAGCATGCGAAAAACGGCGTAGTGCTGCTATCTAATACTGAGCTGCTGCAGGAGGACGTGGCCCGACATATTCTGCGCAAGGAGTTTCCGCTGAACCCAATTCAGACCGAAATCCATCTGGATCCTTCCACGCTGGATGCCTACCTGGGCGATTACCAAGACGCAGCGGGTGCCATCACCGGCATCCGCAGGCAACCTGATGGACTGATGCTACTAATGCCCGCCGGTCACAAAGCGCCACTCACGCCGGCCAGTCCGACGTCGTTTTTCGTGCGGGGTTACCCAGGACTCACGGTTTCATTCGACGATTACAGAAATGGCCGATTCGGCACCGTCAATTGGACCTTGAACGGGCAGACCATCACGGCGCGCCGCTAAGCGGCAAAGAGGCGCTGAAGGCGCCGTTCCGGGCCTCTTTCGCCCCGGAAACCCTGGATTTTTCGAACATACGCCCCGATAAACCGGGACTTCGGCTAGAATGCGCGGCTTTGAAATTCTTGCCGAGCGAAATCAGTTGCTGGAGGGAAAATTCCAGCGAAAACCTCATTGGTGTTGTTAGGCAGGACCCCTATTCTCCCCGCCGCCCCGGCCAAGGGACCGGTTTCGAATTGCCCGCAACTGTAACGGAAATCTGCTATGCCCCGCACTACACCCCTTTCTGACATCCGCAACATCGGCATCATTGCCCACGTCGATGCCGGAAAGACCACGACCACCGAGCGCATCCTTTATTACACGGGGCGCAAGCACACGATCGTCGACGTGCACGAAACGAAGGACCTCAAAACTTCGACGACGACGGATTACATGGAGCAGGAACAGAAGCGCGGCATCACGATCCAATCGGCCGCCGTGTCCACGTTCTGGCGCAAGAAAAAGATCAACGTCATCGACACTCCGGGGCACGTCGACTTCACGATTGAAGTCAATCGCTCGCTTCGCGTGCTCGACGGCGCGGTCGTGGTATTCGACGGCGTTGCAGGTGTAGAGCCACAGTCCGAAACAAACTGGCGACTCGCCGACAACTACGGCGTGCCGCGTATTTGCTACGTGAACAAGATGGACCGCAGCGGCGCTGGCTTCCTGCGTTGCGTCGATATGATCAAGAAGCGTCTCGGCGCGCGTCCGTTGCCCGTCCAACTGCCGATCGGCTCGGAAGATAACTTCAAGGGCATGATCGATCTGGTCGAGATGAAGGCGCTGGTGTGGGAGTCCGACGATCGCGATGCGAAGCCGGTCGAGCACGAAATTACGCCTGATGTCGCCGATAAGCTGAACATCACTGTTCCGAGCGACCGGGCGATCTTGGCGCAAATCGAGCAGTTCCGCACCGAGCTCATCGACACCTGCCTGGAACAAGATGACGAGGCGATGGAAGCCTATCTGAACGACGGCACCATTCCGTCAGCAGACGTGCTCCGCAAGTGTTTGCGTAAGGGCACGCTTGGCGGCGCATTCAATCCCGTCCTCTGCGGTTCTTCCTACAAGAACAAGGGCGTGACTCAGGTACTCGATGCTGTCGTCGACTACCTGCCGGCTCCAACGGACGTCGAGGCGATCAAGACCGTGGATGCCGACGGTAATCCGATCGGCGAGCGTATTTGCTCGGACGACGAGCCGTTCGCAGGTCTTGCGTTCAAAGTAATCAACGACGCCTACGGCGCGCTCACGTTCGTGCGCGTGTACTCAGGTGTATTGACCAAAGGCATGTCGGTCATGAATTCGACGCGCGGCAAGCGCGAGAAGATCGGCCGCATGGTGGAGATGTTCGCGCAACAGGCGAACCCGATCGAAGAAGCGCGCGCCGGCGACATCATTGCGCTCGTTTCGCTCGCTGAAACCGACACGGGCGATACGTTGTGCGATTCCGCAGCTCCGGTCGTACTCGAGCGCATGCGCTTCCCGGACCCTGTCATCAGTGTATCGGTGAAGTCGAAGAACAAGCAGGATCAGGAAAAGTTCGGCGCCGCACTCGGCAAGATGGTGCGTGCCGATCCATCGTTGTATCTGGAAACGGATCGCGAAACGGGCCAGACGATTCTGCGCGGCATGGGCGAGTTGCATCTTGAAGTCACGCTCGATCGTATCCGCACCGAGTTCGGCGTCGAGGGTGTGATGGGTCAGCCACAGGTTGCCTATCGAGAAACGTTCACGAAGCCGATCAACGAACAATACGTGCACAAGAAACAGACCGGTGGTTCGGGTCAGTTCGCCGAAGTCTGGATCACGTTCGAACCTCTGGAGCGCGGTAAGGGCTTCGAGTTCGTCGACGAAACGGTCGGTGGCTCGGTTCCGAAAGAGTTCGTACCTTCGGTCGAAAAAGGCCTCAAGGTGCAGAAGGAAGACGGTGTGCTCGCGCACTATCCAACCGTCGACTTCCGAGCCCGTTTGACGGATGGCAGCTATCACGACGTCGACTCGAACGCGATGACGTTCGAAATTGCGGCGAAGGCCTGCTTCCGCGAGGCGATCCGCAAGGCGAATCCGATCCTGCTCGAGCCGGTGATGAGAGTCGAGACCGTGACCCCAGCCGACTATCTGGGCGATGTCATCGGCGACATCAATCGCCGTCGCGGCATGATTCAGGAACAGCTCGAGCGCGGCACCAACATTGCGGTCGTCGCAACCGTCCCGCTGTCGGAAATGTTTGGCTACATCGGCCACCTGCGTGGCATGACGAGCGGTCGCGCTTCGTACACGATGGAGTTCTCGCACTACGATCCAGTGCCGAAGAACGTCGCCGACGCAGTGATTGCAGATGTCGCGAAGGCGAAGGCCGCCGCCGTCGCCTAACCAACCAGCCTCGACCCGGTTCATCCGGACAAGGGAGCGGATCGCAAGATCCGCTCCCTTTTTTTTGTTTTTGGGGACGCTCCTCCTCTTTCGAGGAGTGTCCCCTGCTTCTTTCTGAAGGGGACACTCCTCGAGGACGAAGAGCGTCCCCGGAAGACGAGGAGCGCCCGCTTACTCTTTCAAGTGATACGCGAGCGCTGCGATGGTGAAAGAGAGCAGCACTAAGACACAGAGAGCGAAGCGCAAAGAGCTTGCTTCAGCGAGCCAGCCGACGGCGGGCGGGCCGACGAGGAATCCGCCGTAACCGAGAGTGGCCATCGCGGCAATCCCATGGCCTGCGCCCGAACGCGAGCGTTTGCCAGCTGCGCGAAACACGAGCGGAGCCACAGTCGCCACGCCGATTCCGACGAGGGCGAGCGCAACCATCATCAATCCGATGTTCAGCATCCATAACGCTGCCGCAAACATCAGCGCCGACACGATGTTCGTCCAGCGTAACAGACTCGTTGCATTCCAATGCGAGACCACGCGATCACCAGCAAAGCGCATTCCCATCATCGCCAGCGAGAAAGCAGCGTAACCGAGCGCCGCTGTCGCCTCGCTCGTCGCAAAGCTGTCTCGTAACAATACTGCACTCCAATCCGCCATCGCTCCTTCGATCAAGAATGAGCAGAACACGATGATGCCAAGACCCAACATCGCGGCCTCAGGCCGTACGAAATGAGGCGAGGAATCGGACGCAACGACCCGACTCGCAGGGAGCCAGCGCTTTGCGACGACCAGCGTCGCAACCAACACCGCGCTTGCGATCAGCAAGTGCGTTTGCACCGGGACGTTCTGCCTCGCGAACAAGCTTCCGGTCACTGCACCGGCTAATCCGCCCGCGCTCCACATGCCATGCAGGGACGACATGATCGGTTTCGCGATGAGATCCTCCACTTCTACCGCGATCGCGTTCATCGCCACATCCATGGCGCCGCTCGCAAGACCGAAGAAAAATAGACACAGTGCCAGCGTTCCAAGACCCGCGGCGAATCCTGGCCCAGACAATACCAAGCAGTATGCGATTGCGCTGACCACCGTTACGGTCCTCGCCCCTTTGATGGTCGTACCTCGCCCTGCAAGGGGAAAGGCGACCAACGCGCCGGCGGCGAGTGCAAAGAGTGCGGTACCGAGTTGACCTTCGCTCAACGTAAGCGCGTCACGCACCGCCGGGATGCGAGACACCCAGGTGGCAAAGCCGAAACCATTGATGAAGAAAACAATCCCGACCGCGGCGCGTGCTGCTCCGGGTCGCATCGGCCTGCCAACATCACTCGTCATCATTTTGTTCTTAGAAGCTGCCGCAACATGTACCCTCAAGTGCGCAAGCAGCAACTCGGTTCCAGCTGCATGCCTATACGGGATATCTTCGAAAGAAAATACCTCCTCCGAAAGAGCGACCTCGGATCCGCTCCCGCGAAAACCAAATCGGCGCTCCGACATGCGAGCGCCGATTTCTCCTCAAGGCTACCGCAAAACAGCGCTGACTTTCTCGCTTCTCGAACCGCGGCGAGCAGCCGCATATTCCTGAAACGTTGGATCGGACAACTGCGCTACGGCCTTGCTCATTGCATCATTCACGCAATGTCGAAGCAGAAGCGCTTTGCGCAACTCGTGCCGCGAGTCTACGTCGATGCACGCTTGCTTTGCCGCTGTTTGTAAGCGGCGATAGACAATGCCGCGGCCCTCCTCGCTCTGCAGATCGTGGGCTGCGACGCGCACGATCACCGTACGACGCTCGTTGAAATCATCGGCGCGCGACTGCGCAGAGTGCGGGAGCAAGCAGATCATCGAAACTGTCAGAGCTCCAATATTAAACAAGATTTTCATGAGGCCTATTCCTTAACGGCCCAGCTCATCCGCTTCGTGCGATCAAAGGGATTGAGCCGGTCTTGATTCAGCGGTGACGGATGTTTTCGCTTCCCTCAAGGTCGCAGCGCATTCTTCGCAGCAAACCTCGACTGTCTTTCCGCCGATCTTTACGGTAATGACAGGGTCTTCGAGCTTGCAGTCGCAAGCAGCACACGTTCTTTCGACCATGACAGTTCTCCTAGGTGAGCCCGCGTCGGGACGGACGTAGGAGACCACCAGCGGGTGTGCCGGCGCTGTCAAAATCTTTAGTGATTTAAAGGTGGCTAGCCACCGGCGGTGAAGTGCCGAGGTAAGGACAATGGCACTTACTTGGGAGTTGACAGTTGACGGTTGACGGTCAGATGAAGACGGCCTCTTGCTGCCAAACTGTCAACGGTCAACCGCCAACATGCCGCTCAACTAGGCGGCATTGAGGTTAAGGTGATACTACGAACGGAATCCTTCTGCCTCATTCTTCATCGCTGAGCGTTAACGCATCCGAACGGCGCGCTGAAATTCCGCGGGCGTGCGGCCGTACATCCGACGGAAAGCGGAGCTGAAATGGCTATGGCTGGAGAAACCTAGATCGGCACTCAACGTGGTCAGATCATCGTAATCGCCCAGCATGTCCAAAGCGCGTGAAAGTCGCAGGCGGAGCTGATACTGATACAGCGGCATCGCTTCGACTTGTTGGAAGACTTGCGTGAGATAGACAGGCGATACGCCGACTTCCGCGGCAATCTCGGCGAGGCTCCAGCGGCGCGATAAGTCAGAAGACAGAATGACCTTGGCGCGGTCCACGAGTTTCTCGCGACCGGAAGTGGCTGCGCTGGCGTGCGAAGTACGTTCGCCCAACGCTCGGCGAACGAGCGTAAGCGCTAGCGTTTCGCCCTCGAGCGTCTCGGCCACCTTGCGTCGAAGACTGTGCCGCAGCAACGCGACCAATGCTTGTGCGCGCGCATCGATACGCAATCGCTGTCGTCGAAACTTCACCTTGTTGCCCGACGATACGTGCTGCTTGGGAGCGAGCTCATGCAGCAACGGCTCAGAAATCTCGAACGAGAGACACGAATCTCCTCCCACAAGCGGATGACTAATCCGATAGGTTTCATCCGAATTGAAAAACAGCAGTTGGTTCGCCTCGGCAACCGAATCGTGCCGGCCGACATGGCGCACGAAGACGCCTCGATAAGGAAAGACCAAATGCGTCGCGCTGGAGCACTCCTCATCTCCTTTGTGTCTGCACAGCCCGCTGCACACGACGTCGCGTATCGTCGCCGTGTCAGTCGATAGCAAGGTGTCCACGTAGAATTGCGGCATGTTCCTGGATCTTTTGGAGCTGGCTGATTTGCGCAAATCGATGAAGAGCAATGATACGCCGCGAGTGTGGCGGTATTATCGGGGCGGCATCTTAAGGACCGCAATCATGCGCAGTGCAATAATTTCCCTGACTCAATCTCGAAGTGATGAAGCAACATTGGGTCGGGCTCGGATTGATCCTGGAGATGAGCGGCGAGTTGAAGAATGGCGCCATGACCCTGGAAGGTCCCCTTCACTACGTGAGCGACTCGAAAACGACGCTGTTGCGAGGCACATGGACGTTGCTGCCGGACGGACGACTACGACAGCATTTGATCGAATCAGCCGACGGCGGAAAAACATGGACGAATGGTTCGATGGCTATTATCCAAAGGCGGCGGGCAAACGCTGAACTTCATTTCGTCCTCGTTCGTAACTACTCCGCGCTTGGCCGCCGCGCCAAACGAGACGCTGCAGATCGGAGCAGAACCAGCGAGTACATTTTGTGGAAACCCAGCAGCGCGCGGAATGCGAGCCCCAGTTCGCTGATGCCTGTCTTGGGGTTTGTCACCGGAACGATCGCGGATCCAAAGTACAAGCGCGTGCTGACTCGTTCCGAATCTTGGATCGGCACAGTCATTAGCCATGACCGCGTGCGCTCGATGTAGTCCGACAGCAGCAATTGATTGTCGGCGCGTGCCTCGACGCGCCAAGCAGCAAAATCATCTCGCAATCCTGAGGCGAGATCGGCGGCCTCCGAATCGGTCGATGGCTTCTGCACGGCCCACTCTAAGATCCATCTCTCGAGTTTGAACGGCACTGTCGTATAGAACGCGGAAACCAGAGCTTTGTGCGACACCAGGCCGGGTATCTCGGTAGCGTAGCAATCGGTATACGCGCCACCACGTGCGTAGCGGATAAGCAAAGCGGTTTCGGGCAGCGGGCAACGATGAACGCTCGGCAAAGTGCATCCTCGACTGGTTCTACTATGAACATAACGTACACGAACGTCGATAACGGTGCAGACAACCTCATCTTCCGGCCCAAGAACGTGCGCTACAAATCCCGTTCCTAACGCGGAGTTCACATTCCTGAGTTTCCCCATTTCACAGATTACGCAGATCTACCGACTTCGTGATTCGCAGCACGCCGGAAGAACACCGAGAGGTAGATGCTTGCGCCCACGAAAAAAGGGACCAATGGCAGGATCCGATGTCTTCGAATCTTACGGAATCTCTCAGCTCCACCCAGCGCCGCCAGGTACTGCCTTCGCTTCTGGATATCCCAGGCGAGGAGCGCGCCGCGACGGATCAAAATGGGTCGGCGATCAGCAGCGATGAAGAGCACCAAACACTTTATATAGCGTTCGAAGCACCGAACGAAGTGACCGTTCCGGCAGAAGCGGTTGACGGCTCGGGTAGAGAGGAGTTGTCGGAGCTCGTGGCGAGCCAAGCCTTGGAGCTCGCGGCGAATCGAGCGGAGATCGCCAGATACCAGCGCGAGCAGGAGGACCTGCAGCGCGGATTGCGGCTGCGAGAGACCTGGCTTCAAGAACTGCAGGCGGAACTCAAGACCGCGCAAGAGGAGCGGCAGGTATTTAGCTTGGAGGTCACCGAAGCTCGAGCCACCCTAGAACGAATGGAACGACGGCTTGCACAGCAGGCTGCGCAGATCAAGGCACTCGAGAGCGATGCTGCCGAGCGGATGGGCAAGACTCTGTTGCCGGCCGAGCGCGCACGTCCGTTAGCGCCCGCTCCGGCGGAGGTCCTGAACCTTGCCAATCCGCCCAGGCTACAGCCACTCGACGGCGACGCGGAACCGATCATCCTGAACCGCAAAGTCATGACAGTCGGGCGCACCCGCGATAATCACGTGTTCGTGCCCTCCCAACTGGTGAGCCGCGATCACGCACGAGTGCTCGTCGGTGAAGAGGGCGTGGTTGTATTCGACGTCGGCAGCGCAAACGGCTGCTTCGTGAACGATCACCAAGTTAAACGTCAGCTGCTGCGCGATGGCGACATCGTTCGCTTCGGCGATCGGCGGTTCAAATTCAGCGTGTGAGAGTCGGAGGTAAGCTACAGCACCCCATAGATGTAAAGCGCTAGTTTTTGCGGCCGACCACGCCATCCTCAGATCTCACGCCGCACGCGCTACGTTCCCACCGACGCCTTATCGATCTTCTCGCGTGCCTCCTGCTTCTCCCCTTCCGTCGCCTGCAATGTTTCCTGCTCGTGTTGCGCATCGGGCTCGTATGCCAGTTCGATGAACACGGGGAAGTGATCCGAGCCAACGTGTGGCAGCCGCTTGAACGAGCGTAGCCGGAAGTGCCGCGAGCTGAAGACGTGGTCGAGGGGAAACCGAATCAGCGGCCAGTTCGCATTGAACGTGTGAAAGAATCCGCGGCCGACTCGTGGATCTAACAAGCCACTGATCGATTGGAACAGATCGTTAGTGCGCGACCAGGCGACGTCATTCAGATCTCCGGCAACCAATGCAACCTTATCCTTCCCCTTCAGTTCTTTAGCGACGATGAGCAGCTCGGCGTCGCGTTCGGTCGTGCCGTCGCTCTCCTGAGGAGCTGGAGGCCGCGGATGAAGACAGCGTAACTCGACTTGCTGTCCGCTGCGCAACACTACGCGTGCATGTATCGATGGAATGTCATCTTCGATCAAGAACTTCACTTGCGGGTTTCGCAGCTCGAGCTTGCTATACAGGAGCATTCCATAGGTGTTGTCTTGGGGACGTTTGACGGTATACGGATGAGTGCGCTCGAGCGACGCGAGCTCACGCTGCCAACGATCGTCGGTTTCAACCGTGAGAACGACATCAGGCTCGTGCTCCTGAATGAGACCGAGGAGCTTATCGCTCTTGTCGTTCTCCATTAGCACATTCGCTATCAACAGCCGAATTGTATTGTCGGCTTCGCCGTGCTTGCTTGCCTGCACCTGTTTTCGTGCCAAGCGTGTGTACGGATACATGCGAAAGCATTGGTAGAACACGCTCAGCGATAAGGCAGCAAGGAATACGTTCTCGGCGACGCCCGGATCTTCGCGAATAATCAAGTAAACAGCGAAGATCAGGATCAAGAGCACAGTGATCTGCAGGCGGGGAAAATCCAGCACGCGAATCCACCATGCATCCGCTCGCAGCAGCGCAAGCGCGGTAGCGACGATCATCAACGAACCGAGCGCGATCAGCAGAGCTTCCACGATGTCCGAACCCTTATGGCGATGTCCTACACAATGCGGGGTGGGTCTGATTGGGTCCCACAACTCCCTACCCACGACTCCCTATAGGCTTGTCACAGCGGCGCAGAGTGCTTCGTCTTGGCTATGCGCGGCATTGGCCGCCTACAGGCGCAGCCCGGTAAGCACACTTCGGGATTCTGCGGACTGGCATTGCAACGCGCGCCGTTTTAAATAGATGGGCTCATCGCATGAACTCCAAAGATCAAGCGTTTGCAACATTGCGTCCGCGGTTGATGGCCACGGCTTATCGCATGCTCGGGACGCGTTCCGACGCCGAAGATGTGGTGCACGATGCATGGCTGCGTTGGCACGCCACGGATCACGAGCAAGTCCAATCCACTGAAGCGTGGCTCAAAACGACGGTCATGCGCTTGTCGATCGATCGGCTACGCAGAGCGAAAATCGAGCGCAACAAGTACTTCGGGCCTTGGCTCCCCGAACCGCTATCGGATGCGGATCTGCACTCTCCCGACATGGCGCTAGAACGCGATGAGGACGTCTCGATCGCCTTCATGAACTTGCTCGAGACGCTTTCGCCCGAAGAGCGCGCCGTGTTCGTATTGCACGACATCCTCGATGATGACTATGTCGACATCGCCGAGACGGTCGGTAAGTCGCAGGCTGCCTGCCGGCAGATGGTCCATCGGGCACGCGAGAAGTTGACCTCCAAGCGCCGGCGCTACTTGGTCGACGATGCGACTCGCACAAGACTGCTGGAGCGATTCATCGAAGCTGCGAATCGGGGCGACCGTGAAGAGTTGATGAAGATCTTCAGTACGGACGCCGTTATGACGTCCGATGGCGGCGGCAAGGCCATTGCGGTGCAGCGCCCATTGGTCGGCGCCGAGAGAATCTCGTGGCTGTGGTTTGCCGTTTCGCGTCGTGCGCAATTACTTGCTGAACGGCGCATTGTCCGCGTCAATGGCGAGCCCGCGATTGCCTCCTTCTACAATGGCCGGCTTCATTCGGTCGCCACCGTCGACACCGATGGCGAATGCATTCGAGCGTTCTACACCATTGCCAATCCGGACAAGCTTCGTGCGTTCCAGAATCTTGTCACACAAACCGAGAGTGCCACGTCTTCAGGGTGAGCCTATGCCGCACCGGTTGATGCGCAGGCTTTTTCAAACTGGAGGATTCCATGGCTGCACGTATTTCATTCAACCCAACTCGCGATCGCGACGTCCTCGCGGCAATGTTCAATCTAGGGGCGACGGTGAGGCGTTCAGGTCTCGAGCATTCGCTGGCCTCGCTGGTCAAGGTGCGGGTATCGCAGATCAACGGATGCGGCTTCTGCATCGACATGCATACCAAAGACGGCAGAGCCGAGGGAGAGACAGAACAGCGGTTCTACTTACTGAGCGCCTGGCGTGAAGCCTCGATCTACTCCGATAGGGAACGTGCCGCACTTCGATGGGCGGAAGCCGTGACGAAGCTAGACCACCAGCATGTGCCGGACGAAATATACGCTGAAGTACGCAAGCATTTCAGCGAGCAAGAATTGGTCGCTTTGACTCTATTGATCGTAGAAATCAACGGCTGGAATCGTTTCGCAATTTCCTTCCAATATCCGGTGGGTGATTATCAACCGGGATCGCTACAGACGTTGCGTACGGCGGCAACGTGATCTGCACAGCCAGCCGTAGTCAATCCAGGAGCGAGCATATGAATTTATATCTTCTGAAAGTCCTGCCTCTGTGCATTCTTGCGGGCGCTACGTTGGCGGCTGGTCAAGCGCAGAACGCGCCGCCCGCTGTTGCGAAGCCGCTCCTTACTCGTTCATTGCCAGATCTCCCAGGCAAGGAAGCGGTGATGCTTACCGTGGAGTACCCTCCGGGCGGCGCTTCCGCGGCACATCGCCACGAGGCGAATACCTTCGTATATATGCTCGAAGGATCCGTCGTCATGCAGGTTCGCGGCGGGCAGGAAGTCACGTTGAAACCCGGCGACACGTTCTACGAGTCGCCGACCGATGTCCACAGCGTGTCGCGCAACGCGAGCGCCACTCAGCCTGCGAAATTCCTAGTCGTGTTCATCAAAGATCAAGGCAAGCCCGGCACGATTGCCGTGTCCCACTCTCAATGATGTTCAGGTGAGTTGCGAGAGCACTAGGATCACGATGAATCCCACCGTCGCGGCGAGCGCACCGGATTGTTGATAGTGACGCTGTTCGGATTCAGGCAGCAAATCGGTAATCGTGAGATAGAACATGCCGCCTGCGCCGGCCGCAAAGAGCAACGACAGCATCGGGTCTTCGAGTCCTCGTAGCAGGAACCAGCCCAGAATTGCAGAGAACAGCACAGAGGCACCTACTAGCGACGTCCAACCCAAGACCCTGCACCTGGTTCGGATCTGATTGGATCGAGACTCGCCGCGAATCAATTCGCCGATCGATAGCCCCTCACTGAAGTTATCGATCGCAATTGCTAGACCGATGAGCAATCCCACGGCGGGCTCGATCGCGGTGCCGACGCCGATGCTGATGCCCTCGATTACCTCTTCGATGCTGGTGCCTGCAGCCAGCACCGTCGTCTCGCTCCCGCGAGGCTTGCGCAAGCGATAGAAGCTTCGCACTCGTTCTCGCTGCTCGGATTTGTCCCCTGCAATGCGTCCGCGATGAATGTATAAATCCAGCAGATAGACGAACGCGATGCCCGCCACGAACCCGCCGACAGCTCTCGCTACCGACCCGAGCTGAAGTGCTTTGGGCAGCATTTCGAACGATATGGTCGCAAGCAGGACGCCACTGGCGAATCCGAGCGCGATGGACATGAACAAGGTCGTGGACTGGCGCCATAATGAAAGGGCACCGCCGGCAACCGACGCTATGGCGGCGCCGCCGGCAATGAGCAAAATCGTCAGCAGGCTGGAGTATTCGCTCAACGATGCTTGCCGATTAGGCCATATGAATGCCTGATTCAATGAGTGGAGCTCGATCCGGTTCCAGACATAAGCCGACAAAGCTTCACCGGCATGCAAACCAATGGCGGAACGACAGGTCAAAGCTCGTATCCTAGTTGAGGACAAGTCGCTTTGCGGGAGCAACGATGCGCATCTACACGATTGTTCTACCTATTCTGCTGGCTATTCTGCTGGCCCTTCCCTGCTCTGCGATTGCGGAGCCGATGCGCTGCGGAAAATGGGTCGTGAATGAAGAGAGCTCTGCCGCCGAAGTGCTGGAGAAGTGCGGCGCACCCCAGCAGAAGGAGCGAACCGAATCCGATGTTCTTGCGAAGAACGCAGCGGGCTATTCCGTGAAGCTAGGCGTCCAAGTAACCGAGCGTTGGTACTACAAGCGCAGCCCTGGATCTCTTCCGATGCTCGTCACAATCGTCGATGGAAGACTCAAGAGCATAGAACGGATCGACTCTTTCTAACCCCTTGGGAATCGCGCGCTTGCGCGCTTCTTGATTTCATGTTTACACTGTAAACATGGAGACCAAGCAGCGCATCGTCCAATGCGCGTTCAAAGAACTCGAAAAGTCCGGAATCGAGCAGTTCAGCTTGAGGTCAGTGGGTGCCGCGGCCGGTCTGTCGGCGATGGCCATCTATCGGCATTTCGATAACAAGGAAGATCTGCTCCGCGCATTGGGCGAGGAGGCATTCGCAACCTGGGCGATTCGTGTTCAGGGAATCCGCGGAACGGTCCTGAACGACTGGTTTCAGAAGGTGACTCGTGCCTACGTGGACTTCGCGCTCGATGAGCCTGCTCGCTTCGATCTTTGCTTCGTCCTGAAAACCAAGGTCGAGCGGCTCTACCCGCACGACTTCAGAGCCGGTAAGTCGCCGGCAATCTCTCTGTTCGTTCGGCGAATCGAAGCCGAACAGAATGCAGGTGAGCTCAAACCGGGAGATGCATTGGAGATGGCCATGTTCGTATGGGCGCAGCTCCATGGACTGGTGATGTTGCATCGCGCAGGCCGCTTCTCGATGAGCCGCAAAGAATTCCTGTCGCTCTGCAAACGCTGCAGTCATCGAGCACTCGATAGCCTGTTAACAAATTGCGAGAGAACATGATTCGGTCACCTCGACTGTCGATCGGGTTACTTGCCGCCCTGATCACGGGAACTCTCTACGCACTTTCTCGCGATATCGGTCCAGTCGGCCCGCTCTCTCTCATCGCACCGATTGCGCTGCTCATCTATGCGCTGTCGACCTCTCGCATTTGGCACGTCGCGCTCTGCGCGTTTCTCGCGCGGCTGATCAGCTTTGCCGGGATCGTCTATGCCTACGGGGGGACGCTGCCAGTTGGCATTCTCACGGTTGCTGGGCTGTCGTTCGCATTCGAGTTTGCGCTCGTTGTTCTGCTGACGCGCTGGTGTGCTCTACGGTTGCCTACATGGGCAGGCGTGTTCTCCTTCCCAGTACTCACGACGGCATCTGAATTCTTGTTTCTTTATGCTGCACCGAATGGCAGCTTTGGATCACTCGGCTACTCGATCATCGACATACTTCCTCTGGCGCAAGCTGCCAGTCTTGGTGGCGTTGCGGCTCTGACTTTCATTGCCGCTTTGGTGCCGATGATCCTGACACTGGCCCTTCATCGACGAGCAGAATGGCGCCAAGCGGTATTTGCCGGTGCGATTCCCCTCGTGGCGATTGGAGCGTACGGTCTATGGCGCTTGTCTCTACCCTACGAGCAAACAATTCGGGTCGGACTCGCTTCGATTGATGCACTTACGGTGCGAGCACTCAAAAGCCCCGCCGATGCCGCCGAAGTCGCGCGCCTGTACGCGCAGCAGGTTCACTCATTCGAAGGAGCGAACGTTGATATAGTCGTCTTGCCGGAACGAGTGTTCGCCGATCTTGAGGGGGAGATTGGCGATGGAAGCGAACCGCTGCAGGCCGTCAGCGAGGCGCTCGACGTGCGCCTCGTAGCAGGCTTTACTGAAACGCTCAAGGACACACGGCAAGCGAACACGGCACGCATGTTTACTCCTGAGGGGCTGATGCATCGGTACAGCAAACGAAAAATGATCCCAGACTTGGAATCGCACCTCGTGCCCGGACAGTCATCGTTACTAGTAGGTAATGTGGGCATCGCGATCTGCAAGGACCTGGACTTCGCACCTATGATCCGCGAGTACGGTCAGCACGGCGCAAGCCTCTTACTCATTCCCGCGTGGGACTTCAAACGCGACGGCCGCATGCATGCCCGCATGGCCGTGCTTCGCGGCATCGAAAATGGCTTTGCTCTCGCACGCGCCGCCGCCAGTGGAAGACTGACTGTGAGCGATGGATTCGGCCGCATCGTTGCCGAGAAGGCAACTTCCGATGAGGTGCCCGTAACGCTGATATCGGACGTCGGCCTCACCTCACGCGCAACGGTCTATTCGCGACTGGGTGATGCCTTCGCTTGGCTCGTCGTCGCAGTTGCAGCTGCAATGCTGGCGGCATGCCTGATCTCCAGCAAACCCAAAGCATCGCTGCTCGTAAGGCCTCACGGCATTTAGAGCGAGATTCAAGTGTAGCAACGCCCGCGTGGTGCGAACCGCCTGCGCATGACAACTGTCATGGGTCAAATGCCTGCTGTTGCGGCAGACTGGGGATACGCTTGCTAGGCGCGCGGAATAGAAGCAACAACGATGAAATGGCTGCAGTTACCTGAGGATGCGGAGAAGCCGTCGTGGGCAGGCCTGTTCGGGGCCGTGCCGGTGCTTTACATCTTCTGGGATCCTTATCAGAAGGGTGCGAGCTGGGAGGAATGGATGTGGACGCTGCTCGCGTTCACGATTTTTCTGACCTTGGCTGTGCTTGCTTCTCTTTACTGGGCGCGCAAGTCGGTCATGCAAGTGATCTGCGCTGCTATGGCGATGCTTGCGCTCGCGTTCGGTGCGTATCGCCCGAGCGGCGTCATCTTCTACATTTTCGTCGCGGCGTTTGGCCCTCTCGCGATGGCTGGCCGCATCGCGAGCTCGGCCGCGATCATCGTCTGCGCGGCGGCGATGATCCTCATCCAATGGATGCTGCTATGGCCGTTCATATGGCCGTTCAGTTCGATGCCGTATATCACCGCTGCCGAAGCATTACTCTTGGGCGCGGCCATCACTGTCGTCGTACGACAGCAGATCGCACTGCGGCGAACGCTCAAGACAGCCGAACGTGAACGCATTGCGCGTGATTTGCATGACATTCTGGGTCACACGCTGTCGGTGATCATTCTCAAATCCGAGCTCGCGAGCCGACTGATGGATCAAGATCCGACGCGTGCGAAGACACAGATCGAGGACGTCGAGCGCATCTCGCGAAATGCTTTGTCTGAAGTGAGAGAAGCGATCGTGGGTTATCGATCGGTTGATTTGCATGCCGAGCTCGATCGCGCAAAGTCGACTTTGGAAACAGCAGGGGTGAGCGTCGAACAATATCGTGATGCCCTGCAGCTGCCACCCGCTCACGAGCGAGTGTTGGCGTTGATAGTGCGCGAGGCGATCACGAACGTCCTGCGTCACGCGCATGCGAAGTGTTGCTCCATGAGCTTGAAGGGAACACCGGGTGGATATCGATTGGAGATCCGAGACGACGGTCGCGGCGGGGTGCATCGAGAGGGAATGGGCATGCAAGGAATTCGCGAAAGAGTGAAAGCCATCGGCGGCGAGGTGGCCTGGCAATCTGGTCGAGGAACGGAACTGATCATCGACGTACCGCTCCCAACGCGTATGGACGGACCAGCGGCATGAGCACTCCAGAGAAGAAAAGGATCCGGGTCGTCATCGCCGAAGATCAGGAAATGGTGCTAGGCGCACTGGCTGCGCTCTTGGAAATGGAAGGCGATATCAGCGTCGTCGCACAAGCACGCGATGGCAAGCAAGCACTGGAGGCAGTACGTACACAGAGGCCCGATATATTGATAACCGATATCGAAATGCCCGAGATGACCGGCCTGGATGCGGCGAATGCAATCAAAGGGGACACTACCCGCGTCATTGTGGTTACGACCTTCGCGCGCCCCGGATATTTGCGCCGAGCGATGGAGGCCGGCGCGAGCGGATACCTGCTGAAAGCTCGACCTGCGCGCGAACTGGCCGATGCCGTACGCCGCGTTCATCGAGGACTGCGCGTGATCGATCCCGAGCTCGCGTCCGAGGCTTGGATGGAAGCTGATCCTCTTACGGATCGCGAACGTCAGGTGCTGCGGCTCGCCTCAGACGGTGCGAGCACGGAAGCTGTGGCGAAGAAACTGAATCTATCGGCGGGAACAGTGCGCAACTACCTATCCGAAGCCATCGACAAACTCGGCGCAAACAACCGCATCGAAGCGGCTCGGATCGCGCGCAGCAAGGGATGGCTGTAGGCGCGGAGCGGCCGGACGGCGTTGACAGTTGACGGTTGCCAGTTGACAGCCAGAAGGCAGACGCGCTGAGTGCTCTGGCTGTCAACCGTCAACGCGCGCAGCGCATGACATTTGTCATCCACCGCGCATGACTTTCTACACTGTTTCACCCTAGTCGCGGCTCGCAAACTGTGCTCAGGTTCACGACCTGGAGCTGAGTATGAAAAACGAAGAAGAACGGGTTCATGCACTCGATGCAGTGCGTGCCTTTGCATTACTGAGTGGCATTGTGCTGCACGCGGCTATGACATTCATGCCGGGGCTCGCCGCCTTCGGGTTTCCGGCTGATAGTTCGCAGAGCCCAGCGTTGCAGATCGCCTTCTATGTCATTCACGTCTTTCGAATGTCTCTGTTCTTCTTCGTTGCCGGGTTCTTCGCTCATCTCCTATTTCACCGCAAAGGTACGACGGGATTCGTGCGTGATCGCGCCAAACGAATCCTCGCTCCGCTGCTGGTGGGATGGGTTCTCTTCGGGCCAATGGCGATGGCGCTCGTGTACATCGCACTTGCACCTGCCGCTGCGGGATCCATGCAACCTCCCAAGCCCACGGGTTTTCCGCTTGCGCACCTTTGGTTCTTGTACTACTTGCTGCTGCTTTATGGCCTGACGCTGCTGCTTCGTGGCATGTTCGTGAAGCTTCTCGACCGTGCCGGCACTCGCCGCGAGCGCATCGATGTCTGGATGGCATCGATCGTGCGTGGTTATGGATTGCCAATCATGCTCGCCTTGCCGATCGCAACATGCTTGTACTTCCAGCCCAACTGGATCATGTGGAGCGGCATCGCATCGCCGGATACCGGCTTTAGTCCACAGCTGCCGGCAATGATCGGCTTCGGTACGGCGTTCGCCTTCGGCTGGATCATGCATCGTCACAGTGAATTGCTCGGCGTGTGGAAGCAACGTTGGGCCTTGCATCTGGTACTCGCGGCTGCGTTCACAGCGTTGAGCTTCTGGTTGGTTCAGCGCGAGCCGAATCCGTTCGCAGTCGATGCTTCGACTAAGCTTACCTACGCTTGCGCATATGCGTTTGCGATCTGGAACTGGATTCCGGGTCTCGTCGGGGCAGCACTGCGCTTCTTCTCGAATGAAAATCGTGCTGTGCGCTATGTCGCGGACTCGTCCTATTGGATGTATCTAGCGCATCTGCCCGTGGTTTTCGCGCTGCAGATGATCGCGCTCGATTTGCCCGTCCACTGGAGCATCAAATTCCCGCTGATCGTTTGCGCCTCCCTCTCGATTCTGCTGCTGAGCTATCACTGCTTCGTCCGCAGTACCTATCTCGGCGAAATCCTGAATGGCCGCAGATACTCGAGTGCACGAGCCGGTGAATCCGGTGCCGCTGTCGATATACCTGAAACCATCGTTGCACGCCTTTCGAGCGTTCGTAAACGCTACGGCAATACCGTCGCGCTCGATGGTCTCGATCTGAGTATTCGTGCCGGCGAGCTGCTCGCCATCCTCGGACCCAATGGCGCGGGAAAGTCGACGGCCATTTCCTGCCTGCTCGGATTGCAGGATCCCGATGACGGCATTGCAAGCGTATTTCTGCGCTCGCCACACAGCATCGAGGCTCGCCGCTTCGTAGGCGCGATGTTGCAGGATGTCGATCTACCACCGGAGTTGCGCGTGCGTGAGCTCATCGACCTGAGCTGCAGCTATTACGCGGCGCCAATGCGAGTCGACGAGGTTTTGACGCTGACCCATACGAGTGCGATTGCGAATCGCCTATACCGCCAGCTTTCGGGAGGCCAGAAACGGCTGGTGCAGTTCGCGATTGCAGTCTGCGGCCGCCCGAAGTTGCTGTTCCTCGACGAGCCGACTGTGGGTCTCGACCTGCAAACCAGAGAAATGCTCTGGGCAACGCTGCGGCAACTCGTAGCACAAGGCTGCTCGATCGTCCTGACGACACACTACCTGGAGGAAGCCGAAGCGCTCGCGCACCGAATCGCCGTCATTGCGAAAGGCCAGCTTGTGGCCTTAGGTACTGTAGATGAGGTGCGGGCGCGAGCGACCCGCACGCAGCTGAGCTGCATTACGGCCCTCGATGTCGAACGCATACGCGATTGGCGCGGTGTTGTCAGTGTGCGTCGAGACGGCGAGCGATTGCACTTGATCGCAAGCGATGCCGATGCGGTCGTTCGTCGATTAGCGAATGAGGATCCGCAATTCAAAGAGCTGCAGGTCGGGCGCACCGGACTTGCAGAGGCTTTCACGGAAATTACCCAGGAGGCTGCGTGATGAGCACTTCAATCTTTACTGCACCACAGGGCTCGATGTCTTTCGAGCGAACGCTTCGAGCCTACTGGGTGGAAACGAAATATGAGTTCTTACGGCTGATTCGCATGCCCGCGTATGCAGTGCCGATGTTACCGCTGCCGCTGTTCTTGTATGCGTTGATCGGCATCTTGGTCGTCGGGCCCAAGGCCGGAGATGATGCGCGGCTTCCAGTCTTCATGTTTGCCGCGTTCGCGGTGTTCGCGATCACCAGCCCGGGAATGTATGGGTTCGGCCAGGGGTTTGCGATGGAACGCCAATCAGGGGTGCTAACACTCAAGCGCACGCAGCCGATGCCTGCCGGCGCTTACCTGATCGCCAAGATGTTGAGCGCCTTCGTGTGCGTGGGAATAGCCATGAGTCTGTTGATTGCACTCGCCACGAC
>JAICPY010000038.1 GCA_025929585.1 Steroidobacter sp.
ATCCAACGTCAATTGCGCGCCGGGAACATTACTCGCGAGAGTCACGCTGGAGGTACGAGGCTGTATGTCGACGTAGGTGGAATGGGTCAAGCCTGCTGAATCTTCCACCGTCAGAATGACTCGATAAAAAACATTTGCCGACGTTTCACCGCGATCTGCAATGGTGAATGTGCCGCTACTCACACCGCTCGTCTCGAGCATGTGAGGATGCGAATGCTCGTCATGATGGAAGTCCACGCGCCAAGTGAGTGCGCTCGCAGGCAATGCGCCTTCTTCAGCGTCGGTCGCAGTGCCCGAAAACGCAATGACATCGCCACCGCGATAAGTCGCTCCAGTATCCGGCTGATCGATTACGGCTACGGGCGCGGTACCCGCAGTCACTGTTAACGTCGCGGGCTCACTGGTCACCATACCGAACCCATTGCTGATCCTGACCGAGATCAGCGCACCATTGTCCGCGAGCGTCGCTGCGGAAATTGTATAAGTAGCGCCTGTTGCGCCGGCAATCGCAACGCCATCGCGTAGCCATTGGTAGCTCAAAGGTTGTGCACCTGTCGCAGAAACGCTGAACTCGGCCGCTTCGCCCGCACTTACGTTCGCATCTTCGGGATGCTCCGTAATCGAAGGCGGTGAATCCGCCGTATAGGTCACGCGATAGAGCTCTCCTCCCGCGCTGCGTTGCAGGTAATAAAGAGACCCGTCATTGGCGATGTCGATGTCTACGAGCGCCCCTAGGTTGGTGGCGAATGTCGCCGGTGCGTCATACGATGGACCGCTGAGCGTGCGAATGAACCCGCCGCAATAATCCCCGAAGAAGTAGCGGCCGGAATACTCCGCCGGAAAATTCGGTGTCGAGGGCCGATAGAATGCGGCGCCGATCACGGCGCAATTGGTGCCCGCGTTCTCGTAGGCGTAGATCGGGTAGCGCACACCCGCGACGTTCGGCGGAGTGTTGCCTTCCGTCGTCGGCCAGCCAAAGTTCGCGCCAGCAATGCCATGGTTGACTTCCTCCCATGCGTCAAGCCCGACATCATTGACATGCATACGTCCTGTCGATGCATCGAATGCAAACGTATACGGATTACGCAACCCTCGAGCCCAAATCGCCTGATTGATGCCGGTAGTCTCGCCGAGGAAAGGATTGTCGGTCGGTATGGACCCATCAGGGTTGATGCGCAGAATCTTGCCGTGCGTCGTTGCAAGGCTTTGGGCATTGGTGGAGTCGGCGTTGTCACCGGTTGCTATATACAAAGCACCATCGGGTCCGAAGTGGAGAGCACCGCCGTTGTGGATGAACGCGGTCGTCAACGGCGACAGCTCGAGCAGTGGAACTTCGCTGCCTGGCTCGGCGACATCGGGATTGGATGCGCTCGCCGTGAATCGGCTGACTTGATTGATTCGCGGCGGCGCCGTCGGGCCGGTATAGAAGAGATAGAGATACCGATTCGTTGCGAAATTGGGGTCCAGCGCTACTCCGAGCAGACCTCTCTCGCCTAGAGAGTTGACGCTCAGTGTAACGAAGGGCTGTGTCAGCAATACGCCGTCCTTGACGACCCGCAGGCGACCCGCTTGCTCGGCGACGAAAATCCGGCCATCAGGCGCGATCGCCATTGCGGTGGGATTTGGAAGTCCTGATGCGATCCGAGTTTCCGTGAAGCCGGCTGGCAGCGTTGCGGCAGCGATGATGGTTGAGCACAGCAGGCACGCTGCACCAATCGTCGTGCGAGTCAGGCCCGCGACCCATCTGAGAGTGGACATGCATCCTCCATTGACGCTGGCACTTCAGCGATGCCGGACGTCCGTGTGTGAGAAAAACCGAAGACGGAAAACTAGAAATCCACACGAACGAAGGCAATGAGTACAAGCCCTCAGAGCAGGCCCTCGGAGGAGGCTCTTGGAGTAGGCGAGCTTTGGAAGCGATCAGTGGCTGCGATCTTTGCGAAGATCATCTCGATCGATTCATAAGAAAAGGCCGGCGGTGCTCTGCACCGCCGGATCTGGTGACATTTGGATTCAGCTAGTTCGCCCGACGTTCCGTTCCGCCGTTCTTGGCGGTTCGGCTACGCGTCGACGATGCTTCCTCTTCTTCTGACTCTTCGGAAAGAAGTAGTGGCATCACTTCCTTTTCCGCGAGTTGCGTAAGTTCTTCATCGAAGGCTTTGCCCTCTTTGAGCGCTCGCTCCATGGAGCTGACCACGCTGGACTGTCCTAGCGCTTGTCCAAGCGCCTTCGCCGTGCCCCACGCGGCGATACAGTAGTGTTCGGTTTTCTGAATCGCGGCGATCAGTACTGCGTCCAACGCAGGTCCGACTTGGATCTCTTGGATGTGTTCGCGCGCGTCGTTGATCAAACCTTCCGCCGCTACATTCTTCTTACGGCCCGGTGTTTCATCGAGCTCTTCCAGCGCACTGTCGACCTCCTTCAGAACGCGCTCGCCTTCAGCAAGGCGCTCTTCAAGTTTCTCTTGCAGTGTTTCGGATTCGGCCGCTTTGATCAGGCGTGGCAGAACGCGCGCGAGTTGACTCTCCGCGCTATGAATCTCTTGCAACTCCAACACCAACAATTCTGTGCCGTCCAGAGCCTCTTTCTTGGATCTCGTCGATTTACGTTTCGATGCCATGTTCACACTCCAATTTCTTAGATCAACTGTTGCTCGAAGCCTTGCGGCTTGCAGTTAACGAATCAAGAGCGCGGTCGTTCCGCGATTGGAATGCATTCGACAATGAGCTCGACCATCTTGCATCTGTCGTGCTCAAAGTGATGACGCATTGCGAATGTCGGCCGTAGGTGTCGCTCAACTAGGCCGGCTCTTGCGTTGGTGGCGCCTTGAATCGCACGACCCGATAAAGGTAGAAGGCGATGATCGATCCGACGATCACCTTCGTCACAGGATCCAGGTATTCGCCTACCTTCGAATAGTTTTCACCCAACTGAAACCCAAGTGTCGTGAGCACGGCATTCCACATCAGCGTACCGACCAGTGAGTACGTGATGAATCGCCGCAGGCTCATACTGGCTATGCCCGCGGGTACGGAAATCAGGGTGCGTACCGCGGGTACGAGCCGACCAAAGAGGACCGCCTTGCCGCAATGCTTCTCGAACCAAGCGTTCGCTTGTTTCATCTCCTCGCCGCTGAGCGTGAACCAGCGGCCATGTTTGTCGGCCCAGGACGCGAGCCGCTTACAGCCGATCTTGTAACCGAGCCAGTACCACGGCAACGCACCCGCGAGGCTTCCGACTGTCCCGGCGATTAGAACGCCAAAGAAGTTCAGCTCGCCCCGGGAGGCGGCAAAGCCGGCGAACGGCATGATCAGTTCGGAGGGAATGGGCGGGAATACGTTCTCCAAGAACATCAGCAGGGCTATGCCGAGATAACCCAGACGCTCGAGCAATTCCGTTATCCACTCCACCATGGGTCATCCTCAAAGGTTGAAACTAAGGCCGAGCCCGCCGCCGCATAGAGCCCTGCTCGAGTACCCAACTACGAGCGCCCAAGGGGGTGGCCCGGAGTCGCGCGGCAGCTGGCGCCGATATCAACGCGTGGTAATAGGCCCATTTAACGCAGAAGGGAGGCGGAAGGTGCCAGCGCATTCCTACTTACTCCGCTTGGAAGGAAATCCGACAGCCATAGGTACCCGAATGGGCCTTGGCACAGCCCGCGCGACAGGGACATACTCTTTGACAAGCTGCTCTGTCCTATCCTGATAACTGCAGAGCGTGCGCACATCGCAATCTTCGTCCGTCGACCTAGCCTTCGTGCCGGCACGGCAAATGCAGGAGAATCCCTGGTGCTGCAATCAGAGCCGCTCATGTCAACTAAGCCGCAGATGCTGAAGGACGACCTCGACCGTACCGACGAGCTTCCGGTTCTCGACGTCGAAGCATACGAAGCATCGCTAACATCGACTCAACAAGGTCTCGCGCGCACCGATACGTGGGCAGTCGAGGCGTTGCGAGATTTGGAGGAGCTGACCGAAGTCCGTCAAGAGCGCAGCGAGTCGATCGATGTCGACGCCCGGGATACAGCTGGGTCTGGCGCATTGACCGTCAATGTGGACAGTATTCTCAAGCGCATCGCAGAGCTCGAAACCGAGATCGTTGCCGCACACGAAGCGAACAAGGCGATACAGAAGCGCAACGAGGCAGTGCTGGCCGATAAGGATGAGTTGCAGCGCCGTTTCGTATCCATCGAGGCGGAGAATGCTCGCATCAGCGAGGCTCGCGCCTTAGAGAAGGAGATGGCTCAGCGCGCCGAGCACAAGCTGCGCGAACAACTGGAGATTGCGAATCAGAAGTTTCAAGAACTGAGTACGGCGCGGACTGCCGAGCTCGGGCGCGCTGGGGCGGAGCAGGCAAAACTTCAGCAACGAATCGAGCAACAGCAATCCGCAAGCGTGGAGCTTCAGGAGCGATGCGAAGAATTGCAGCAGCGCCTGCAAGCGTCCATGACGATTGCAGCACAGCGAGCCGATTCCTTGATGGCGATGGAAGCATCGTTGAATCAAGAGAAGACGCTCAAGGCACAGCTCAGTCGACAGTTCGCTGCGAAGCTCACCGACTATGACAAGCTCTCATCCATTTTGGATCTGCGTGACCATGCCGTGGAGGCGCTCTCCGCCGACCGCGATGTGTTGAACGATCGGCTTCGTCAGCAACGCGAAACGATCGCCGGCTTGACGAACCAACTCGACGCCGCCAAACAATCCGCCGAACAACATCGCACGCTGTTGCGCGAGCGGGAAAATGAGCTAGAGGAGCGAGAGACCCAGCTTGCGCAGCTGAACGGGACCGTGGTGCAGTTGCAAACGTCATTGGAAGAGCTGCAGCTCAGAGCAAGCAACTTCCAGGCGCAAATCACCGATATTGCGACCGCTCGGGATGCTCAAGAGCAGCGCAATTTGGAATTGTCCGCCGAGTTGAACCTTCGTGCTTCGGAGCTCGAGCGAGCAAAGCTCGATTTGGATCAGTCGCGCGATGAGCTCGCCGCCTCTCAAACTAGTTTACAAGCCCAGCTCCTTGCCCTCGAAGAACAGCGCGCGGCTGTCTCGGCGATTGCATCTCAACTTGCATCGCGTGGTGAAGAGTTAGCTCGAAGCAACGAAGCAACCGCACGCCTCAGCACAGAGTTGGCTGAGGCAAAGCGGGATGCACAAGCGAAAATCGATCAGCTCACGCAAGAGCGCGAGCGCTTGTTGCCGCTAGCCGCTGAGTTGGCGGCTCGTCAAAGTGAGCTCGAGCAGCGCGTTGCCGAAATTGATCAGTTACACGAAGAGCTGGTTGCCGCGCGCAAGGCCGCTCAGCGGCAGGTCGATGCATTGACCGAAGAGCGAGACGCGTTGCTGCCGGCGGCGGAGGAACTCGAGGCGCGTACGGTTGCTCTCGATGAGGCAATGAGTGAGGTTGCGCAGCTACGTGAAGAGCTGCTTGCGGTACACGCCTCGGCGGAAAATGCCAAACGACTATTGCAGGAGAAAACAGAAGAAGTCGCGTCCTTGGAGTCGAAGGTGCGCGAAAGTGCGATGGCGGTTCGCGGCATGGAAGTTGCGATTCTCGCTCGCGACGAGCTGGCTCAGCAATTGCGGGATGATCTGCAGACCGCACGCGATGAGCGAGCGATCGTCGCCGGTCAGTTGGAGAAGGCGCGCAAGCGAGTCAAGTCGCTCTCCGAGGAGATCTTCAAACGCGACCACGAGATCGCAGAGCTGCGGACGGATCTGGGCGTACATTCCGAAGCGCTGGCCGCGATTCGTCGCGATGTAAATCGAATCGGCAAGGACGCAGAGGCGGAGCAGGCAAGCGATGTCGAGCGCTTCTTGGAGCCCATCGAACACTCAGGACCGGTAATTGCTCTCACGGCAAAGATGCTTACGATCGGTCGCACGACCGAAACCGATGTTTGCTTACCTTCGAAGCTGGTGAGCCGGCATCATGCGCGACTGCTCGTCGGGCCCAATGGCGTGATCGTCGAAGATGCGGGCAGCACGAATGGCTGTTTCGTGAACGGCAAACAGGTTCGCAAGCACCTCATGCATGAAGGCGATGTGTTGGAGCTCGGTGACCTGCGTTATCGCTTACGCACACAGTCGCCGCACGATACTCGGACTCGCGACAACGTCGTGCCTTTCGATAAATCCAGCAGTTGATCTGCGCGATTTAGTCGCGAGCGCACGCATAAAAAAAGGGGGCTGCATTGCAGCCCCCTCTTAGGTCTCAAAAGTACCGACTTATTACGGCCCAGTGACCGAGACGTCATCAAGGTACACATCGCTCCCCAGCGAGGTGCCTTCAAAGAACAGAACCACGTCTACCACTACGCAACTGGCGGGTATCGCGAGATTCCCCGATAGCTGCGTCCAGGTGTTGGGTTCTACGCCCGTATGGTTATGCAACCACGGATAGGTGTCGCCGGATTCGCAACCCACCTTGGCCGCCATGCGCACGGTGTCCGTCGCAGCCCCAGTATGGAACGCCCAAGCGCTCACCGCATACGTCGTGTCGGGACCGACGACTGAGGTCAAGTTGTAGACCGCAAACTGGTTTATGTTCGGGCGATCGGTCGCAAGCAGACTCTGGCTGCCGCCATGAGCTTGAGCAGCTGAGGCCGATAGCGTTGAGCCGTTCCATGAGCTCCAGCCCGCGGCGTCTGCTTCGAATGTGCCGTTCGATACCAGATTGCTATTTGGCGGTACGACGCGCACATCGTCTAGATAGACGTCGCTACCCGGCGAGGTGCCCTCGAAGAACAAAGCGACATCCGTAACAACGCAAGTCGCGGGGATCGCAAGGTTGCCGGAGAGCTGCGTCCACGTGTTCGGCTCCACGCCAGTATGGTTGTGCAACCATGGATACGTATCGCCTGATGCACAGCCAACCTTCGCTGCCATGCGCACGGTGTCGGTGGCAGCACCGTTGTGCAACACCCACGCGCTCACGGCGTAGCTAGTGTCTGCCGCGACTACGGAGGTCAAGTTGTAAACCGCAAACTGGGCGTCGTTCGGACGACCTGTCGCACGCAAACTCTGTACGCCGCCGTGCGCTTGATCAGTCGATGCGCTCAGCGCGGAACCATTCCATGATTGCCATCCATCGATACCGGCTTCGAACCCGCCGTCGGGCAACAAGTTGATATCGGACTGCGGAATTGGCTTGCCGAAACGAACGCTGTTCAGATTGCCTACGCCCGGACCCTGATTGAAGCGGATGTAGACATCGTGCGTCGTATCGATCGGCGCCCAAGGCTGCTCGACAGTCGCTGCCGTGCCCCAGCCTGCGGTGGGCGGCAAGTCAACTGTTGCAACGGCCGGGCTGTCCAAGCTATCGAGATGGATCGAGATGCTGCCTGGATCGGTGTTGCCTTTCGCGTAGTTCACCCACAGTGTGTCCCAGCCTGCCTGGAATTCCACGCCCTTGAAGGCAATCCAGTCGCCATCGTCGGTATAGGCGATCGTGCCGCCGGAGACCACACCCATGCCCTCGTCGTGCATGATGGCCTCGAGCGTCAAGCCGAACTCCCGCCCTTGCCAACCCGGATGTACGTACTCGGGCACTTTGCACTTTTTGTCCTTGTTGCCCTTGTTTCCCTCATCCATGTAGCAGACCAGCCAGTCAAGAGCTGGACGCGTCGTGCCGTCGGCGCGGATGAGATAAGCATTGCCGCGCCATATGCTGCCTTCCAAGTGACCCCAATGCGTCACGCCGGCAACAGATGGGTGATTCCAGAACACTGGGAAAAGATTCTTCATCACATTCGCATGGTCTGCATCGTTGGCCAAGTTGAGATCGAACTCGGAGATGTAGATTGGCAACCCCGTTGCTGCAAGCCGGTCTAGGTTCGCCGCGATCACCGCAGGGTTGGTGCGCTCGTAGAAGTGCGCCTGCTCGCCGATACCATCGATCAGGCTCCGCTCTTTGAGCAGGTTGATGATGTTGAGATAGTTCGTCGTGAGACCGTCATCGACCATCACGTTGAACTCGTTGAGGATCAGCTTCGCGTTCGGGAAGTGCTCTCGCGCCATTTCGAATGCTTTGATGATCCAATCGAAACCTGTTTCGCCCGCACCGCCCAATGCGCCGCGGTACGAAGGCTGAGCATTCATCGGCTCGTTCACGACTTCGACGAGATCGAGGTCGGGATAGCGCGCGGCAATCTCCGCCATCCACTCGTCGATCTCCGCGAGTTGCTCCTCAGGCGTGAGGGTGTCGATCCAGCTGGGTTGTTGTTGTCCCCAGAGTAGGGTGTGATATTTGAATACGAGGCCGTTGTCCAAGGCGAAGCTGCGGGCGGTATCCAAATCCGTCCAGTTCATGACATCTCGAGTGCCTTCGACGCTGGCCCACTTGCCGGCGTTTTCCGGAGTGAGTTGATCGAAGTAGGTGAGCAGGTGTTCGTAATCTTCCGGCCCGCCTGGAGCGGTGCCGAAGAATTTGATTTGATCGACGGTGACAGTCACCGAATCCGCTTTGCTCTGCCCAGCAAAGTTGTCGAACACCGTTAGCTCGAACGTCAGCTGTAGCTGCATGTCGGTCTCGGGTGCGACGAACTTAATCACGCTGCCGTTTTTCAACACGTCGAAGTCGACGTCAGGGCCGCCTGTTTGTGCCCAGCTATAAAGCACGATGTTGCCGTCTTTGTCCTTGCCCGATCCTTTCAGCGTGACGACAGTCCCTTCCTTAACTGTTTGATCCTTCCCGGCGTTGGCTACGGGCACCTCGTTTATCGGGCAGCCCGCCAGGACCAACGCTGGCAGCAGCATGGCATAGCGAAGTTTTCGAAAAGTCATGGATATTCCCCTCATTCGCTCGCAACAGGGGAGAGCATCCAGTGATGCGCGACCCCATGTTCCGATGCATTTTGTGTGCAGTGACCTGCAGGCCAATGGCCGCCTGCAAGGCACTGCTGGTCTTCTTAGCTCTCAACCGATGAGAGCGACTGATAACGCTATCATCGCGAGGGGATTTTTGAAATAGAGCTACGGAGTATCCTTATTCGGCGATTTGACAGTGGCTGTTGCAATGTCATCCGTTCTCGAAACATCGCAGTCGGCAAGTAAAGAAAATACCGGCAAAGATCGAATCCGATCGCCAGCTCGTTCGAGCGCGAGCTAGCAGTGCGCTCCGTTCGCACAGCAACATATCAGCGCGCGCTGGCTGGTTAGACTCAGTCTCATCGTGCACCGGGGCTTCCATATTCCAAACTCGGATACCAATCGACGCCTCGACCTTCCGGAATGGTGTCCAGAATCGTCCAAATCGGCATCAAGTCAGGCGCGCCGCGCGGATCCTGGCCGGGATCAGCGGTCTCAAACCCCATCTCGCCGCTCCAGAAGTGGCGAATGGATCCATCGCGACGTGTAAACACATGGTAGCCAGCGTTGTCACTGCCATCGGCTTCGATCGAATAATGATCGCGGCTGAATTCGTCACTGGTATCCGAATATAACTTGAGATTTCGCCAGCCTCGCTCCTTCTTGAAGGCAATCAGACGTTCGATCGGTGAGCGGGCAACGATCGCGAGCGCAACTCGCTGCTCGATATCGGGTGCTTCGCCATCCCATGCGCTCAGGAGCGAAGTGCACATGGGGCAAGGCCGCTGTCGCTGCGGACCAAACATGTACGCGTATACGACCAAGCTCTGCTTATCGCCGAACAGATCGGCAAGGCTCACCGGACCGTTCTCACCCTCGAATCGATAGTCCTTCTCGATTTTGCGGCCCGGCGGTAAAGCACGCCGCATCTCGGCGACGCGCTCGATGTGCCGCCGCAACTCGATCTCTTCTGCCAGCAAGGCATCGCGTGCCGCCCGATACTCGGAGCTCTCGCCGGGAAACCGGACCGTATTGCGTTTCACGAGCTCGCGCGCGGGGATAAGGGTGCTCATTACGGAAGACCTCCTATGTGGTCGGATTCCCCCAAAGGACGATCTAGCGCGGCCCGATCCGACACTGATGTGGTGATGCAGGGATTAGGGATCAGGGATCAGGGATCAGGGATCGGGTCAGAAGGAAAAGCGGGTTCCCTCGCCATCACTTCATTACTTCATCACCTTATCACCTCGATTCATCGCCTCAGAAATCGGCTTCGATGCTGAGCTTCAATGTGTGATCCGCTGTATCGGAAGTGAGTCCTTCCAGAAGTCCGAGACCGATGGTGAGGGTGGTGCCTTCCGATTCTTCTTCCCCGGAAGCAATCGATGATTCGCTTCGCGCGGAGCGATCGCTGCGCGTGCCGAATTCATGGCTGAAATAGAGTACTGGTCCCAGCCGGTGTTGATTCGAATCGCCGAAACGCTCGGCGGCTTCGGAGCGCGTGCCCGTGCTGCCGATTCGTTCCACGGTTCCGTATCCTTCCACGGCTAGCTTCCAGCGATCCGAGAAGGTGTGCATGAGTTGCGCGGCATAGGCGAAATCCCATTTTTCATCGCGCGGTTCGTTCTCCTCCCTATCTCCTCCGAAGGAGCGCACGAGCATCGGTACGGCAGCTAGCAGCCAGCGACCCGACTGATACTCCATGATCGGTCCCAGGGTCAGGTGATTGGGTTCCTCTTGATCGAAAGGTCCTTCGATCTCAGCCACGACGCCGATACCGAAACCGTCTCCTTCTCTCTGTGCCAAGATCGCCACGATCTCCGCGCCGATCTCTCCGACGCTCAGCCCTTCGAAGTCGTTTGCTTGCGCCAAGTCTTCGGGATCATCGACGCGTTCATTTTCTCCTTCGATGCCTACACGCATCTTCAGCGAATGCGTCAATCCGATCTCCAATTCCAGTGCGTAGCGTTCACGGAACAAAGCGTTTTCATCGAGCAGCGGTTCATCGCCAGTATCGGTATCGATGCGACGAGCAGGTTGATCCCACGCCCACGCGTTCTGACTTTGGAACTCGAAGGAGCCCGGCGCGCTCTCCAATGTCTTGAGCTCGAACTGCCCGATAAAGGGTTCCGCGTGCACCGATAACATCGGCAATGAGCATGCACCGAATGCACCTGCTATCGCGAATAGAAGGCGGGTGACCCGCGGGCTTAGAGCGATACTGGAAGAGAGCATTTGTATCCGGTCCACGATGCAGGAGTGTGGTAGACGATAGTACCAAGGCGCGGTTGTTCTCAGAGCCTTACCGTTCTCTGAGTGCGCGGATTGCTCGCGAACGCTAGTACCGAGGAGTGTGAAGGTTGGCACAAGAGGCTGTCGCTAGGTCGTGGCAATGACTCAACGTCCAGGCGTGGCTGCCGCCAGAACTTGTTTATTGGGACCGGCGTGAATACATCCGTGTAGCCTTCCACAAAAACGTCCTGTTTTTGAGGCTCCTAAAAACAAGTTCTGACGTCAGCCCCGCCCACCACATCAACCGGCAACGAAGAGTAAGAACAGAAATAGGAAGTAACAGAAGAAGTCCTCACGCCATTCGAGCGCTGAAACGTAAGCGCACTCTTCGAGGGACTGGAAGGGCGGGTAAGCCCCTTGTCGACCACATTGAAGATGCTAGCAGCCAGTCGAGCGGCACTCCTCGCGATCAAGCTTCTACAACGCGACGCGACGTGCGCAGCGTAGGAAGGGTTGATTCCGCGCTGAGCAAATCATGCGGGCACCCTCCAGCTGATTTGGTAGGACCTCACCGAAGGGGCCGACGAGGGGCTTGCCCGGCCTCGACAGGCCCTCGCGGCCGGAGGCGTGCGCGGTGCGATCGCCTATGATGCTTTCAAACGAGTATTCAGATAAGGGCGAATCAATACCGCGATTGCTTAGGCGTGACCGCTTCGTGACCTCATCTCGACTGACTTGATAGGCGCTCGGCTCTAGATTAGGCAGCAACCGATTCGTAGTTGGAGGAAATATCCATGGCAGCATTGCTGAGGATAGTGAGGCGTTTCGATGAGCTCGATGCCATACATCCGATGTCGGAGCCGCAAGGTTCTTCTGCATACGAGTTGCCGAAACCGCGCGGAGCCGGTTCGCTCGGAGTAGCCGCGCCCGCTGGCGCAGGATGCAGGCACGACCAAGTCAGGTTCGCGGCTGTCGGTAGTTTTCGCTGCACTTCCTGTGAAGCCGATCTTTCTGACTGGGGTTAGGACCGAGCTAACTCCGTCGTCGGAGCATGCCGTTTATCGAGACGGACAATGCCCATGTCCATATGCCGACTTGCAATTTGCGCCCCAGCTTCCATCATTTGAGCATCAGTGAAGCTGGGAGTCGAAATGGCGACGGGTTGGGCTCAAGACGGCGCGGTTCAAGATCAAATCGATGCCACCGTGAAGGATGGCGTGACTCGGGCGCAGAGCCGCTTGCCGAAGGGGCCCTCGCTGACCCATTGCGCCAATTGCAATGCTGCGATTCCCGAAGCGCGCCGCAATGCTATTCCAGGCGTGCGACTGTGCGTGGCATGCCAGGAAGAAGAGGATCGAGAAGCGGCGCAGGTCAGCGGCTATAACCGCCGCGGCAGTAAAGACAGCCAACTTCGGTAGCGCGAGCTTTTGTCATCCTGAATTCAGTCATACTTGGAGGACACATCCATCATCGACTGAGTTTCCCGTTTGACCCCCCCTCAAAGATCTTTCGCCGCGCTTCGTCAACCAGGCTACCGCGGATTCTTCTTCAGTTCCGCGGGCGCGATGATGGCCGACAACATCGAGCACGTCATCAGCTATTGGGTCATTTTTCAGAAATTCCGTTCGCCGGCGCTCGCCGGCTTCGCGGTCATCGCGCACTGGCTGCCGTACCTTTTGTTCTCGGTACACGCAGGTGCTCTGACGGATCGCTTCGATGCTCGTCGCGTGATCCAAGCCGGAATGCTCGTGTTCATGGGCGTCTCGATCACCTGGGGCATTCTGTTCGCGACCGACACCATTCAGACCTGGCATGCCATGGTGTTGCTCGTCCTGCATGGCTGCGCGGGAGTGCTCTGGAGTCCGGCGTCACAAGTGCTCTTGCATCACGTCGTGCCGATCGAGCAATTACCCAGTGCAATTCGATTGAATGCGACGGCACGCCAACTCGGAATGCTCGCGGGTCCGGCGATCGGTGGCGCAATTCTGCTGACGATGGGGCCGGTGTACGGAATCTTTTTCAATGCCCTGTTGTACGTGCCGACGATTCTGTGGTTGTGGAAAGCGCCGTATCACCCGTCCTCGATAAAGGGGTCGCGAGCTTTGGTGGGTTTCAGAGATATCGCCGAGACCGTGCGCCAAGTGATCGGCCATCGCACGTTATTGTCGATGATCGTGCTCGCTGGCGCCGCCTCGCTGTTTGTCGGCAACGCATATCAGGCGCAAATGCCAGGCTTTGCGGACGCGCTTGGCCAAGTCGATGCCGATTTCTACTACAGCATGCTGCTGGGGGCGGATGCGGCAGGCGCATTGACTGCGGGGTTGGTGCTGGAGAGCCGCGGCTTGTTACAGCCGAAGTCTCGTACCGCCTTCGTGCTCGCGATCGTGTGGTGTTGCGCGCTCGCAGGCTTCGCCCTGTCGCCGTTCTATGTGCTGGCGCTCGCGTTGTTGTTCGTGGCGGGCTTCGCTGAGCTTTCCTTCAACTCGATGGCGCAAACGTTGGTTCAGCTCAACGCACCCAGCGAAATTCGCGGGCGCGTCATTGGCTTGTTCACGATGTCAGCCCTTGGCCTGAGAACCTTCAGCGGCGTGAGCGTTGGATTGCTCGGCAGCCTGGTCGGAATTCACGCCGCGCTTGCGGCGAGCGCAACCGCGCTCGCCTTGCTCAGTCTGTCTTTGCTCGTCTATGGAACGCGCAGTGCATTGCGGGCGCGAGCGTGACTTTGCGCTATCGGCGATGCGCGTTTCGTTTAGTGCGCGTCCAAGCGAACGTCCGCGACTTTGTCTCGATAATCCTTTTTCGGATCGCGGCCCAACAGCAGTTTGATACCGGCGAACAAGCTGTGTTCGTTTAGCCAGACCTGCGCGTACTCAGGTTCGAATCGAAGCAATCGCAATTTCGGGTCGTCTTTGCCACCTTCATACCAGGCTGCCACGAAGCGGTTCCACAATCGATCGACCATCGCTCGATCATTATCGATGCTGAGCTCGCCATGAATGGACGCGAATAAATCGTGACCTTTTGAGGCAAAGTGTGCAGCTGCGCGCTGTCCGTGCCCCTGCTCTAGTGCGGTCACGAGCTCCGTATCTTTTGCCGTGAAGAAGTAGATCGGGCCGCCTTGGCGATCCTCGTCTTCCAGCAACTGTGCCGTCATCGGACGGCTGTGACCTTCTTCTACGTCGGTCAAGCTCAACATGACCGTCATATCGGATTTCAGGGCCTTCCAGAATTCTTTCGCAAGCTCGGCTTCGTTGGTCATACACGCTCTCCCAAGGAGGTTCATGAGCAACGAAATGTCGGCGCCATTGTTCCGACCCAGGCCGTGCCCTCCTATCGCTGACCCCGAGCCGCTCGTTACTATGCGAGCGATCTCGAGCAGAACTGGAGTTACGATGAAATCGAATGCCAACGCACCTCTGCGTCCCACGATTCGGGTCGCGAGTATGTTGTGCCTGATCAGTGTGCTAGGTGGTTGTGCCGAGCTGTCTTCCGTTCTCGAATCCGCTCCAGTATCCGTGGGGCAATCGAATGACGCCGCGTTGTCGCGCGGAATCAAGGAGTCGCTCGAGCTGGGCAGCACCCGTGCCGCCGATCTCTTGTCGAAGGCCGGGGGCTATCAGAATCATCCTATCTACCGCATCAAGCTTCCTGAGTCCGTGCAGCCCATCGCGAGTCGTCTGCGTCAGTTCGGTCTAGGAAGTCAGATCGATCGCGTCGAGCTTCTGATGAATCAAGGGGCTGAGCAAGCGGCGAAGGAGGCGAGGACTGTATTCATCGATGCGGTCCGCGCAATGACCATCACCGACGCATTGAACATCGTTCGTGGGACTGACACCGCCGCGACCGACTATTTTCGTGGTCAAACGGAAACCAGTCTGCGCCAACGATATCTGCCGATCGTCCAATCGAACTTGCGGCAAATCGGGTTCTATCAGCAGTACCAACAGATGTTGAGCGCCTACAAAAAGGTACCGCTCAGCAACAAGCCCAATCTGGATCTCGAGCAACACGTGCTCGATAAGAGTCTCGATGGCTTGTTCGCCCAAGTGGCGGAGGAAGAGAAGCTGATTCGCAAGGACCCGCTGGGCCGTGGCAGTCGAGCGATAGCCGCCGTGTTCGGTCGATAGAGACGCGACCGTGATCAAGACCAAGTCTGTGCATTCGCCGATCGAACCCGAGGATGGATTGCGCATCCTGGCTACGAGGTTCCGAGGGCGAGGGTTGCCGACCTCGCGTTACGATATTTGGATGGCGAATCTGGGTCCGTCGGAGAAGCTGCTTGCCGGCATCCAATCGGGGCAACTGAACTGGAGAGAGTTTGCCCGGCGCTATCGAGAAGAAATGTACCAGAGCGATTCACTCGACAAGGCGAACGCCAGCATCAAGAACCACGGACAGAAGTTCACCTTACGGTTGCTTCAGGAGCTCGGAAGCCGTGAAGACGTGACGCTGCTTTGTCATTGCGCCGAGCAGGAGAAGCACTGCCATCGGCATCTTCTCGCAAAGATCCTGACCGGCAGAATAGGCTGATCAGCAATGAGAACTCGAATCCACCTGGCCGCGAACGCCTCGGCGCATCGACTTGCTCGCCGCGTACTAAGACATTAGCTCGAGTGACCCGCGGCAAACCCCGAACGCGCTCGTGAGCTTCCCGATGCGATGGAGGGAAGGACCGAGCACAGCGACGCTCGCTCGCTTGGTCGTCATGTCGATGAGCCGCAGGAGATGCGATTCGCGCAAGTCCTTCGCTCGATCAAGTTCAATGGAAGCGAAATCGGTTGCGCACAGCTATCGCAATCAGGTAATCCTTCACAGTTCTCTTAGGTAAGATCATCTACTGTTGCGTCACGGCTCCTCTCGGCGCCGCACGCTCGGACACCTTTAAGTTTAGACACGACAAGACGAACGAATGCGAACTCCAACAGCTCGTTTCGCGCTGGCCCTCGCGACCTCGACGCTCCTTTTGCAGGCAATGGCCGTCCAGGCAGATACCTCTGCTGGCCCGGCAGAAGACACGAATCCACGGCTTGCGACCGCCTATACGCCAACCTCGCCGCAATCCGAGGCCGCAGAACATTTTTGGACGCTCGTAGGCAAGCCGCAGGTCAAATCGAGCTCCGTCGTGATCTTCGATGAGACCGAAGAATCGATCCTGTATTCCAAGAATGCCAAGCAGGCGATGCCGATCGCCTCGATCACCAAGCTGATGACGGCGTTGGTAGTCCGCGAGGTCGACCAACCTCTAAATGAAGTGCTCAAGATCACCACCGATGATCGCGACACGCTGCGCGGAACGACCTCGCGCCTGCTGATCGGTACCGAGCTCACTCGCGCCGACCTGTTGCACCTTGCCTTGATGTCTTCCGAGAACCGCGCGGCGCATGCCTTGGGTCGGAACTATCCAGGCGGACTCAAGGCATTCGTGCGTGCCATGAATACAAAGGCCAAGGCGCTTGGGATGAAATCCGCCCGCTTCGTCGAACCGACGGGGCTTTCCAGCGGCAACGTCTCCAGTGCCGCAGACCTGGTGAAGCTGGTGCTCGAAGCCTCGCGCGATCCGCTGATTCGCCATTACTCGACGAACCAAAGCCATGAGGTGCAGGTCGGAGATCATGTCCTGGAGTTCAGGAACAGCAATTCGCTGATCTCCAAAGAAGATTGGCGCATCGAGCTGCAGAAGACCGGCTACACCTCCGATGCAGGCCGCTGCTTGGTGATGACGGCTTTCGTGCACGAGCGTCCCGTTGTGATGGTGTTGCTGAATTCCTTCGGTAAATACACCCGGGTAGCCGATGCACGGCGCGTTCGCAAATGGATGGAAGCTTCGGTGGCGGATGCACCTCGTTATGCTAGTGCCACAGCTGGTGTCGCGGGCACTTCAGAGGCGGCGCCTTGAGGCTTGAAGGGGCGAATTTGCGCCGCCTTGGTTGAAGCAAGACTAACCTGTCGGCAGCTACTGAACCCTCATAGCGCTCCCCGCGTTGATTCGGATCACCTTCATAAAGTGATCGCGAGCGCGCATGCCATCGACCGTTATCCGCTCTTTCCGCTATGACGCGGAGAAATCAGAGCTGCTGATTACATTCCAATCGGGCCGCCGCTATCTCTATACCGGTGTGCCTCAAGGCATCTTCGATGCGATGAAGAAGTCCTTCTCGAAAGGCGAGTTCTTCAATGAGCATATCCGCGAGCAGTTTCCTTTTGAGCGTTTACCGCTCGGAAGCTGAAGTTGCTCGCACAAGACGTCCTTGAAGTGACTTCCGTCGCTCGACTTCGCCTATTTCTCATGGTCGAGAAACTCGAGCGCGCGATCTAAGTGCTGAGGATCCGGATATCCGTGGCCGAAGTCGGCAAGGTCGATGAGTAAGGCGCGGTTGGCTCCGGCTGCTTGGTATTTTCGGTACACACGCTTGGTCTCGCGCCGGTTGAAATCGCCATCGCCGGTGAGAAAGACATAGCGGTTCGCTCTAATGTGCTTCAAGAGCGGTGTATCGCTCTTAGTCCAGAAATCCACGCCCACGATGTAGAGCGCGCCGGTGAAGAGCGTCGGGAACTTCGTGATCGTCTGACTAGCTATTCTCCCGCCCCCTGACATGCCGGCGATGTAGATCCGTTCGCCATCCACATTGAAATCTTTCTGCACGCTAGCCAAGCCCATGAGCGCGACGAGGACCCGTTGCGCACTGAGCTTCTCGTTCCCAAAGTTCTCCGCGCCGATCCAGATGAGGTTGCGTTTCGACAAGATGTCGGTCCAACCGGGTTGAGGCGCGCCGGACGCGCTTGGACTTACAAAAACGACTACGCCGTGCGGAGCTTCGCTAGCCGGTACGAACAATTTCCAGCGGACGATCTCATCAGGGGAAATAACATCCGCCAGCTTAGCCACCTGCTCCGCGGGAAACACGTCGCTCAACGAGCCCGATCGCTCGATGACATCAGTCGTCGGAGATTCAGCAGTGGCCGCGCCGCTGAACAAAAGCAGAACAATGAGAGGAACTATTAGCTGCACAGGCTCTCGCGACTGGAGGCTTGATAATAGCGAAGGTGCTCGCGGCCTCTCGCCAAAGGGAGAGGCGAATCCGTTTCGGTTCCCTCCCCCTGCTTGCGGGGGAGGCTAGCGTCGGGGCCTCTTAGACGTGCGCCGCAGGCCCCAAGTCTCGCGCGCCACTCACCTCAACCACTTCCCAACACGATCGCGCTACCCCGGATAGGAGTTTGAGCCCGTAGTAGGAGCCGTTCAAGAGTGCTTGTGGTCACTGATACGACGAGACGTCCGCGTTCTCTTTCGCTTCCGTACGCGACCGCGCGTCATTCGGAACTATCGCCTACGTGAAGCCTTTCGCCATCGAACGCACGCATGAATGCGCTGTGGCAGGTGAATAGGTAAAGGAGATGAGCATGAGTTACACGAAGTCTTCGATAGCGGCATTGTTTGCCGCGGCATTCTTATGTTTGGCGGGCTGCGGAGAGCGCGGCGCAAATACGGGCCAAACGGATGATTCAGGTATGAGCGACACCGCGCCCGGCACGGCCGGTGATACGGGAACGACCGGTGCTCCGGGTGCAACACCTGACGCTACAGGTGATGGTACCGCGGGTGGCGCATACGACGACACGACTGGTGCGGATCAATCAGGCGACATGTCTGGCGATGCCACCGGCGATGCAGGCGCAGGAGCCACGACGCAGGATGAAGCTACTTCGACTCCACCTAGCGATACCGCAGGAGAGAGTACCCCTCCGCAGCAGTAAGTAATCGCTAGTAGCGATCGATTGATACGCGGGCTCGACTCCGACGAAACGGTCGAGCCCGCGTTTGCATCTGCAGTAGCTTCTTGCACGCAACGATCAACGTGAGCGTCGACTGAACAACAATTTCAACGGCGTCATCGTGCATGCGCGTCCAGACATCTGGACCTACATCTATGTTGTTGGCTAACCGATAGGTCGATGTTCGATCCGCCGCGATCGAACGCGCTCACCTCGAGAAGTCGGTACGCCGGCACGCCCAAAAACTAAATGAACCTGCTTATGTAACGTCACGGCTCGCGTTCTAGCCGCGTAGCGCTTCCGGGAGCTTTTTCCTCAGCAATTTTGAGACGCACTGCTCAGCGACTTGAGTGTCTCCGTCCCTACAGTGCAGTGCCTCATGCGCAAAGCAGAGTTTGGCTTAAAGGTTCGATCGTCGCCTCCTAAGCCACATAAGGAATGCCGGTCGGCCCAGAAAGAGAGATACAGGGACCATGGTCAATGTGGAGCGCCGCTCGTGCGTCGTAATTGCCAGTCTGTTGCTTGCTGCTTGTGGAGGAGGGGGCGGGGGCGGTAGTCAAACGCCTAATCCCAATCCGAATCCGAACCCGGGGCCAGGCACCCCGGTCAATTCCGCGCCGACAATCGAGACGGCCACGTTTACCGTCGCAGAGGATAGCGACCTCAGTGTGCAACTGACTGTCGCTGATGCGGATCAAGATACGCTGACGCTAACCAGCTCCAACGGACCAAGCCTCGGCACCATCGTGTCTCTGAGCAACGCGGGCGCGCTCGTCTATCGGCCGAACGCGAACGTATCCGGTAGTGATTCATTTGATGCGACTGTCAGCGATGGGCGCGGCGGCACTGCATCTGCTAGCGTCACCATCACGATCACGCCGGTTGATGATGCGCCAGTAGCAACCAACGACGAGTTCGCGGTTACGGGTGCGCAGCTCACTAGCCTTGCCGTGCTCGCGAATGATCCGGACGCCGATGGCGGTACACCGACCCTAACGCTGGAAGGCGCTGCACTTGTTGGCACAGCGACGGTGAATTCCGACAACACGGTTCGCATCGAGGGCTTGCCTGCGGATTTCAAAGGTCTGACCCGATTTACCTACCGAGTCGCAGCGCCTCAAGGTGCGAGCTCGACAGCGACAGCAGTCGTGTTTGTCGATACGGCGCCGTTCCGGGCTGTGTTCTCGCTTGATGTGGACGATATCGACTCGGACCTAGTTATCTCCGACTTCTCCGGCGAGCCCACGACGCTGGTAGCGGGTGGCACCTCGGCACAGCGTCTACGCAGTTACATACCGTCGAAGAATGGAGCCACGGTGGCATTCGTGCGGGCGGATGAAGACCCAGCGAACGAAGCGCAAACAGAAGAGATCTGCTTCGTCAAAACGCAGGGTGGATTGGCGCCCGTTTGTCCAGCGCTTCGGGCGGATTTGAGACTCACGAACTTCGCAATCAGCCCGGACGGCCGATGGATTGCTTCGGGTCTACGGAACTTGGACGGAACGGCTGCGGCATCCTCCGTCCATCTTATCGATACCGATAATCCGACGGGGTCGATCATCGACATAGCCGATACGCCCTACGTCACCGATCTTCGATTCTCTCAAGATTCGCAGTACGTCTACTTCAAGGCGTCGGATACTCATGACCAACCGGCGTTGGCGGTGTACCGCATGGATGTTGCAGATCCAACGCATTCGGTTCGGATGTCCGAATTCGTTCCCGCTTCAAGGATCGTCGGGTATGTGGTGTCGAACGATGACTCGAAGATCATCTTGCAAAGATCCACGGGCGACCAGGGCTTCTATTTGGTCGAGGGAGATGCAGCAGGCGTCGAATACCCGCTCAGCCAACCGATCACTTCACCTGATTCCTTCTTCGCGATGTCGACCACGCCGCTGAGCCAAGATGGCAATCTCATCGCCTATGTGTTCGCGCCATCGGGCCAGGATATGCAACTGTATGTCGCCGATGTGTCGACGACTACACCGAATCCGCGGCTCCAATACACGTTCCCGGCTGGAACGGAGCTAAGCGCATTGCCGGACATTCGCTCCGACAAACTAGCGGTGTTGATCTCGCACAAGATGATCGGGGACTTCACTACGGGCCAAGTGGTCGAGCAGTTGATCGACAATCTTGCTCCCGCCACGCCGATTGGTTCTGCAGTAACCGCACGTTACGCGGATACTTTTGATCGCGTCGTCACGCAGAGATTTTTTGCGGCCAATTCCGGTCCCAAACGTTTTTACGTCGGCAATCGCCCGGACTTCAATCCACCGACCCGGTTGGGACCCGCAGGCAGTACTTACAACCTCGACTTGAGCAGTCCGGAAGATCTTTATCGCGGGGCAGTGCTCGCGGGGGTGTCTTCTCAAAATGTAGCCGAGCCTTCGACCTATTCGCCGATGCTGATGAACCTCTCGGCACCAACGATTTTCTTCGAGTTGTCCGTGCGCGACGTGCGTAATAGCTCATTTCTCGTCGGCGATCGATTGCATCTCGTAGACGCTCCGTAATCCAAGCCCTTTCGCCTTCTGCGCCGGTTGCATGCTGAGCCCGAGCAGGATGTGGCATGCTGCGCACTTCCCAACGAGAGGTGCACATGCGCGTACGAATCGGAGCTTTGTTGATCATATCGTTGATGACCGCCGGGATTACCTACGGTGAAAGTGCGGACAACCGAGTGCGAGGCGAGCGCTCGTCCGCACGCGTCTTCGAGCTTCGAACTTACACCACCGCGCCCGGAAAGCTCGACGATCTACACAAGCGCTTTCGTGAACACACGATGAAATTGTTCGAGCGTCATGGGATGACGAACATCGGTTATTGGACGCCGCAGGATCCGAAATTGGCTCCCAACACGCTCATCTATCTGCTGGCCTACCAAAGCCGAGACGCCGCTAAGAAGAGTTGGGCCGCATTCAGCGCCGATCCGGAATGGCAGGCAGTCAAGGCGGCTTCCGAAGCGAACGGCCCGATCGTGACGAAGGTCGATTCGGTGTTTCTCGATGCCGCAGACTATTCGCAGATGAAGTGATATTCGGACTTTTCCTTTGAAAGGCGAAGCCCGATGAGCGAGCAATGCGACGCTATTGCTTAGTACTGGGTGCTTGATCTGGCTCACCGAGAAAGGGCTTGGTGAGCGTTGCACGTAGCAGATATCCGGCGTGATTAGGATGGACTCGGTCTTCGACCCAAAGTTCTTCGCGGGGTTGTCCATCCGCCGTCAGCATTGCATCCCACAAATCCACGAAATGCAGATTCTCTTGCGTCTGAATGTAGCGTTTGATTTCTAGATTGGCTTGGCGCCGCTGATCTGCTTCATCCCATCGGCCAGGCCCCGGCGTGATGCCCGAGAACACAATCGGTACTTCGGGATTCGTAGCGCGGACTTTCGAGACGAAGGTTTTGAAATCCGCCAAGACGCGGGCAGGTGATTTCCCGTTGTGAACGTCGTTTCCGCCGGCATGCACGAGGATCATGCGAGCCTTGTAGGGTGCGATCAATCGGTCGCTGAAACGAATCAAATGCGAAAACTGAAACGAGTCGACGCCTCGATTGATCAAGGTATATCCGGCAAGATCCTCTCGCAAGGTCGTCCAGCGGTAGAACTGCGAGTCACCGACGAGAAGAATCGCACCTGTCGGAGGCGGACTCACTCGATCTGCCGCTTCGTATTCCTCGATCTTCTGCAAAAATTTTTCCTCGAGAACGTTGGATTGCGCAAATACGTGTGCGGTTGCGACAAGTGCAGCAACCGTCACTATACGGCAGAGATATCGCGCTATCGGACCAACTCGTGTGTGTCTCATTCCGACCTCGCAGCGTGGGCTGGTGCAAACTGTTCGAGAATCGAGACACTCTATCGATGTATGGCGCCGGCGACTTAAAACTTAGCACCTCTTTGCATTTGTCTCCTCCGAATGCCGGCACGACTGATGGTGGGTCGACAAACTAGTCGTCATCATCCAAGTCATAGCGGCCGCTGGCAAATCTGCGCTGCTGCTTGAGCCAACGTTTCAGCGCCGCTTTGTCGTTCAGCACCTGCATGAACTGTTGCTGCTGCGATATTTCTGCTCGCATGTGCCGGGCTTGTCTCTGGATGAGCAAGTCAAGAGCGCGAGCGCCGATTTCACCGGTCGGCGGCAATCCGAAGTCCATGCGAAAGCCGGACTCTGTTTCTTTCATCGCAGACTTCAATCGCGCAAGTTGCTCGGACAGAAGCTTGTTGTACTGCTTCACGCGCTCGGTGCTCGCTTTGCCAATCTGCTGTGCATCGATCTGCTCGATTTGCATTTGAGTTTCGAACAACGTCAGCAGATCGTTTGCTGCGTATGCCTGATTGATCTTCTGCATGAGCGCGTTCTTCTCCTCCCGCCGCGCCGGATCGGGCTCGCGATCGGGATGCAGTGCGCTCGCGAGCTTGCGATAGACCTCGCGCAAGGATTGTCTAGCGAGCTGCGCATTGTCTTCGCTGCGCTGCTGTGCGGCGGATTTGCGCCGCGAGGATTTCGTGGCTTCCGCGGCCGCTTCTCTGGCGGCCATCTGTTCGTAGAGTCGTTGAATGAGCTCTTCCTCCGTCCGAATGTCCTCGTCATCCCCGAGATCGATCCCGGTGAACTCCTCGGCATGAGCTTTGAGGCGTTCCAAGTCGTCTTGTTTCGCTGCATCGAAGTCCGTTCGACTGTGCTTGCCAAACAGTGATTTGAGCTCCTCGTCGTGCGGGTTTGCTTCTAGAAGAGCCTCGGCGGTATCGCACAGCAGTCCTCGGATGGCGCTCTGGTCCAGCCGAGTCCACCCACGCTGGTCCAATATGCGGTCCATCGCGATGACGCTGTCGCGGCAGATGTTCGATAGCGTCGCTCGCAACGGCTGCATTTTTTGGCTCTGCGCCTGGCGGAATTTCAGGATTCGCGCTTCGAGATCCACACGTGCCTGTCGCACTTGCTCTATCTGCCGGATGAGGAAGTTGAATCGCTCCTGCTCGAGCGTGAGTCGCTTGTCCGCGGCAGGCGCGGAGATTTGCAAAGAACGTTGCTGCGCCATGTGGTTGAAGGGGTGTTCGAATCGGCCTGATCGAGAAGTGGAAAGTGCGGGCGGCAGTCAAATCAACGCGCTTGGAGAAGCTGTGCGAGCTGATCTGCACCGCCGATGAGCTTCCCATCAACGAAGACCTGGGGCACTTTGGATGCGCCGGACGCCGCCTTGACGCCTTGCATCGTGAGCTCATCGCCCAAGTAGACAGCATCGAACGCAATACCCTTTTCTTGCAGGAGCGATTTGGCTTTTGCACAGAACGAGCAGCCGTGGCGAGCGAGCATCAACACGGGACCGATCGACTTACGCTCCGGGCTCAAATGCCGCAGCATCGTTTCGGCATCCGAGACCTCGAACGGATCGCCCGGTACGTTGGGCTCGATGAACATTTTTTCGATCTTCCCATCGTTCACGAGCATGGAATAACGCCAGGAGCGAATTCCCAGCATGGAGTCCTGGTGATCGATAGCCATGTCCATGGCGCGAGTGAATTCGGCGAAAGGATCCGCGATGAAATGGACGCCTTCGGCCTTTTCAGACCGCTGCCACGCCTCCATCACGAAGGGATCGTTGACGGAAAGGCACACCACGTCGTCGACGCCCGCATCTTTGAATTCCTTGAGCAAGGCTACGTAGCCCGGAACGTGCGCCGTGCTGCAGGTCGGCGTGAACGCGCCGGGTAACGCAAAAACGATCACACGTCGCCCGCCGAATAGCTCGTTGGTGTGTAGCCGCCGCGCCTTGCCGTCCTTCATTTCCGCCAGTTCTACGGCGGGAACAGCCTTGCCTTCCTGCGAAACTCGATTGCTCATGTGACCTCGTCGTCGGTGATTGGGTAGCCCGAAGCTGCCGGCGCTGGAAAGCGCGGCAGTATAAGGCAAGGGAATGGATGCGGATCGATAACCATACGGCCATGGTTGCATCCGTGTTCCTAACGACGGGCGTGAGTTATTCTTGCACCGAATGAATCGCACCATCGTGCAGCAAGTCGATCCGGCTCATTGCGAGCGAGCAGCTGACGAACTCTATCTGATCTTACTGGAGCGGGACCGCGCGTTCGCAGCGCGCTGGCGCGTCGGCGCGAAGCGCTTCGTCGGTGTCTTGCGCATCTTCATTCTCGCCCTATCGATTCTTGGCGCCGCTGTTTGCGTCGTCGGGCTGATTCTCGAGGACCGTGGCGGCGCCGACTCTCCCCTTGGGTGGCTCATCCCTGTCTTCGCTGGCTTCGCCGTTTTGTCCTTCTATCTACCTCGAAGCGGCGCTGCGCCCGAATGGACTACTCGCTGGGCCGAGCGCCGCACCCGGCGGACGGCTGCGCAGTACTTGAGCGTGGCGCGCAAGCTTGCCCCTTTCGAAGCTCGCTACACGTTTTCCGGTGATACTTTGAGCTATACACGCTACCAGGAAGAGCGGGAGCAGAAGGCGTGGTCTCGCAATGTGAGGAAGATTCGCGGACGCGCACTAGCAGTCCAAGCCGAAAGCATCACGGTCGTCTTTCGTACCCAGTCGTCGTTCATCCCGTGGATGACGATTCTGCACGAGCATCCCGATACCGTTGCTGAGATGCTACGTGATGCAGGCGTAGATACGCGTCGCCTCCGAATCTCGGAAGGTTCACAAGCTCATGAGGCCGAGCAATGCTAGCGGATCACCTTGCTCACTATATTCGACACCGCGCTTTCGACGCCTGAATCGGTAAACGCTCTGACGCCAAAGTAGTAGGTGCCGGCAGGCAGCCCGTCCAAGACATAGCGATCGATGCCCGGATTCTCGATACGCAGGCTTTCGTACAACGCATCTTCCGAAGGACCGTAGACAATCGTGAATCCCGCGAGATCAGAAAGGCTGGAGCCGTCCTCGTACTGAGTTGGAGCAATCCACGTCAGCGTGCTGGAGTCCGCCGCAGCGGGCGCATTGACCGTGATAGAGAATGCCTCCAGCGACGCCGAGGTCTTGCCGTCATTCACGCTGATCACGATGTCCGGATATGTGCCCTCATCGGCGAGCATTGGCGTGCCGGAGAGCTTGCCATTCACCGTACTGAATGTGGCCCAAGCGGGCTTGTTCTGGATTTGAAAGGCAAGCGTGTCGCCATCCGAATCGGTTGCCGCGGGCACGAAGGAATAGGTCGAGTTCACGCTGATGGATGCGATCGCGGTTCCTGCGATGCTCGGTGCAGCGTTTTGCGGCGCCGGAGGCGTCGGCTCAGTGGGCGAGGGCGTCGGTGTTGGAGAAGGAGCACTCGGCGGTGTCGGAGATGTCACCGGAGCCGGTGAGCCGCCCGAGCTCGGACCATTCGATGCTGCGGCAGCCTCGCGATCACCGCCACCGCATCCTGATAAAGCGATGCTCGCGCATGCAATCAACACGAGATGCGGAATTACCGATCGCGGCGTGTGGGCGGTAAGATCCATTTGCGTCGACCTCGCGCAGTTCCACTCGCGCTTCTGGCGCGCGACTGGAGTGGTTGAACACGAGCAATGGACGCAAGCCGCCGTCTTCTGCCGAGCGCAGACAAGACGAATGCATACGAACAGATGGCAATTCGACTGCACATCTGATCGGCAACCCCGCTATCTTTGCTTATGCCAAAGACCGGAGGCTTTGCGTCCCCGCCTCGCGGCGGGTTTGCCCTTGATGTCGAATGCGAAGTTAAGTCACTGCCGCGTTTCGACGCCTGCAGTAGACAATTCCTGCAAGGAGTAAACAATCAGGCATTGGAGTGTCGAACCGCGAGTTTTTGTGACGCACACGACAAAGACAGATGAGCGCGGGAAGCGCCGCAGGCTGCGGTAAGGTGTCTGCTGAGACTCGATCCGACAAAGCCCTTAGAGGTAACTGCAGGGAACGATGCAAACTCGCCTAGATAAGCGGCGATGCGAAGAATTATGGAAATAAGCGGCAGATGTTTAGCAGCCGGCCTCGATCAGACATAACTCGATTGTCACGCTTTCGCTAGAAACCCAACGTTAGCGCGGGCGATTGGGCCTTGGCTCGGAGTCTCTCGCTCCCCATGCGCGTTTCACTAAATCCAAACGAGCTGGTTAACGTATTACTTGTTCTATTGCCGATTTAGCAGAGGGAGTCGAGGAGTCACAGCTGATGACGGACGAGATCGCAATGCAGAGAAAGGCACGTGAGGCGATCGCCGCCCGCAACTCCCTAGTTGTCGCTGCAGAGCTAGAGAGGCTCGCTACCAGATTCTTGGAACGAAGCGCCAGCGCACTTTCTGTACGTACTGCGCATAGCCGTTGTTCGATAGCAGCAAATGCCGTTCTTCGGTGATGGCGCGCAGTGCGTAAATCGTGGTCCAGCCGAACAGTGCGAGCAACGAGTACGCCATTCCTTTCCAGTTCCCCGCGGCCAACATCATCCCTACGGTAGGCAATGCGCCCAGCCACCAGGCAAGGTTCTTCGCGGCATAGGCCGGATGTCGGACGAATGCATAAGGACCATGTGTCACGATGCCGCGGTTCGTGAGGTTGCTGGCCTTGAAGCCCAACGCGACCGAGGCCCATGAGAAAATTGCGAGCGCGATCAGTAGTACGATGTTAATCGTGACGTGAACGAAGTCATTGGCGAAATGGGGAAAGTCACTGCTCTGCCATTCCAGGAAGCGCACGGTGAAGTCGTTGAATGGCGGATAGCAGGCAAGGCAGATAAACCAGCCGAAGAATGTCGGGTCGACGGTGCGTATACGATTGCCGAGTGCGGGCAGTTCGATGATGTAACCGAGCGTGAATAGTAGCGTGTCGACGAACAGGATCAGTTGAAAGGCTGCCCAGAATAAAGAGGTATCGAATAGCGCGCGCCCCGCCAGGCCGTTCTCTACCCCATCGAAGAGCTGCAGCAGAGATGCTGAGAGATTCGCGATGTGGATCAGGCACCAATTGATCATCAGCGGAGCGAAGAAAAACTTGAGCAGCAATGCCAGTCCCGCCTGCCGCGTCGCCGGCGAAAGCCGCAGACTCAGCGGCAGACTCATCGGTGCACGGCTGGTCTGAATTGGGATCGCACGCGTCCGACTGCGACGAAGCGCGAACCATGCACCACGGGCAAAGGTAAAGCTCTTAGAACGCAGCCATGGATAACTGGCGTAGTAGGGAACGAGGATGACGGCGTACAACGCCATCAGCGCGATGAATACGGCATTGACGGTGATCACCGCATTGATTTCGAACATGCCCAGCTGCCACTGACCCTGAAGTATCGAGCGGTGGAAGTTGCTCAGGCTCGAGATGATCCAGTACGACAAACCAATGAATGCGAGCGTCGATAGGTAGTTCGAAGCGAAGCGGCGGCTGCACACCCTTGCGAGCACGCTCGGCAGCGCGACAGGCATGGCGGTGGAGGATGTGTTCATGGCTTTTGAGAACGGGTGAGTAGCCCGACGCGTTCACCCTGGCGAAGAAATTCGTCGCTCAAAAGAGGGTGGACTTGCGTCCACCCTCGAGAGTAGAGGTCGCGGACGAAGGTCCGCGACACGTCCGTTCTTCCTCTTGCGACCATCGTTACGGAGTATTGCCGTAGCCAATGGCGCCGTTGCAATGCATCCATTCGCTGTTGGAACCGCCGCCACAGCTGCCGTTGGCATAAAGACCGGTGTTGTAACTCTGGCTTTCCGATTGACGGGTCTGTCCGTTCACCTGGATGTAATCCACCTGTACGTCTCTGTTGCCGCCGTCGTTGGTGAACGCAACCGTGATGCCGCCACTCAGGCTCGTTGAAGCTGTGTAGTTCTGCATGCCGGTGCCCAGTGTCCAGGTCGCGACATTCTGGTTGTTGACCCGCAGGCTGATGGACTCCCCACCGACGCTGCCACGCGCGCGCACCGTGAAGCTCTTGTTGCCGCCACCGCCGCTGCTGCTCGAGGACGAGGAGGAGCTACTGCTGCTTGAGGACGATGACCCGCTACCACCGACTGTGATGTCAGAGCTGCCACTGCTTTGATAGCCTTCCGTTGCCATCACCATGTAGTTGTGGTTGCCGAGATTCATCCCATAACTGGCCCATGCATCGAAGTGATTGCCAGTGGTGATGGTGCCGCCCACTCTCTTCTGCTGCCGAACGCTCCAGTACTGATAGAAAGTTCTAGTGCCTTCGATGGATGGCTGGTTGACTCGCTGCGTCCGGTAAACGTCGTAGGTCCCACCATCGCTAGTGACCGTGCCCATGTATCCTGATCCACCTGGTGGACGCCACGAGCCCCAGCTATCGACGATGTAGTACTCCACCAGAGGGTTCTGCGTCCATCCGTAGAGAGTCAGATACGAGTTGCCATTCGGATTGAAGGTGCCGGAGTAATTTACCGTGCGACGTCCGCCGGGATTCCAGCCTTTGCCGCCGACCCAGTTGTTGATGTTGCTCCACTGCGAGGTGTAGCGACCGCCGCTGTGCAGACAGAAGGTCACGTTCCCGCTGTCTTTCCAGAACGAGTAGAAGTAGCCGTCGTGGGTGTTTGTTGCGTTCGAGGTCAGACACTGTTGCGCGCTGGCCGTTGGTGCTACAGCCAAGCCCGCTATCGAAAAAACACCAGCAAGCAATGAACCATAAAGAGATAGAGATCGACGCCTTTTCATTTCAACACTCCTGTTATGTATGCAAGTTCCCCCCTGCATCACCGAAGCATCGTGCGATAAACCAGTGAAAATTTTTTAAGTGAATGTCGTGCGGTATCTATTAATGAATAGTTTCGTCAGGGCGCGTCTTATCGTCCTGCGAAGTTGAGACGTCAAGAGGTGAAAAACGCTGTGCGATGAATCAACGTTGCGCCTAAGTGTGCAAATAAAAGAAATGCGTGATGACAGCGTGAGCCACTTCGCTTCGAGCGAGCGGATTACAGAAAACGAGTTTCCTTAAAAAGCGCGCTTTCGATGTGAGCGATAACATTTTTGCGCAAAACCCGGAAAAAGTTAGATCCGGGCCACCGTGTCGTTACTACATGCTCAAGGCCATTGAAGATTACGGTCAGTTTGGTGTTCTAAAGGCGATGGATCCTCGCCGTTGACCCGTCAATGTCATAGACCGCGGAAGACACCGGCAGTGTTGGATGATCTCCTTGTCGAATTTTGGTGAGCGCAAGACTCGCGTGATGATCACGCTGTCATGGCCGAAATGCTTGGACTCTTCGAGATGGTTTCCCCGCGGGCGTGAACTCGGAGCTCACGCCAGCTACGGCAACACACGCGCCACACCGTAACCATCAACATTGTCGCGAGCCAATCCACCGAGCACGATCCTGCCATCGGGCTGGACTATTACGCTTTCAGCGATATCCGTGGAGCCGAAGAAGTCGATCGTCAGCGTGCCTTCATTGCCGAAGGTTGTGTCGAGCGTGCCATCCGCGTTGTAGCGCGCTATCCCGAAGTTCTCGTTGATATTCGAGGTTTGCCCCGCAACGACAATTTTGCCGTCGCTTTGCAGAGCGACAGCCTTCGCGGAGTCGCGCTCGCCTTCGGTGATCGACGTGCTCACCGTGCCGAACGCCTCGTCTACTGAGCCGTTGGAATTCAGTCGCATCAAGGCGAACTCGGTGACTGTCCCCGGAAGGGCCGGAGGAACGCTCGTGTCGATTGCGCCTGCTAGTACAAGCTTGCCATCGTTCTGTAGCGCCACACCTTCGCCGACTCGCGCACCGTTCAGCGTGACCTTACCGCCAGTGCCGAAGCTCGGATCGGGGTTCCCGTTGGAGTCATAGCGCACGACGTCAGTATGGTCGGATCCCGGGAAGGTACCGAGCGGCTCGCCACTCACGACGATCGCGCCATTCGCATGAAGCACGATATTGCGTGCAGTGTTGGTGCCGCCGCCGAAGTCGGTAGTGAACTGGCCGCCGGCGAAGGTGGCATCGAGCGTGCCGTTGGCGTTGTAGCGGGCCACGGCGAAGTTGGAGAAATCGGCGCCGCTCGAAATCGAGACGTCACCGGCCACCACGATCCTGCCGTCAGGTTGAATCGCAACTGCGTGGGCATTTCCGAGCACACCGCTCACCACCTTGCCGCCGGAACCAAAGCTCGCATCGAGGCTGCCATCACTGTTGTAACGCGCGATCGCAAAACTGGCCGGGCCTCCCAAACCCGGCGTACCCGTATACCCGGCGACGACAATCTTTCCATCGGCTTGGATAGCGACGCTGAGCGCCTCTTCTTGTTCGTTCGCAACCATGTCGGTCGTGACCTTGCCGTCACCATCGAAGCTCGTGTCGAGAGTGCCGTTAGCGTTGAATCGCGCGAGAACAAAATCCGTGAACGTGCCGCCGACGATGACGATCTTGCCGTCGGCTTGCAGCGCCATGGCCGAGCGGTCACCACCGAATGCCTCGCTGCTCGCTTTACCTTCGGCGCCGAAGTTTGGATCGAGACCACTAGGCAGCGGTTCCGGTGGCGGTCGATCATCATCGAGAATCGTCAGTTGGGCGCTCGACTGAGCACCGAGCGTTGCACAGCCACCCGGCTCCGACAATGTCAGGTTCACCGTGGTATCCGGTTCGTTGTCGTCGTTCGTGAGAATGTCTAGCTCGATGACTCGAGTCTCCGTATCGCCGTCGCCAAAATGCACCAGGGTATTCAATGGTGTGTAGTGCACCTCCGGTGTAGCAGTGCCGCCTGATGCAGTCACAGTAGCGCTGACTGCGCCGGTGCTGCCGCCGGTGCGCGTCACAAAGATGCCATCGTTGCTCAAGGCAGCGAACGGGGCTTCGAGTAAAGCGTAAGTTTCGGAGCTGAACTGCAGTACGCCCGCTGCCGGATCCGGGCCGGTGCTGCAGGGCGCGGCAGGGCGCTCGATGGAATCAGGTGGCGAAGCGTCGTCTACCGGTTCGAGCCCCGTGAAGTTCATAGCTGCACCACCGGTCCTAGCCGGGTCGCGCACGAACGCGCCAATCGCCGATTCCCTGCCACGATGATTCACAGCATATGCAAACACGCTCGCGATCACCCGGAAGTCGTCATCCGTGTCCAAGCGCGACAAGTCGACGTCGAACACGAGAGGTTCGATGAGTTTTGCGCGAGGGTGGCGCTCACCAATATCCCCGAGCAAGCTGCCCGGCAAGGCCTTGGTGAGCTCGAAATCCTCGGGGCCCCAAGCAACATTCGTGTGTCTTGCGTCGGTCCCCCTAAAGAACTCCCACGCGTCGGCCCTGCCACGCAAGCCGAGGAATCCGGAAGTATCGAGGGCGGGCGCCCCGTTCCTATCCAGCAGAAGCTCTCCGAGCATCGTCCTCGCTTCAACTCTGAATCTGATGAAAGCAGACATGGGAGCGCACACCTGCAGATCCAGACCCCGCGGACACTCCTCGTCGGAGGGCAGTTGATTGCCATCGATCGCCTCGAGTAACGCCTGCGTGACCACGAATTGCAACGTCGCGTTTTCTGCGCGCTTGATAAACTTCTGCGTTTGGCGCAGCTGTGCTCGGCCGACATCTTCGGCACTAGCCCAGAACGTCACGCCATCGGCACTTGAAAACACTTCCAGTGTTCGGGTGTCATCACCGTCGAAATCGACAAATCCATTGGAGCCAAACTCTCTTATCTCGTGCAACTCACCGCCGAAGTCCAGCGGCTGAGGTCCTGATGTGGCAGGTTCATCCAACGGCACGAAGCTCCAGGTACGGTACGGATCTTTGCGCTCCACTCCAGGTTGCAACGGCTGCGCGTGCGAGAAACTCGTGATCTGCGCGATCACGCTGACTTGGTCGAAGGTGGCGTTCGCCACCTGCTCCCACTGGTCCTGGGCGTTCGTCTTGTAGAGCACTGCTGCGACTCCGGAGGACACCGAACCCGGATCGAAGGGCAGCGTCACTGTGACGGGCAGAGCGAAAGTGGTTCCATGAGGAGTGAACGCGAACATCTGTCCAGCAGCCGAGAACCCGCTGGGCAGTGCGGGTGAGCCCACGGATGTCTGCTCAATGCGTATATCGATGGTGGTGCTCAGGGCCCCTGGCGGTATCACGACCTGGGCACCGTTGGGACCAGTAACCGTGCCGCCTGCGGGGCCGATACCTGTTTGCGGCGGTGGTGGCGGTGTCGCGCTTACGTTTTCATCTGCACTGCCGCCTCCGCCGCACGCGCTAAGCGCGAGCAACACAGTAGCAGTCACAACACAAACCAAACGGGATTGAACCGTCATGATGAAGCACCTTGCGACGGGCTTCGTCGCCGTTCGGGATACAAGAGTTGTTTGGTTTACGGTGCGAGCTTTAGTGGACAGATTGGCCGCACGCCGCAGCACTGGAGGAAGCACTACGACCGCGTAGGTCGGCGAGATAGTGAGAGATCACTTGTGCAGCAGTTTTCGCACCATCGATCTGTGCAACGATGGACTGGAGACGCTGGGCGTGATCGCGATAACTCGGTTCGTCAAGCAAGCGCCGCACTGCATTCGTCGTTGCAACGCTGTTGGCAGCATGGGGTGGGACGCACAACGCCATTCCCTGCCGCTGCACTAGATGCACATTGAGATCCTGCTCCGGTTGCAACGGAATGCCTGCGAGTGGCACACCCGAAGCTACGGCGGTCTGCACACTTCCCTGGCCGCCAGTGGTGACGGCAACTGCGACGCGCGGCATGATGCGATCGCTCGGCAGCAGCCGCTCCACCAGTACCGGTCCGCCATCGAGATCGCTCAGGTCGTGCACGGTCGAGGCGACGAGAACGCGCGGACCGGCTTGCCTCACCGCTGCGATCACTTCGCGCACGACAGCCTCGGGAGTGGACGTTAGCGCGACGTAAGCCACCGTACCGGGTTGATCAAGGAATCGCTCTACGCGCTCAGGCACTGGTAGATCGAGCCGCGCGTATAACGGTCCGGTATAACGCAACGTTGTTCCTACTCGATACCCACGACCAGGGCGCCAGCTCTCGAGCACTTCAGCGCTGACGCCGAGAATCGCGGGTATATCGGTCACTAGAGTCAAGTCGCCGAGCAGGAGCGCTGCGAAGCTGGGTACCGCTTCGACGCCGAGGGCTCGAGCAGCACGATTGAACCCCGAACAGTAGATTCCAGTGCGAGCAGGCGACCAGTTCATGAAGCGACGCTGCAAGTTCGACGGCAAAAGTCCGAGCAAGGGCAGCGGAGGTCTGCTCGGAGCCGGCATTAGGCCCGCATCGAACACTGGTGGAACGTAGGAGCCCGCATGCGACGTCGCGAGCGGAATTCCACTCAAGCGGGTCGATAGCAGTGTCGTCAGAGTGAAGCCTGCAACCGCCATCTCGGCACCGCTTTGGCGTATGAATTCGGCTTCGCTGCGCGCGTGAGCGAGTATTTCCTCGTCCGAATACATGCTCTGGCGAGGCGAGCCAACTCCTGGTAAATCGCGAAGAAGGCGTGCGCAGCGCTCGGGGCTCATGCGCGGCTCTAGCCGCGTCCACGTGACGCCGGCCTCGGCGAGTAAATATTCCCAGGGCCCGCCATGGGTGGCGATGCATGTCGACTCCCCCAGTGCGCGCAAGGCACCGTGTATCGCCAACATGCGCGAAGTCTCGGAGAGAAAGCCACAATGGGGGAACAAGGCGATCACAAGATTTCCGATTCAAGGGCTCAAATAGTTTCGCGATGTGTCCAATATAGGTAATATATTACGTATGTCAACACAAACTTCAGTTCCAATCGCTTTGCCGGGGGAATCGCCGACTCCAGCAGTGCAGACATTTCGACTCGTGATCGCGCTGGCGCAGGAGCTTCGGACGTTGATGGATCAACGCCTGCTTCCGAGCGGATTGACCACGCAGCAGGCTGCGCTTCTCTCGGTCATCGAGATAAAGGGTGGCTCGCCAACCCTTACCGAAGCCGCCCGCGGACTCGCCATGTCGCATCAGAACGTTAAACAGCTGGCCGTCGCACTCGAACGGAAAGGTTTCCTTCAGATCGTTCCAGACGAACACGATGCGCGCAGCAAGCGCATCCAGGTAACTAAGAAACATCGTAAGTTCTGGGCGAAGCGCAATCCGCAGGACCATGCTTGTGTGGCTCAGTGGCTGGCCGGGCTGGACGAGGCTGAAACCGCGACGCTCGCACGACTGCTCGCAAAGGCGCTCGTGAGCGCACGCGCCGCGCGCGCGACCTAGACATTACGAAGATGTATCCCAATCTGGGGACCGTTCCGTACG
>JAICPY010000080.1 GCA_025929585.1 Steroidobacter sp.
ATTTCTGCCGGAGTCTTATGAACCGGGGGTAGATTTTTTCGATGCGCAAGAGCTGCGACGAATACTTTCAGGGATGCGTCAAGTGATCGCACAAACCGCGAGCACGGCGCCGACGCACGAGGAATTTATCGCGCGTTACTGCGCGGCGCCGTGTTAAGAGCAGAGGCCCCCTCCCTAACCCTCCCCCGCGAGCGGGGGGAGGGAACCGGAACAGAGCCGGGCAACGGAAGCGAGAAGCGAGAAGCGCGAGATAGACATACGAAGGTTTGATGAGCGAAGAACCACCTCAGCCCAACTTGCGGCGAATGATGATGAAGCGCATTCGCTTCGTTTATCCCTCCCCCGTTTCCGCATCGTTTATCCCTCCCCCGTTTACGGGGGAGGGTAGGGAGGGGGCCTCTTCATCCTTCACTCGCTTCCAGAGAGCAAGGTATTTTCTCCGAACGTGACGAATACGCGAACACATGACCGGCCCTGAACCCATAGATCGCATCGTCATCGTCGGCGGTGGCACCGCCGGCTGGATGGCTGCGGCCGCGCTCGCTCATGCATTACAAAAGCATCCGGCGAAGATCATCGTGATCGAGTCGAGCGAGATCGGCACGGTGGGTGTCGGCGAGTCGACGCTACCGACAATTCGCGGCTTCAATAGCGCGCTCGAAATAGACGAGATCGACTTCATCAAGAGCACGCAAGCCACATTCAAGCTCGGTATCGAATTCGTAGATTGGCGAGTGGCCGGCCACACGTTCTTTCATCCATTTGCACCCTATGGCGCGAAGCTGAATGCTGCGGACTTTCATCATTGCTGGGTGAAGCTGCGTCAGATGGGTGATGCAAGCTCGCTCGAGGAATACAGCCTTCCTGCAATGATGGCCAGGCAAGGGCGATTTGCTCAACCCGCGGAGCGGCCGGTTGCACCGTTTGCGAACTATGCCTATGCGTATCAGTTCGATGCCGGCCTGTACGCACGATATCTCAAGAACTATGCATTGAATCGAGGTGTCTCGCATGTCGACGGCAAGATCGTCGATGTGAAACTAAACGCAGGAAATGGCTTCATCGAGTCCGTGAGGCTTCAGGACGGTCAAGAGACCGCCGCCGACTTGTTCATCGATTGCTCAGGATTTCGTGGACTCTTGATTGAAGGAGCATTGAAGTCCGGCTACGAAGACTGGACTCATTGGTTGCCGTGCGATCGCGCGGTCGCGATTCCGTGTGCGAGCAGTGGTGAGTTCACGCCGTTCACACGCGCGACTTCACTCGATGCCGGTTGGCAATGGCGAATTCCATTGCAACATCGCACCGGCAATGGTTACGTATATTGCAGCCGGTTCATCAGCGACGACGAGGCAGTCGCAACATTGCGGGCGCGGCTTGACGGCGCCGCATTGGCCGAACCGAATGTCTTACGCTTCACCACGGGCATTCGAAAGAAGTTATGGAACAAGAACTGCGTCGCGTTGGGATTGGCCGGTGGATTCATCGAACCGCTGGAGTCAACGAGCATTGCACTCGTTCAGTCCGGCATCTCGAAGATTCTCACATTCTTTCCCGATCGTCGGTTCGACGAGCGAGAGATCGATGAAGCCAATCGCGTGATGCGAGAAGAATACGAGCGCATTCGCGACTTCATTATCCTGCATTACAAAGCGACGCACCGCGAAGATACTCGGCTGTGGAAAATGTGCCGAGAGATGTCCATACCGGAAACCCTGGAACGTAAGATCAGTCTCTTCAAGAATCGTGGCCACCTCGTCACGTATGCCGAGGAGTCCTTTACCGACGCAAGTTGGATAACGATGTATGCCGGCTTCGGTATCATCCCCGAGCGATACGATTCTCGTGTAGATACGATCGAGGAGAACACCCTGCGCAGGGCGGCAACTCAGATCAAAGACGCCATTCGCGTCGCGGCGCTCGCAGCGCCGACGCACTCGAGCTTCATCGCTCGACACTGTGCGGCGTTAGGAGAGAAGTTGGATAGGGGATAGGGGATAGGGGATAGGGGTAGGAAGAAGGCAGGGAAGATTGCAACGTTGTGAGTTACAGATACAGAACAGGCGGAAAGATCGCGTGAGACATTCAATCGTAGTAGGTGTGCTTCTTGGGATGGGGATCTACGACGTAGCTTTCGGTGCTATGTCGAATACGATGACCCTGAGCTCTCCCGATACACAGATCGAAGTTCAGTTCGACATTCAGTCGGATGGCGCGCCGGCCTATTCGATTTCTCGCAAAGGTGAGCCCATCATTTCGCCTTCGCGGCTGCGGCTCCAGCTGCTGGATGATCGTGATTTCTATGCCTTCGAGGTCATCGACACCAAAATCCGCACGGTCGATCAGAGTTACGACCTGATCGCCGCAAAAGCCTCAACGGCGCGCGATCACTTCAATGAGTTGACCGTCTCTCTCAAAGAGAGAAGTACTCCCGCACGCAGACTCGATTTGATATTCCGCGCCTACGACGATGGAGTTGCCTTTAGGTACCTGATCCCCCGTCAGCAGGCATTTTCGAAATTGCAACTGCGATCCGAAGATACTCAGTTCATCTTTCCTGCGAACTATTCGTGTTACGGACTCAACATCGGACGCGTCGACTCGAGCCATGAGGGTGAGTTCGATCCGATGAAGGCGCGAATGATTCGCGAGCATAGCCTTTACGACGTACCACTTACCTGCAAGTCGCAAAGCGGTGCATCTGCATTTGCGCTTGCAGAAGCGGATCTGAGCGATTGGGGTGGGATTTATTTCAGCGGCTTGGGCAGCGGAGACATCGGTGTCTATACGCGAGTGTCCAGGCGCCTCGATGATTCGCGTTTAGCTGTGCTTCGCGAGATGACATCCGAAGGAATTCAGTCACCCTGGCGAGTGGTCCTCCTCGGCGACAATCACGGCAAGCTGATCGAGTCGAATCTGATCAGCAGTCTGAATCCGCCGACCGAGCTCGACGATACCTCTTGGATCAAACCGGGCAAAACAGCCTGGGATTGGTGGTCGGGTCCTTATCTGCCGCCGCCGCTCAAAGGTGGCACGGACATGATGACGATCAAGAGGTATGTCGATTTCGCAGCCGCTTCGGGCTTTCCCTACATGCTGATCGACGAAGGGTGGTGCTTGAACTCAGGTGTAGGTGGCAGCGCGCCGGAGAATGCCGACATCACGCGCACGAAAGCGGATCTGAACATGCCCGAGCTCGTCAGCTATGCGGCACAGCGCAAAGTAGGTCTGTGGTTGTGGGTGCAATGGAAATTGCTCGATCGCCAAATGGATGCCGCTCTGGAGCAGTATGAGGAGTGGGGAGTCAAAGGAATCAAAGTCGATTTCATGGATCGCAACGATCAGCAGATGGTCGACTACTACCATCGCGTGATGTCGAAAGCAGCGAAGCACAAGCTGATGGTCAACATGCACGGCGCGTATCCGCCCACCGGCTTGTCACGCACCTATCCGAATTACCTGACGCAGGAGGGCGTCCTGGGTGCGGAGTACAACAAATGGAGCAAGCGAGTCACCGCGACCCACAATGTCACGCTAGCCTTTACACGCAACCTGTTGGGCGCGATGGACTACACGCCAGGCGGGTTTCGCAATGTAACGTCCGCGGATTTCAAAAGCGTGAACAGCCCGCCGCTCGTGCAAACCACGCGCGGCCAGGCGCTTGCCATGTATGTCGTATATGACAGTCCACTGCAGATGGTTTCGGACAGTCCGGATGCATACGCGAACGCCGCGGGCTTCGACTTCATCAAGATCGTGCCGACGGTGTGGGATGAAACGAAATTCATCGCCGGCGAGATTGCCGATCACATCGTTGTCGCGAGGAGAAAGGGCGAGGATTGGTATGTGGGCGCGATGAACAACGAGCAAGCGCGATCGGTCACGATCCCGCTCGGATTCTTGAGCGACGGTAAATATCAACTGCAGAGCTGGCAGGATGGCGCAACTCCGACCAGTCTCATCGAAGCGATGAAAGACAACGTTGTTGCATCAGGCAGCGTGACTTTAAAGCTTGCTGCCAGCGGCGGCGCTGTGCTCCGGCTCTCTCCGGAGAAGTAGGCTCAATTGGCCGCGAGGCCCTCACCGAGAGACCCTCACCCTAACCCTCTGCCTTTAGGGAGAGGGGATAAGGCGCAGAAGACAAGGCCTGCAAGGAAGAGTTCTCACCTCCGTCGCGGTACACGGCTCACAGGAGAAGAATTCTCCTAGCAAAAGCAGGCGTCCCACGTCTGACGCGTGATGACGCGAGTTGCTTCCATCAACGCTCCTATCCGTTTGCCTCTCCCTCAGGAAGAGGCCGCGAGCGCAAGCGGCGGGTGAGGGTGTTCCGAAGCTCGATTATCTCTGCCCGAGCATTTTCGATAGCACAGACTTGATGTGAGCTCGATGTTGAGGCGCGATCGTGCCGAGCACGCCGCGACGATCTTGAGGCAAGTGTGCCGCAGGATCGCCGTCGGCCAGAAACACGTAGTGTTCGAAAATCGTTCGCCAAACTTCGCGCTGTGAAGGAGACAAGTCGCGAATCGTGAGCAGGGCGAGCATCAACGTTTCATAGGGCGAGACGGGCTCCTCGATCGCGGCGCCCTCGTTCCACCAATAGTTGATCAGCACATTAACTGGCTGAAGTGAGTGAACATGGTGCCACCAGTAGTACGGAATGTAGATGGCATCGCCAGGTTCGAGCTCCGCAACTTCTGCTGTTGCGAGCGCTTCCGAAAACTTCGGATAGCGAGTCAGATCCGGGTTTTCGAGATCCACCATGCTGATGGGGCGGCCGGCAGGTGAGAACTCCAGTGGTCCGATGTAGAGGTTGCGAAGTTGCTCGGGCGGAAACAACGTGAAGCGCCGCTGGCCTGCGACCAGGCATGCGAGATTACTTGCGAGATCCGAATGTGTCGTCGCAGTGATCGCGTTGCCGATCCAGATGCGCGGAAAGATTTCCGGTGCCAGCAATGGATTTCGATTGTCCTGATCCCAATTTGGCAGATGCGCAGGGATAGGCGCCGACTGCACGTACATTGCTGGTGCATCCGCGTTGGCTTGCAGCGCGAGCAGTCGGTCCATGAAAGCGCTGAACGACTCCTTCTGCTTGCGAAAATTGAATCCGCGCAGGTCGTTGCTATAGAAGAATCGGCCGCCCGTCGATGCGTCGGCGGCGAGACTTTCGATCGGCGTTCCGCGATCGAAGCGTTTCAGATAAGCATTCAGAGCCTCCGGAGACTCTCGCCACGCCTGCACCGCCGGCCACTGCGCGACAAGCCCACGCAAGACCGCAGGCCGATTCTTCGGCAGGATCTCGTCATCGAACATCGTCTCCGTAACGTTGGAGTACTCAGGGGTTCTTCGGTCGATGGAAGGCATTGTTCAAGTGACGAAGTGACAGTTACGAGGTGACGGGGTCGTGGTGACGAAGTGACGAGGTGACGGGGTGACGAAGTCAGAGAGAGTACGAGCGGGGACATTCCTCGTCCTCGATGAGTGTCCCCTAAACATGAGGCGGTGGGGACATCCTCGAAGACGAGGAACGTCCCCCGAGGGCGTCCTCAATAGTCACTCCGCGCGGACTGCGTCGAGATGATAGGTGCGATTTCCGCCTAAGAAGACCCAAATGGCGCGCACGTCGTTCTGCTCAGCTCGACAACCCATCGCTGTCAGATCGATATCGATGACCCCGGTCGTATCGCCATCCGAATTCTGAAACTCACTCTGGCACCACGCGAATCCACTCCCGACTTGCAGCACGACCGCATGACCTTGGCCGGGACCGGTCAGTTGGAAATCAGCCTTGATCCGAGTCTTGCCTGAAAGATCGATCGGCTCAGGCAGGTTCGTACCGAACCAATCGCCCGATGCACCGACATCGACCCTCAAGCTCGAACTGCCATCGGTCGCGAAGTCGCTGCTTTGTGCGAATGTAGCCGGGAGATTGTTCACCGAACGCCATCCTTCCGTGCCTGTTTCGAACGAGAAGATCACGATGGCAGCGCCTGGGTCAGGTCGCACGGTGACACGCAGATTCGCGACATTGGTGCTGGTGCGCTTCGTGTCCTTTGCCACATAAGACACTGTCGCCTGGCCAACGAATCCTGGTGTCGGTGTGAACGTCACCGTGTCGTCAGGATTCACGAGGAAGATGCCTGCGCTGGTGGTCGCGACGGTTTGGCGCCCTTTGGTCGTCGGATCCAAATCGATCGAGCCGCTCGCCATCTGTGCTTTGAGGTAAGCGATGTCGTTCGCCAGCGGCGTCAATGTTGCAATGGTGTCGAATGCTGTTTCCACACGATCGTCGTCGGCGACCGGTGCAAACTTCAAGCACTTATCCTTCTCCATCATCGTTGCGAAGTTGGTGAACGTCGTGCACACAGGGCTTGGGCAGTACACGGTGAATTGATCGAAGTCTGGATAGAGCGTGCCGTCGTCTTGCAAGTCGGACAAGATCCAATACAACGCGCCGTCGCCCCCTGCTTTGAATACGGCGTCTGTCCAATCCTTGAAGACCGTGTTGCGCGTGTTCTTGTCTACCCAGCCGAACTCACCGAGGACCACCGGCTTGCGAATACGATCTGCATCGGCGATGTGACGCGTAATCCACTCAGTTCCCCAAGCCGCATCCGTACCCCAATGATCGGGGTATAAGTGCAACGACATCACGTCGATGTTCTCGAGCTGAGCGAACGCGACGGTGTCGACACCTTCACTGCAGTTCTCGGTCCAGTGTTCGGCGCCCGGAATGCAATAGAAGCCTTCATCGCCTGCCGAAACGAGGTGATTCTTGTCGATGCTCTTGATGTACGTCGACATCTCATCGGCCCAGTCAATTAACGTCTGCGTCGTACACGCGCTGGAGCGTGGATAAACACCTGCGCTCAAGCATCGCGGCTCGTTTGCAAGCTCCCACGTCATGATGGTGGGATCGTCCTTGTAGGCCTTGCCCGTGTAGACGTTGACGCGATTCAGTACATGCGCGATCCAGTTCTTGTACCACTGTCGAATCAGCGGATCGGTGTAGAACTCATCGTGGTACTGGCCACCGCGCCAACGAACATACTGGTCCATGCCGCCGAACGCATTCCAATTGTTGACGAAGGGAATGACGAGCTTGATGCCATTCTGCCCGGCCTTGTAGACCACATAGTCCAACCGCTCCAGGCCATTGGGACCATCGTTGTACGCAGGCTCGCTGCCATTCCAATACTGAAAATAGACGCCTTCCTTCGCGCCTTGACCGTCGACGGAATTCGAACCGTCTTCGTTGCCGATGTCGAGCGCACCCCAGACGCGCATCACATCGAAGCCCTGTGTCTTCGCTTTGTCGAATAACGCATCGACCATGAGCTGCGATTTGTAAATCGGGTAGTAGTTGTTCGAGCCTGCAAAGCGAAACGGTTTACCGTTCAGGTACAGATCCGATCCTTTGCGGGTGACAAACGGGCTTTTGCCCGGCTTGCGCTTCGGAGGTTTAGTTTGCTTGTGTCGTTCGGTTGAAGCCGCGCCGGCGTGCGATGCAACGTGGTCCAGCGAAGATGTTTGCGGTGCGGCATCGGGAGCGACGAGTTCCTCGTGGTTCCTGTTCGAGGCGACCTGCGCCAACAGAACACCTGACAGCAATGTGATTGCGATCGCGCCAGGCAGGCGCGCGGCTTTCCAGCTCATGGTCCATCTCCTAGTAAGCCAACGTTCAGTGGACGAACAGACGATGGTGGCGGCGTTGCACGAGATGCACCGGCGCAGACGACTGGTTGAATCGCCATCGCCTCATCGTCTTCCCCTATATAAGGAAAATTGTTTTATTAAATACCAGGCGAGTCTAGTGACGGAGCTGGTGGGGAGTCAAGATGAACCGCAGAACTTGTCAACAAAGGCGAACTCTCGCGCTTGTCATCGCGTTGAGCAGGCGCAACATCAAGCCAATTGATCGCTAACCGGCACCCTATAAAACAATGACGCTCATTGCCGAGCTTGCCGAAGTTTCCCGTGCTGTCAGCGCGGCGTCCTCCCGCAACGCAAAGATGCGTGAGCTCGCGCGCTGCTTGAGAACATTGGAAGCAGTGGAGATTCCGATTGGGGTCCACTATCTCTCGGGCGATCTTCCCCAGGGAAAAATAGGCATTCCGTTTGCGAGCTTGCATGCGGCTTCTGCCGAACCGCCGGCGAACACTGCCGGCTTGAGCATTCTGGATTTGGATCGGCGCCTGAGCGATTTCGCCTCGATTCGCGGCACCGGTTCAGCCGCGAAGAGACTGAAGGTGTTGTCTGAAACATTCGCGTTGGCGAGCGAAGGTGAACGTGAATTCTTGTTTCGGTTGCTTACCGGCGAATTACGGCAAGGCGCTCTGGCCGGCGTAATGTTGGATGCCATCGCACTCGCCGCCGAGATTCCAGCCGCGGAGATTCGCCGCGCGGCGATGTACGCGAACAGTCTCGGAACGCTCGCTCAAGCCGCTATCGCCGAAGGACGTGAGGGTCTGCTGCGCTTTGGTCTGGAGTTGATGGTGCCTGTCGCGCCGATGCTTGCTCAAACAGCAGCGGATGTCGCTGAAGCCATCGAATGTCTGGGTACAGCGCTTTTCGAGTGGAAGATGGATGGCGCACGCATTCAAGTGCATAAGTCGACCGATACTGTTCGCATCTTCACGCGCAGCCTGAACGACGTCACTGCAGCGGTGCCCGAGATCGAAGCTGCTGTCAGAGAGTTGCAAGTACGCGAGATCATCCTCGATGGCGAAGCAATTTCGTTCTCCGCGAGCGGCCGTCCGCATACCTTTCAAACGACCATGCGACGGTTCGGCCGCAAGCTGAATGTCGCCCAAATGCAGGCGGAGCAACCTATCCAGGCGTTCTTCTTCGATTGTCTGCTGCTGGATGGCGAAACCTACGCTGCGCGTCCGACGAAGGACCGAGTCGAAACTCTGTCCGCCATAGTGCCGCCGTCGATGCAGATGCCTCGCCTGATCACGAGCTCGGTCGATGAAGCCCAAGCGTTCTACGAAGCCGCTCTGGCCAGCGGCCATGAAGGCTTGATGGCCAAGGCTTTAGATGCACCCTACGAGGCCGGCAATCGCGGCGCGAGTTGGCTCAAGATCAAGCGCGCACATACGCTGGACCTCGTAGTGCTAGCCGCGGAATGGGGCCATGGTAGGCGCACCGGCAAACTCTCGAACCTCCATCTAGGAGCACTCGATCAAGCGACACGCCAATACGTGATGTTGGGCAAAACGTTCAAAGGCCTGACAGACGAAATGCTCGAGTGGCAAACCAAGGAGCTGCTAGCGCGCGAGATCGATCGCGATCCGATGACCGTTTACGTGAAGCCCGAGCTCGTGGTCGAGATTGCCTTCAGCGATTTGCAAACAAGCCCACGATACGCGGGCGGCCTCGCGTTACGTCTTGCGAGAGTGAAGCGCTACCGTCCAGACAAATCGGCAGACCAGGCGGATACGATGGAAATGGTGAGGAAGATAGCGCAGGGGTAAGTGATAAGGTGATAACGACAGAGAGGCGAGGTCAAAGCATTACCCGCCGACCTGCTTACCCCTCAGTTCTGACGTCATCACCTTATCACCTCATCACTTCATCACCTTCTCCGCGCCATACGTCAATCGCCGCCACACCCACTCCGTTGGACCCTGTTTGAAGTGGCGTAGCCAGAGCGGGCTCCACGTTAGTTGGAGCAGCCAGATGCCAAGCACGATGTAATAGAGCTCGTGGCGTTGGAGTTGGCCGTACAGTGCCAGTCCTGCGCCGGTGAATATGAATAGGCAAATGATGCTTTGGCTCAAGTAGTTTGTTAGCGCCATTCTGCCGACGGCTGCTAAAACGCTCTTCACTTGTTTGAATGCATTCGAACGGCAGAACAGTAAGATGCTTCCAAGATGCCCGATGGTCATCGCGAAGCGACCCATGTCGTAGGTCAAATACGAAGCCATCATGGCTTCGACGCTGAAGCCACTGGCTTCAAGATGTACGATTTCGTAGAGATTGATCGGCAGGCCAACGGCGTAGCCGATCAACATGAATGAGCGGTAGAGGCGAGGCGAGGCCTCTCCGGTAAGGATGCCGAGTTTCAAAAGCGCCATGCCTAATAACATCATCGACAATACGTCGCCGATGCCGTGCCGGAGGAAATAGGTCGTCTGCACGTAGAACGTGCGTCCGCGCATGTACTCGAATGCTTCCTGGTAGCTCGATCGAATTGCATCGACCGCCGCATCGAGTTGCGGCTGCATCGGTTTGAAATCCTGACGCTCGTCTTCATACGCGCGTAGCGCCTCACGCTGCCATTCATTCAGGACAAAGCCTTGCATGTCGATGCTTCGAGCAGCTTGCGCCTCGGCGCTCAACTGTCCGAAACTCAAATATTCAAAACTCGTGACGGAGAGCTGCAACAAACCAACCAGCACCGCAGCAGTTAGCAACTTATTCGCGCTGAGATTCCTGAAGGCGAATAGCAGTAGCCCCACCGCTCCGTAATAGAAAAGAATGTCGCCGTCCCAAAGCAGCACGTAACCGTTGATGAGGCCGAAGACCATGAGCCAAATCATTCGCCGGTAGTAGAGCAGGGTAGGTCGTGTCGCAGTTCGTCTCGCGGCGCGATCGAGGAACAGCAATGCGCTCGCGCCGAACAGGATCGTGAACAAACCGCGCATCGTTCCTTCGAACAACAGTGCATTGATGCGCCATACAGCCAAATCTGCGCCTTGCGCGCCGCCGGCATTCGTAGGGTCTTCGTATGCATACGGTAACCCGAGACCCACTACGTTCATCGAAAGGATGCCGAGCACAGCGATGCCGCGAGTGATATCGAGCGCCTCGATTCGATCCTCCGAAGTGATCGCCATGTTGTCACTCATCTCAACGGCCCTTGATGCCGGCATGACGCGAATACCGCTTCTTCTGGAGTGAACCGTGACTACCGACTCGCGGGTCGTCGAATCTAGATTGGCCGGCGCACGCGCTCACTACCTCGGCTACCCGCCAACCCACCGCTAATCACGACCCGCCTCCACCGTCCCGATCTGTACAATCAACCGATGACTGACGTGGATTTCTCGCATACTCCGCTAAAGAACGTCGATCCGGCGACCATCAGTGTTTGGCGTTGGGAGGGCGTGCTCCTCGCCACGATAGCAGCAATCGGCAGTGCGATCCCACTTGCACCACTGTCGCCGGTCGCGGCGGTACTGGCAGCGATAGTGGTCGCAAGTGCGGGGTTAGCGATCGCCTGGTTCTGGGCGCCCGCGCGCTATGCCCGGCTGCAATACGCCGTCGATGAATCTGGACTCACCGTGCAGTACGGCGTTCTATGGCGAACACAAATCTCGTTGCCGCGCGTGCGTATTCAGCATTCGGATGTTTCGCAAGGCCCGCTCCAACGCAGATATGGCATCGCGACTCTGAAGCTATACACCGCGGGAAGCCGCTATACGAAGATCGAGGTCGAAGGTCTGCAGCATGCCGACGCTTTGGCCCTGCGTGATGCTCTGCTGAATCGAGTCGCGCCCCGTGGCTGACGAGTTCCAACCTCAGCTTCGTTTGCATCCGATGTCGTGGCTTTTCGGGGTCGTGACCTTCATCCGCCAGTTCTTGCTTCCATTGCTTGCCGCGGCGCTGTTCGGATCGAAGGATGGCATGCCCAGCTGGCTCGGTTTCATGATCGTGCCAATGATTGGCGCGGCTCTATGGAAACAGTACTTCTATCGTTACGGATTCGGTCCGGGCGGGCTAGTGATTCGTGAAGGTGTGCTGTTCAAGAACGTTCGGCAGATCGACTATTCACGCATCGAGAACATCGATACGCAAAGAAACGTGTTGCATCGCTTACTCCGCGTCGCCGAAGTTCGCGTCGAAACATCCACGGGTGGGAAACCCGAAGCACTGATTCAAGTGCTGTCGATGGAGTCAGCCACAGCATTGCGTCAAACCGTCTTCGCGGCCCGAGAAGAACGGAGCGATCGGGTTATCGAAGAGGCAACTGAGGAAACCCTGCTGCATTTGCCGCCGGCCGAGATTGTGCGGTTCGGGTTGATCGATAACCGCGGCATGGTCGTCGTTGCCGGACTCTTCGGTCTGCTCTACGAGGCGGGGTTCATGGCGGCGTGGATCGATAGCATCGAGGAACGCTTCGCTCCTGTACAGATGGATGCGTTGATTGCTCGTGGACTGCTGCTGCAGGCGGCGTTAGCGCTCGGTTCGCTGATTGCCGTTCTCATCGTCGTGCGGCTGTTTTCCGTCGCTTTAGCGCTTGTCACCTTGTACGACTTCAAGCTGACACAGATTGCGACGGATTTCCGCGTTCGCTACGGATTGCTGACTCGTGTCTCTCTGACGTTGCGATTAGCTCGAATCCAAGCGGTCCATCAAACCGAAACGATGCTGCATCGTCTGTTCGGCAGAGTGTCCTTACGCGTCGATCTCGCAGGCGGTGGTGGTACGGCGGAGCAGGGCGGCGAATCCGATGGCCATCGAACTCGATGGCTCGCTCCCCTGGTGCGGCTAGAGCAATCGGTGGACCTCACCGCGAGAGCACTGCCGGATACCGATGTTCGAACACACCCGCAGTGGCAGCCGCTTGCGGAAGGTGCGCGGCGACGCATCTTCGCTAAGAGTGTCGCCTGGTGGTTGATCGGATCTGGAATCCTTGCGTTGGTATTCCGAGCGTATTCGCCTCTGCTGATACTCCTCGTCGGCGCACCGTTGTCGATCTGGTATGCATCGATGTACGTACGCTACACGCGTTGGGCGTTGCAGCCTGATGCGTTGATCTTTCGGTCGGGCTGGCTCACGAGGAAGTTAGTCATCGTTCCGCGTAATCGAGTGCAAGCCTCGCTGGTAGAGGAATCGCCTTTCGATCGCCGACATCGCATGGCTTCCGTCGCGGTCGATACAGCCGGAGCGGGATCGCGTTCGGACACGATTCGGATTCCCTATCTCGATCGCGACATAGCAGTGGCACTGAGCCGCTCTCTCTATCTTTCATCCTCGAGAGCTCCGATCGAGGGCATTTCGGATACTGCCGAGTTCGAAGCAGTATGAAGCGGCCGCAGCGATACCTATTCACCATCATGACGGTACTCGTCGCGGTGTACTTGTTCCTCACGCGCCTGCCGGGGATCGCGAGCCTCGTGCTGCTCGGTGCACTTGTGCTGTTCGTGATCGGCGCGGTCATCTGGGGAAGAGATCTGCTGATTGCGCGGCGCCACTCGAAGAAGAAGAACTATCAAAAGGCACAAGAGCGTTACGAACGCTTCGAGAAGAAGGCGCTTCGCGCGCGCTGGTCACGAGCCGCGGTGGTGTTGTATCCCAATATCTATAGCTTCGATGGTGTGGCGGTCACGCGCAACTACATCGCGCAGGATCTCGTGAAGCAGAAGGATTTCGACCGCGCGGTCGTATGGTTGCGCGCCGCTCTCCAACACGATCCGCTCTATCCCGTGCCTTACGTAAATCTGTCCGTCATCGCCGCGAGCCGCGGTGACTCCAATACCGCGAAGCGCGAAATGACCAAGGCTGTTCAACTCGGTTTCGATCCCGCCGCCGCGAATCGCTTACTGCAACGTGCGCTCAACGAGCGAGAGAACAGTGGCAATGGAAGTGTGTCGTGAACGAACGCTCACTGCGAATGTCGAGCGCGGTTCGGGGGATCCTGATTACTTACGGTGTGGCCGGGTTCTCTTGGCTGTTCGCACGAACATTGCCAGCGGAAGAAGAATCGCCTGTTCGGGGCATGCTAGTCGCTTTCGGGATCGGTGTGGCTCTTCAAGTGCTCGCGTTTCTCGTACGCGCGTCGGTGAAGCGCTATGAACGCGCTCACGGCATGGAAGGCGCCTTGTACCCCCAAGCAGCAGCTCTCTTCGCCTTGCTTGCAGATGCCGTCACCGTGTTGTTGTTTGCTGTGACGACATTCAGAGCGATCGCGAGCTATCAGCATTTCTGAATGTGTCGGATCGTCAAGAATGGATACCTATTTCCGTCTTCCTTGCGAATGCGAGGATCCATCTTCTCCCCAGCTTTTTCGGATAGACCCTCGCCCTCGATCCAGTCAAGGGCAGGCTCTTCGCAAGGATGACGAGGATAAAAGGAATGCACCAGAAACTGTTCTGGACAGCAATGCCGTTTCGGGGGCAGGCAGGGAAGGGGCGCGCACGCTAGCGTCGCATCTGAAGAAGCCACCATCCTGGCCTTCCCCCGCAAGCAGGGGAAGGAAATTCTATTCTCAGGGAAGAGGAGCAATCTATTCTGATTGCGTTTGCTGCGTCTCTGCTAGATAAGGTAATGAGGTGGCAGTCTTGTAAGACTTTACTCTGCACTTCTAGCTGTCAACTGCCAACCGTCAACCGTCAACCGCCAACCGATCCTCACTCCTCCACTCCCAATTCTCGCAGCACCGCTGCACGCAGTTCTTGCGCTTCAGGACTGGTGAGTTTTCGAGGATGCGGAATCCGGACGTCGAATGACGCTTGGATTCGAGTAGGGCGAGGCGAGAGGACAAGAATGCGGTCAGCCATGTGAATCGCCTCTTCGACATCGTGCGTGATCAGCATGACGGTATGTCGCTCTTCAGCGAGGATTCGCAGCACCTCGTTGCGAATGCGCAAGCTCATCAGCGCATCGAGCGCAGAGAACGGCTCGTCCATGTACAGAATGTCTGGTTTGACGACTAGAGCGCGAGCGATCTCGGCGCGCTTGAGCATGCCCCCGGACAACTCGTGCGGATAACTCTGCTCGAATCCTTTCAGGCCGACGATGGCCGCGTAGTGATCAGCAAGCCCGGATTTGTCCAACTGAGCATGACCGTTCAGGCCGAACATCAGGTTCTCTTGGACGGTTAGCCACGGGAACACCGAGCCATGCTGCGAAATCAGGATGCCTTTGGAGTTCGGCTTGGTTCGCGCGGTTCCATCGATCAATACCGCGCCTTCGTCGGGTTGAACGAAGCCGGCGACGATGTTCATCAAAGTAGACTTGCCGCAGCCTGAAGGTCCGACGATTGCGACGAATTCGCCATCGCCGACACTGAAGTCGATGCCTTCTACGACGGGAAGCAGACCTTGGTCGGAGGCAAAGCTTTTCTTGATGTTCTTGATTTCGATCTTAGTGCGCATAGCGCCACCGTACGAGTTTGTGACTTTCGAGTACACGCATGCCGCCGTCCAGCATCAAACCGATCAAACCGATGATGATCATTCCGGCGATGACGAGGTCGTAGCGATTGCCGGCATTGCGCGAGTCCATGATCAGATAACCGAGTCCACTTCTAAGCGCGATCATTTCGGCAGCCACGACCACCAGCCATGCGACGCCCAGACCGATGCGCATGCCGACTAGTACCTGTGGCAGCACCGCAGGAATGACGACCTGTCTGAACAACGTGTAGCGCGAGACGCCGAAGTTCTCCGCGGCGCGCAAGTAGCGGCGTTCGATCGTGTGCACACCGACGATCGTTTGCACGATCATTGGGAACACCGAGGAGATGAAGATCAAGAAGATCGGCGAGGCATTGCCCACGCCGAACCAAAGGATCGCAATTGGAATCCAGGCGATCGGCGAGATCGGACGCAGAATCTGAAACAATGGGTTGAGCGTCACGTATGCGCCCTTGACCCAGCCCATCCACAATCCGAGCGGCACCGCGAGTATCACCGCAAGGCCGAAACCCAAACCGACTCGCATCAAAGACGAACCGATGTGACCCCAGAGCGTGCCGTCCTTCACGAGCTCGATCGTCCCGGTCACGACTTGCCAGGGTGTGGGAAAGATCACGCTGCGCGTTGCGGCTACGGTGCCCCACCACGCGGCCAGCAGCACCGCAATGACTGCGAGTGCGGGAAGGGTTTGTTTGAGTTTACTCATGCGTCGTTCGAATTCGATTTCTTGACTCGTTCAAAGACTCGGCAAAAATTCGGCAGTGTCCGCATCCGCTCCAGAATCTTGCGTTTGCGCAGACCTCTTACCCGTCAATTGCAATACACGCCATCGCAAGCGGGACCACGGCGTATCGGGAAAGGGATCGACCGTAATCGTCATCTGTCCGCTTGCGTGCGCAGTGCAGGCGAACTGATAGCTCGAAGCCATCGTGAAAGGCAGTCGAAAACTTTGACCGGGCATCATCAACGTCGGACCGAATATCTGCGGAACGTCATCCAAATTCTTGAGCACCAGAACGTCGTTGAGTCCCAAGGTCAATCGAATCTCATCGGGCAGGATCTCTACCTCGTTGCCCGCCATGCGGTTAGCCCAAGTCCCCTTCGGGATCTCGAAAATTTCTTCTCGCGACGCCGGCTCGATCGGCGTAAACGCGGCACCGGCAACAAGCAGGATCACGAGCATTGCCAATGCAATTGCGATCCAAGACAGCCACCCGTAACGACCCGTTTCACCCGCGCGCAAGACAAGGCCAGGCTGCTCGATCGATTCTTCGGCAGCGATGCTCCGCTTCTGATCTTCCTCATTAGACATCGTCACTCTGCGAGCAACGCTTTTACATCGTGAACGTAGTCGTCTGCCTTGTGCCCATAAGGCATCAACGCTCGCAATTTCCCTTCTCCGTCGATTAGGTATGTGTAAGAAGAGTGTGCGTACGTATAGTTAGAGCCGTAGGTCTTCTTCTCCGCAATGATTCCGTATTCTTTGCGAACGGCATTCAGTTGCGATTCCGCGCCGGTGCCGCCGATGAACGTCTTGTCGAAGGTCGCAAGGTACTTGCGCATCTGCGCGGCGTTATCGGTTTGCGGATCGACGGTGATGTAGATCACCTGGAGGTGCTTTGCGTCCGCGCCGAGCTTCTTGCGTGCCTGCGCCAATACCGCGAGCGTGGTCGGGCAAACATCCGGACAGGATGTGAAGCCGAATCCCAAGATCACAATCTTTCCTCGATGATCGGCAAGGCTGAGCTTCGAGCCATCCGAGCCGTCCAGGTCGAACTCGGGCGCTTGTCTTGGCGGATCGAAAACCCCGGCAATGAGCTTCGGCGCAGCGGCGTTGCAAAGAGATGCAACGAACAAGAGAGCGAAACCGAAAATGCGAGTGTCGCTCATGACGGCTCGCTCACAATGGAATCGCCGACGGTGTGGCGGCGCGCGCGAAGCGCTCATCGACATACGTTTCATACGCTATCGGATGCTTGATCGTCCCCGCTTGTATCGATAGCTGCATCAAATCCTCGAACTCCTCGCGAATCATTCGCAAGTCGCCGTAGGTCACGCGATCGCTGGGATTGTCCATGACGTAATTGATGATGCTCGGATCCTGATTGAAGAACTCTCGCCCTGCGGCGATGTGCGCTGCTTTGTCGCGGTTGTCGGGCTTCGCATCCAGCCACTGACCCGCGCCTAAGATCTGGTTTACCAATTCTTGAACCATTTCGGGTCGTGATTCGATGAGCTCTTCGCGAACGGTCAGCACACAGCAAATGTATTTGGGCCACTCATCGCGCGTCATGCGCAACGGTCTTGCGTAACCGGCCTTTTCTGCCGCCGCACCGAACGGCTCACCCGTGCAGTAGGCGTCGACGGCGTTCGCGTATAGCGCTGCAGGCATGTCGGGCGGAGGCATCTCGAGGATCTCGATGTCATCGGGTGTCATGTTCTCGCGCGCGAGCATTTTCCTTAAGAATAGGAAGTCCACAGCAAAGCGGCTCGGAATTGCGATGCGCTTGCCGGCGAGCTGCTGGAAATGCTGATATGGAGATTCGGTGCGCACCATGATCACAGCACCCGAGCGATGCCCAAGTGAAACGATCTTCAGCGGAATCTTTTTGTCCGCCAGGTCCATCACCAAAGGTGCGAGCATGTAGCCCGCCGAAATGCGACCCGCCATCAAAGATTCTTTGATTTCAGGCCAACCATTGTACTTGTTGTACTGAAAATCAAAGGCTGGAGATCCGGCAGGTAAGGCCGCGTTGCTCGTCGCTTTCGCGACACACGCGATCGGCAGAGTCAAATTGCACGTGACGGGCAACCCGCCGATCACGAGCGAATTCTCGGCACCCTTGTCAGCGGAACAGGAAGCCAAGCCTAGCGGCACGGCAGCCGCCATGAGGCTTTGCAAGACCTGTCTGCGCGTCAAGGAATAGGCCACGTAAGGTACCGGAAAATCGTGTTGCTCTTGGCGCCTGCGAAAAATAGGCGGTGCGTGGTATATAGAAGACACCTATGATGGAGAAGGCCGGACCTATTAGTCAATGTAAGGCGCCGCGAACTGTGATGGAGGGCGATAGATTCCAGCTATCGCGACCCGGATCAGGCGGCCTGGCATGCAGGGATCCAGCTAAGCCCCTGGAGGGAATCGCCTATCTCGCCTTGGTCGCCGGTGTCCTGGAATGAGTGAGTCGATCGAAATCCGTCATTTGCGATATTTCCTGGCGGTCGCGGAAACCGAGAATTTCACGCGTGCAGCCGAGCGCCTGCAAATCTCGCAACCCAGTATCTCGCAGCAAATCACCCAGCTGGAGCGTGCGCTGCGTACGCCATTGTTTCGGCGGGTAGGCAAGCGTGTTTTCTTGACCCAGGCGGGCGCAGCGTTCCGCAAGAGTGCCGAAATCGTGCTGCGCAAGCTGGACGATGCCTGCAATTCGGTGAGCGACATCGCAGGCCTTCTCAGCGGCCGAGTCGACGTCGGTGTGATTCCGGCGCTGCATTTTGCGTGGATCCCGCCGCTCCTCGGAGAGATAGCGAATACGCATCCGGGCCTCACGATCGGGGTTCAGGAATTGGCTTCCAGCGGTGTCGAGACTGAAATCGAAGCGGGAAGGCTCGATTTGGGATTTGGTCTCATGACTCGCAAGTCGCCGAGCATCCGATACGAGCGTCTCGTGGCACAGCCGTTCTCGCTGATCGTTTCCGCTCCTCATAAATTCGCGGATCGCAAATCGGTGCAATTGAGCGAGCTGGAGGGCGAGCGGTTGGTGTTGCTGCCGGATAGCTTCGATATGCGACGTGCTGCCGATGTGGTCTTGCTGCAAGGCAAGGTGCATCCGCGTGTGATCTTCGAAATCGATAGCATCGATGCGGTGCTCTCGAGTGTTCTACATGCCAACGTGCCGACGCTGTTGCCAGCGATCGTACTGCGCGGTCGACAGATGCCGAGTTTGCGTGCGATTCCTCTCGCCGGCAAAACCAGACAAATGGAGTTCGGTATTCTCTGGCCCGGGTCCAATCATTCGGATCCCGCCACTCTGGCGGTTGCCGCAGCGCTGAAGGCATCGATCGAAACCGCGAGGCCCAGAGCAAAGGGGCATTCGGCGAAATAGCCGCTGTGTTATTCGACGCGAGGCGAACATCTTTCGCTCGGAGGTGAAGTCATGGCCTGGATTCTGCTGGTGCTTGCCGGCCTGCTCGAAGTGGCATGGGCAATCGGTTTGAAATACACAGAAGGATTCACGCGCTTTTGGCCAACCGTCGGCACGGTCGTTGCGATGATGGCAAGCCTTGGCTTGCTGGGTCTTGCGATGAAATCACTTCCGGTCGGAACTGCATACGCAGTGTGGGTCGGCGTCGGAGCCGTCGGCACAGTGATACTCGGCATCACTCTGCTCGGCGAGCCTGCAAATGCCGGACGGCTGATCAGTGTGGGATTGATCATTGCAGGCATCATCGGATTGAAACTAGCGAGCGCGTGAGCAAATAGGCTGTCATCCACAACGCGAGCTGGGTTGGCGAAGACCCAGAGAGAAAAACTGCTACGATCCTACGATCTCGTAAGTCCACATAGAAGGACGGAGTATGGGGCGATCGAAGATGCTACGAGCGTACGGAGGGCAGCGCGGGAACGCGCTCCGGGCGCTCGCGGGTTTCTTGTTTGCTTTTCTTGCGCAAGCGCAACTCGCGCTTGCAGATAGCTGGATCCAAGCGGAGACCAGCCATTTCGTCATCTTCAGTAACGTAGGCGAATCGAAGACGCGGGAGTATCTCGAACAACTCGAAGCGTTCAAGTACCTCGCCGAGCTGGTACTCGGAACCGACCCCAACAGCGCGGTGAGTAGCGCGAGGTTCACGATTTAC
>JAICPY010000145.1 GCA_025929585.1 Steroidobacter sp.
CCGAACCCGAACTCGCGATTGAACAATTCGAGGAACGGTTGCACGTCCGCTGCTTCGATGGGTCGCCGGTACGCCTTCTGGATGAAATTGCGCAGCAGCTTCTCGGCGTCGCGCTGCGCGGAATTCGAGACTACTTCGACCGTCACGCTGTTGATGGGGCTGCGTGGAAAAACAAATGGCGCACCGGCCGGTGGACCGCCCAATGGCGGATTGCTGTAAGGCGCCACAGTCTCGATCGGCACACCGCCCTTCTCGCCCACACTTAGCCGCCGCATCGGCAAGTTGCCGAACAGCAGCTCATAGCCTTTCGTGGCACGCGCATCCTCCAATGGCCCAATCACTTCCAGCCATTGCACAGCGTAGCCTGGCATGCCGTCCTCGGTCGCGAGCGGATTGACGTATTGCTCATCGGTGCCGTTGACGCGGGTGCGGAAGAGACGCATGCCGTCAGTGCGAATGCCTTCGCCGCCTGCGAGTTGCACCTCAATCTCACCCACGGATGACTTCGGCGTGAAGTCCATGACACCGACGGGCCGCGTTTGACCTGTGCTCTGAGCATAGATGCCCATGGGCTCGTTATCGCGACCGGGCCAAATCTCATCGGCGTTGGGTCGATGCCATACAGGCAACCAATAGACCGGCGCCTTCTGCTCACCCTGACCTTCGTAAAACCAGCGACCGATTCCGCCGCCGCTTACCCAGATCGAGTAACCCTTCAGTCGGATACGGTAAGTTCCTGCAACGGGGGCGTTGTATCCCCAACCATAAAACCCGGCATCGCTGAAGATGCTGGAGACCTTACCCACCGCCTCGCGCTCGCGCGTCCGCGGGCTGGTGTTGGGCACACGTCCCGCGCGCACGTCAGGCTGCGCGCGAGAATCGAGCACGGGAAACATCAGCCGGTCCGGCAGCGTCCCATTCTCTCGTGGCTGATAGCGCTGCTGCCCAACAGCGTCGCGCGCGTAAATCTTCAACACCGATTCTTTCGGTCGTTCGAATGCGGCCGACATCGCCTGACGCATCGCATAGTCCGCTGCGGTCAGATAGCGTTCCATCTGCACGTAGGAGATGTCGAGCGCCTCGCCGCTCTTATTGAAGCGATACGCTTCGCCGTCGAGCGGCAACTTGTCTTTGACTTGTGCCCAAGGAACGTTCAGCAGATCGCGGAGCGCGTTCTCGTACTCGTAACTGTTTAGCCGTCGCTGAACCGTGCGGCCCTCCCGGGCCGTGAGCTCCTTCTCGAATGCGCTGACATGGGAAGAAACGGTTTGGGTAAACGTTGCGAGCTCCGTCCCCGCGGGACGTTTCTCTTTCTTCTTCGGCGGCATTTCGCCGGACGTCACCCGATCGTATAGCCTCACCCAGGTGGCGAGGTTATCTCGGTTGTCGGGGTCGAATGTCAGCAGACTCAGGTCCAGACCACCGTTCGCATCTTCGTAATGACACTCACCACAGTACTCGTCGAAGAATTGGATCGAGCGTTCCGTCAGCGCGTCGTCGGCGGACGCAGCGCCGCACACCAGCAACGCAGCCATAAAGGCGAGTGCGCGAATACGTGAACGGTGCGGCATGGTCATGAAAGAGCCAGCGTCAAAGCCGGATGTGAAAGGGCGCTAACTCTGGTCATACGACTTTGTGTATCTGACAAGCTTCGATTCATATTACATCGAGGCAATACGCTTTTCTCCGTCGTACCAACGATCACCCAGCAGCGCACAGCGGGTTTTGTCAGACAATAACGCGGAGCACTCGATGAGTCGAATAGTCCACTGTTAAGTTCGGTGTACGAACTAGTTCTGAGCAGCAGATGCGCACCCAACCCCGCAATTCGTGCACTATTATTCGACTCGTTATCTCGAAAGACACGGCTAGCGCCCTCGCCTGCTTCGTCACATGCGAGCGAGCGGCAGGTTTGGCGCGCCTCGTCGACCACTTTTGTGATTCTTTTACGTTGAGGTACCCATAAATGCACGTCAGGTTTTCCAGGAAGGCTCGTTCGGCGATTGCGATCATGACCACGCTGTCGTTCACAGCTTTGTATGCGGACGCGCCTACCGCGCCCGCCGAAGTGCAGAAGGCGCGTCACGATCACTATCATGAGCTGGGCGAACAGTTCAAAGCGGTTCGCGATCTGTCTCGATCTTCCAACCCGGACTTCGCTGCGCTCGAGAAGTCGGCTCAGCACGTCGTGAACGCGTCCATCGATCAGGGCCAGTGGTTTCCCAAAGGCAGCGGTCCTGAAGCCGGCAAAACGCGTGCGCTAGCAGAAATTTGGACGAAGCCCGCGGAGTTCGAGGCAGCACAAAAGATGTTCTCGGATCGCGCGCCGACGTTGTTGACAGCAGTGAAGACCAAGGAGGTCAACGCGGTCCGAAGCGCGTTCAAGGAGGTTGGCGCCTCGTGCAAGAACTGTCACGACACGTTCCGCTCGCCTGAAGATTGAGCCATGACAGAGAATATAGCGCCGAGCGTGGCGCGCGTACGGATCTGGGATGTTCCGACGCGCGTCGTTCACTGGCTGTTGGCGGTGTTGATCCCCACATCTTGGTGGACCGCCGAAAGCGGCAACCTCGAGTTTCACCGCTACAGCGGTTACCTCCTCCTGGGACTAGTGCTCTTCAGACTCTATTGGGGTTTCGCCGGGAGCTCGAGCGCGCGGTTCACCGACTTCGTGAAAGGACCGCGTGCCATCCTAGGATATCTGCGCAGCGGATCAGCAGCATCGACGGGTCACAATCCGCTTGGCGCACTGAGCGTGATCGCACTTTTAGTGCTGCTGCTGACCCAGATTACGCTCGGGTTGTTCGCCGTCGATGTCGATGGCATCGAATCCGGCCCGTTATCACATTACGTGAGCTTCGAAGCGGGCCGTGCGTGCGCAGAGTGGCATGACACGCTATTCGATGTGCTCGTGTGGACCATCGGGCTGCACATCGGGGCGGTACTCTTCTACGTCATCTTCAAGAAACAAAATCTCATCGGCGCGATGATGCACGGCCGTCGCGCCTGCGCGCAGCAGCCGGAAACGCCGATTCAATTCGCCTCCGCCGCCCGCGCAATCATCGGCGGTATCTTAGCCGCCGTGCTGACGTGGATAGTCGCGCGCGGGCTCGAGCTTCCATAGCAGTAGCCGGTAGTGATAGTGATCGAGACTGACATGGATCGGGAATGCCGCTCTAGTCCGGAAGATCGTGAGACTTCGAGCGCAACGTCCAGCGTTTCGATGACGTGCTCATCTAGAAGGCAGGCCCCTCGCTTGGACAGGTCAACTTTCTTAGAGACATAGCTGCGTCGTCTTATCACCGATGCCCGTCCAGCGTGTGGCAATACAATAAGAATAGATTCAATAAGAATAAATTAGTCCCATAACGCATCCGCTCGCGCTTCGCGTCCGTAGGAAGTTCATCGGAGTCAGGCATCGGCACTGCTCCGCAACATCCCTCACGTATCACACGGAGTCGTCATGCGTTGTCTACGTTACCTCGTTCTTCCCCTGCTCCTTCCTATTCCTCACGCTCTTGCCGACAACTCGGCACAGAACTCGACACAGCAACTCGCTGTTCGCTCGCCCGCGCGGATCGTGACCGACACCGACGGCATCCCGCACATCTTCGCTAAGTCGGAAACGGACATGGCGTACCTCCAGGGCTACGTGCATGCACGCGATCGACTGTTTCAGATGGATGTCAATCGTCGTCGTGGCGATGGCACGCTCGCAGAGTTGCTCGGCGCGGGCACGAACAACACGACGCTCTCGAGCGATGTGATGATTCGCACAATCGGCATTCGCCGTGCGGCCGAGCGTTCGCTCGCGATGGCGTCGCGCGAAACGCGCGCGGCACTGACGGCGTACGCTGCTGGCGTCAATGCCTATGCCAGCACGCATGCGCTGCCGCCCGAGTACGACGCACTCGAGCTCACGCGCTTTCGTCCGTGGACCGAGGTGGATTCGGTGGCCATCATCCAATCCATCACCTTCTCACTGTCCGGCTTCGATGACATCGATCGAACGCTGAGATTGGCGGCATATCAGGCCGCGGGCGCTCGTCTGGGATTCGACGGGACTGCGCTGTACGTTGGCGACACGCATCGCACCGAACCATTCGATCCGGCGGCGACCGTTCCAGATGCTTTGCAGCGAAGGCCATCACGCAAGCCACCGCGACGATTCGGCGACGAGGCTGCGGCGGTCGACCTGCGGCACCTCGACTCGTCAACTTTGCAGTTAGCCAAGGATTTCATGGAACGCCTGCGTCAGACGCCTCTCGGCGAGGAGCGGCACGGCGATCGCGGCAGCAATGCGTGGGCGGTGTCTGGACGACTCAGCGTGTCGGGTCAACCGATGCTTGCGGGCGATCCGCACTTGCCGCTCGTCGCGCCGGCCACGTGGTACCAGATTCATCTGGAAGCATCGGCCGCGAATATCAATGTCATCGGTGTCAGTTTCGCTGGTGCGCCGTACGTCATTCTCGGGAACAACGAGCGTGTCGCCTGGACGGCCACCTCCACGCAGCTCGACGCCATCGATGCGTTCGCCGAGCAACTCGTGTCGGACCCCAGTTCGCCGAGCGGCCTCAGCACGATGTATCAAGGCACTCTCGAGCACGTCATTTCGATACCGCAGACGTTTCGCGTGAACACGCGCGGCGATGGCGTGAACGACAACCTCACGACGGTGAGCGATCCAGCGATTCCAACGGATGTGTTGATCGTTCCCAGACGCAACGATGGGCCGATCGTCAACCGCAATCTCGCGACCGGCGCCGCATTGAGCGTGCAATGGGGCGGCTTCAGCGGATCACGCGAGCTAGATACGTTTCGCGGCCTGAATCGCGCGCGCAACATACGCGAGTTCGAACGAGCGCTGCAGAACTTCGACGTCGGCGCACAGAACTTCGTGTACGTCGATACGAGCGGCAACATCGCGTACTTCCTCGCCGCCGAGGTACCGATCCGCGAAGATCTCCAGGCGGGTGCAGTGGTCGGCGCTCCACCGTCGCTTGTTCGCAATGGACAAGGCGGGAATGAATGGGTGAAAGCGACGAGCGTGGACCGAACGCGTTCGAGTCCCTACGAGATCGTGCCGACGGCGGAGCTGCCGCGGCTCGTGAATCCGCCTCGCGGCTTCATCGTCACCTCCAACAACGATCCGACGGGTGCGACTCGCGACAACGATGCGTTCAATCAGATCCGGCCCGGCGGCGGCATCTTCTATCTGGGTGGATCGTTCTTCGACCTTGGCGTTCGTGCCGGGCGCATCGACGAACTGTTGGAAGCGAAAGTCAAAAGCAAAGGCCGTCTGTCGACCGATGACATGAAGGACATCCAGGCCGACACGATCATGAATGAGGCGCGCTTCTTTACGCCTTCGATTCTCAATGCGTTTGCGAATGCGAGCAAACCGGGCGCGCATGCAGCGCTCGCACAGGTGGCGTCGGATCCGCGTGTTGTCGAGGCTGTCGGTCGCTTGTCTGCGTGGGATCAATCCACGCCCACGGGAATTCACGAAGGTTTCGATGCGAACGATCGTCCCGGTCGGTTGCGCGAACCCGATGCGCAGGAGATCCGAAATAGTGTCGCCGCCACGATCTACTCCGTCTGGCGCAATCAGTTCTTGAGCAATACGCTAGTCGCGACTCTGACGCGCAATGAGTTACCGCGTCCGACGAGTTTCCGCGATCTCCTTGGATCGGCGCGCAACCTCATCGAGAGCTTCGACGTGCAACAAGGCATCGGCGCCTCGGGCCTGAACTTCTTCGATGTGCCAGGCATTGCGGATGCCGCCACACGCCGCGACCTCGTGATCTTGCGCAGCCTCTCCGATGCGCTCGATCGACTCGCGGGCGCGGAGTACGCCGATTCGTTCCAGCGCTCGACGAATCAGAACGACTATCGTTGGGGACGACTCCACCGCGTGATGCTCGATCATCCGATAGGCGGCGAATTCAGCATCCCACCGGCGAGCGGTGCATTCCCTGCTCCGCTTGGATCGAACCTTCCAGGAATTCCGGTCGACGGCGGCCTGGTTTCGGTCGATGTGTCGAACAACGCACTGTTGATAGACAACCCGGCTGCGTTCATCGTCCGATTTGGACCCTCGACGCGTTTCGTCGCGCGTCCGCGGATCATCGGCCGTGGCTTCGATACAGACGCGAGCCTTCCGGGCGGCGAGAGCGGCGTTCCTGGAAGTCCGTTCCTCGTGAACCTCCTCGAAACTTGGCTGACGAATGAGACGCGACCGCTGCGACAGACCACGGTGGAGTTGGTTGGCAATACGGCAACGGTCGAGAACATTTCCCCGGCGAAGTAGCGGGTGACTGAAGTAACTTCCGGCCCCGGCGATAGCGCGCGCCGGGGCCGCAAATTCATGGCTGTCCAACGTGTGTGCTTGCAATGTGTGTGTGTGCAGTCCCCTTTGGGCTCTCGAACCCTCGGCCCGGCACCGGAGGGTGCTCTTCCGAACAATTAAGGAAAATAGATCTGGCTCCTTTGCGTTGTCCGCCGGTAGCCCGCGCTACTTGTGCATCTTGAAGCGCCCGCTGAGCAGCGCCCAAGTGCCTTTGCTCGCGCCGGTAACCCTGTGCATCTGCTCTTCGTTCGCGACGACGACGCAATTGCGACCGCGACTCTTGGCCCGATAGAGCGCCTGGTCCGCCTGCCGGAACGCATCTTCGAAACCCTGACCCTCCCTCGAAGTCGCGACGCCAAAGCTTGCCCTGATGGGAAGCGGATCTTCCGGGATGAAGTTCGTCTCCATGATCCTGTGCCGCAGCTTCTCAGCGTAATCTGCGGCGTTTGCCAGGCTGGTGCCCGGACAGACCAGCACGAACTCCTCGCCACCCCAGCGGCCCACGGCATCGGTGTTGCGTGTGCCGGCGCTCAGGATCTCGCCCAACGTGTGCAGCACCCGATCGCCCACATCATGGCCGCGTTCATCGTTGATACGCTTGAAGTGATCGAGATCGATGACGATGACGCTCGCGGACACTCGGGTGATGCCGAGCGCCGCGACGAACTGCTCGATGCCGTGCCGATTCAGCACATTCGTCAGCGCGTCCATTGTCGAGAGCTTCTGGTATTTCTCTTTCTCATGCGCGAGCTCGACGATCTGCCGGCGCTGCGCGCGATGCGCGCGACGCATCATCAGCCACTGCGAAGTACCATACGCCGTGCCCAGGATCATCCACAGGCACAGGAGACCTAAGTACCAGTACTCCGGGCTGATCCAGTCGCCCACGAACTCGACCTTGTCGATTCGAATGTCGTGCTGAGTCCCGGCGAGATCGCCCTGCAGATCGATGTTGAGGACCGTGGCATTGCTGAGATCGGCACGCGAATATTCTCGCGGCAGGTTGTACGCAGCCGTCCACCACTCGGCCACCGCGAACTCCCCCAGGCTGATCGCGATTGGTTGAGCAAGATCCCTGGTCGGGATGTTGACGAAGTTGAACTTCGGCGAATTCAAGTCCTCGATCTTCGAGAACCTCGGGTCGAAATTGCGGATGCCGATGCGCAGGTACTGCGCCTCACCCGTGTAGCGGACGGTCAGATTCAAAGTCTTGAAGCGCGAGAGATCGATGCCCTGGCTCGCGATGGCCGTCGACAGCATGTAGGCGAAACCGCAGCCCTGATAAGCCGCCTGCTGGGGGAACTGGCACGTATAGTGGAAATTCGCCTGATCGATCCACTGAAATTCCGCGGGCGCGCCATGACCCATGGGCACCGGGAAGAAGTTGGCGCCTTCCCGCGAGCTGTCGATCGTCAGCCGGCGTTCCGGAAGGAAGCGATGCCCAACCAGAGCCAGCAGCGTCAGCAGGATGCCGATCAGTAACGTGGCTAATTGAGTGGGTTTTCGATGGATGGATTCGGTCATTCCGCCGCCGCAACTGCGATGCGTTCCCACACTGCGCAGGGACACCGAGAGTGTTATCGGCAGCGGCGCGGAGTCTTTAATGAGTCCTCGCCCGAAATAGATCGGAGCAAACGGATCGGGCCCCTGAAAGAGGAGTCACAGACAAGGTGGCAGCGGAACCACTACCCGTTTTCCGTTCGCGCCTGATCAGCAGCGGACACCTCACCCATGGTCGTCATGTTCGCTGCGACATCCTCGGCACACTCTCGCAGTGGACACTTGGATGGACACCACCTGCTTCAATCCGCGACAGATGGGTGTCCAACAGCTTGCATCCCCTTTGTGTCCACATACATAGTGAGCCTCGAACGAGGCCCACCAACTCATCAGCCGCGAATGAGCATCACCTGCACATGTTGTCGCAATACGTGCGACGGCAGTTTTCATAGATCTCTGTCGCACCCTGATTGGGGAATCCCGCGGTGTTGATACATTCGTTGTCGCAAACCTGGTAGCTGCTGTATTCGTAGCAACTCACTCGCGGATACTGCTTCGAGGAGGTATCGAACACATCAGTGCGAATCAGCGTGGTGTCCTGCGAGAACCACTTCTGCCAAGAGCGCACCAGCCCGCTCTTCACGCTGTGACACATGATGGATGCAGTCGGCGCCGTCTTGCACTGAGCCTGATTTGAATAAGCACCTGGATGGGCGAGCGCGTGACCCACCTCGTGAACGAACGTGCTCTTGATGCTGGATTGTGACTTCGCTGCGGTGCTATTCACACTGCATCCCGCCTTCGCCGTCACCATCAGATGACTCGATGCTCTTCCGCCGCTCGGCAGTGCTCGCCAGGTGATGCCCTCATCCACACTGCTGTAGTTGGAGCCCTCGATGTCGTCATAGCAGATGCCATCCGGCGTCATTCCTCTGAAGTGAATGAGCACCTTGACGTGCCCTGTCTCGATCGGCAGGTTCGCGTCCATCCAGTCTTTCGAATGAGTCCGTGACCAGACCTGCCGGCTTCCCATGTCGACCAGGAAATTGAACGATGAATTGTCGCGAACGAATTGCAGCCCCAGTGAATACGTTCCAACATGATTCAGAGCGCTCATGAGATCGCTCTCGAGGTTACTGTAATTCCAGAATTGGTTCCCGTAGAAGGCCTGATCGTAGTAGAACCGAATCTTGATCTCGCCTTCCTGGATGTAGCGCGGCCTTCCGGCTGCAGACGCGGTATTCACATTCAGGAAAGCACACGCGATCAACATGAGTGATGAGCACAGCATTCGACTTAGGAGTTTCATCGAGTGTTCCCTTTTGGTTCGAACTGTAGGTAGACAGCCGCAGGGAAGCCGTGAGTGCGCTCGAATCGCGAATCAGGAGAGAAGCGTCGACGGCGGACGAACACCTGATTCCTCGCAACATCCTTGTGACGTGTCACCGGCGATCATAGGAAAGATGCCGCGCTACTTGCGTCTAGAAAGGTGAAATTGAGTGGGTCAACCAAAATTTACGATGACGATAATGCCGTTCTCGTCCATCGATTCGAGAACACGCACGGACTAAGCGAGTGAATCGTGCAGGTCCTCGTATGCGCGCTTCGTCGAGCAACGCCTGAAATCTGAAGCGACCGGACCAGAATCGACCGTCGCAGTTATCTTCAAGGTTCACGCGACGAGCGAGATGCTCATTCAAGCACTTCGACCGCCATGGATGGTGGGAACACTGGGAACGCAGGAGCAGTTCTCAGTGCATGAACCAACTGAGATCGGATAGACGAGTGCGCCATTTCTCATCTGTCCCCGTTACTTGCAGCGTTCGAGATTCACTGAGAACGTGTGCTTGATATCACCGCGCTCAACTGTCTGACTATCTCTGATGACCGTCGGGTTTTTTGGATTGATCTTCCCCGTTAACGAGGAGAGATAGCGGCTGTCTCCGTTCCAGGGTCGAGAGGTAGGCGCGCCTGGCCTGCACTTGTACGGCGCCGGCCTCTCACACGTTCCTGACGATCTGCTGGTGCCTCTCAGGTCCGGCCGCTCGAAGCCGACGCTATACGTCCCCAGTTGAGGATTCGCGCTGATCGAGACGTTCACCGCGCCCGAGTAGTCCCCGTTCGCCGCGCGAGTGAACGTCACCCTTCCAGAACCGGACTTGTTATCGCTCAAGAGCGACTCTTCCGATGCAATCATGGCAGTCGCCGTTTGCCCCGCAACGTTGATCGTGGCGTCGTGGCTGTAGCGCG
>JAICPY010000107.1 GCA_025929585.1 Steroidobacter sp.
AGGGGATAGAGGATAGAGGATAGAGGATAGGGGATAGCGGATGGTCAGAGGGAGCTAGCGGGCCTTACGATAACCCAGGCTCTATCCCGATTCATTCCACTCGGCCTATCCCCTATCCCCTATCCCCTATCGCCTTCCCTCTTTTCCCAACCTATACAACAACACCGCCAGCCTCTGCGCTTGCGTCTGAAACGTTCGCAGATCCGCGAATTCCTGTGGCGTGTGTGAATCACCGCCGAGCAAACCCAGTCCATCGAGAGCCATCTCGACGTGATCGGCCGCGAAAGAAATATCGGCGGCGCCGGCTTTGCGTGGATCGACAGCCGCGACAGGGCCGTAGCCTAGATCGCGGCTCACTGCGTCGTACATCGCGAGCAGCTTCTCATTCCCTTGCGTGGGTGCCATAGGCGGATAGCCATCGTCGAATTCGATGGTGGATCGAGTGCCGGGAAGATGTGCAGCGACGATCTTTCGCATCCGCTCCTTCGTTTGCTCGCGCTGTTGCAAGGTAATTGCGCGCAAGTCGCCCGAGGCAATCGCTTCGGGCGCGACGATGTTGTCCTTGCCGGAAGCCTGAGCTCGAAGCGGTTCGGGAACGTACTCGAGCTGTGTACTGCCCGCGATGAGACCAGGATTGAAGGTCAAGTAGTCCTCGCCACGCAGCTCGTCATAGAAACGATAAAGAATCCTAGCGAGCTCGTTGATCGCACCCGCACCGACCTGCTCGGTGAATATCTGCGAGGAATGAGCGCTGGTGGCCGTTACCTTTATCTGCCAGCGGCTCGAGCTACGGCGTGCGACCACCGCTGTCTTCGGATCATCGTCGGCATTCTCCAGTCCGATAGCAATGTCCGCGTCCTTCGCAGCCGCGATCAAGGTTGCGCGCGCCGCTTCGAGCGGCGTTCCCGAATCCTCTTCATCGCCGTGGAGGACGACCGTGATTCGCAGATCATCCAGTACTTTCTGCTCTTGCATTGCCTGGAGCGCCGCCAGTCCTACGACGATGCCCCCTTTCATGTCGGCAGTTGCCGGACCGTTCGCACGCTCGCCTTTGCGTTCATAGCGCTGAAACGGATGATCCGGTTCGAACACGGTATCCAGGTGGCCAATCAATAAGACATGCGGACCGCCTCCCGCGCGTTCTGCGATCAGATGTCCCGCGCGCCCATACGACGCACCGTCTTCCCAACGAACCTCAAAGCCCAGCGCTTCGAACCGCGGGCGCACCACGTCCGCGACTTTCTTGACGCCCTCGAAATTCATCGTGCCGCTGTTGATATTGACGATCTCTTCCAGCAGGGCGAATGCCTTGAGTTCGCTCTTGCGAACTGAATTGACGAGCCCGCGTTCGTTAGCGTCTTGCGGCGCCGGCCATGCGCTCGATGAGAACAACAGCGCTGCGCCGAAGATTGCGGCAATCACTTCACGAGCCGAAACGGTTTGCATAGCGGAATTTCACCTTCGCGAAGAATAACCGCATGATACGCGAGGCCGAGCGTTCTCCTGTTCGTAATCTCAGCCGGCCGCTGGAGCCTCGACGTTCGGTCATGAATTCGGAATCGAACAACGATACTGTCAATGATGCGGCGCCTCTCGTCACGGCTGAAGGCGAAGCATTGCCTTCCGATCCGCGGCGACTTCGATATACCGAGATTGCGACTCCTTCCGCGGGCGATCACGTAGAGATTGCAGCTCACGTTCGTTGGGCGCGCGTTCCGCTGCCCATCGATCTGAACCACATCAACTTGTGGTTCATCGAGGACGCGGAAGGTTGCATTGCGGTGGATACCGGAATGGCCGCACCGATGTGCACGCAGGCTTGGGAGCAGTTCGATCGCAGCTTGCTTCAACGAAAACCGCTGAAAGGATTGTTCGTGACGCACGTGCATCCAGACCACATGGGACTCGCGCAGTGGGTTCAAGAGCGCTATGGCGTGCCTGTCTGGATGTCTAATCAATCGCTCAACCTCGCGCGTGCCGTGTATGTCGATCGTCTACCCAGCAGCGAGATGGTCGAGGCATTCTTGCGCACTCACGGCGTCATCGACGTAGAAACGCTGAAGCCAATGTTCAAACCCGAGCGCTTCAGCCGAATGACCAGTGGGTTGCCGCAGGTCGAGCGCTTCATCGAAGACGGCGATACGTTGAAATGCAGTACGACCTCATGGTCGGTCCTTCGCACCGATGGACACGCCGAAGGACATCTATGTTTATTCGAGCCCGGTGGCAACCTGCTCATCAGCGGCGACCAAGTGCTACCCACGATCTCCTCGAACATCAGTATCATGCTCCAGCACGGCGACACGAATCCTTTGAGGTCGTATTTGCTTTCATTGGAAAGACTGCGCCAACTGCCCTCGGATACGCTCGTCCTGCCTTCTCACGGCAAGCCATTTATCGGGCTGCAACAGCGCATCGACGATTTACGATCACATCACGAATCGCAACTCTCGAAACTTCTAAAAGCCTGCACAGAACCGAAGACAGCGTTCGAGTTGCTTCCCATCCTGTTTCGCCGTGAGCTTGCCGGAATGCATTTTTTCTTAGCCTTGGGGGAGGCGGTGGCGCATCTGGAGTATCTGGCGTGTGATGAGCGGCTAGCTCGTGAAGTGAGCGACAACGTGACGAGGTATCGGAGCGTCGTTTGAAGGCATGCGGCGTGAGGCATGCGCTAAAGAGGCCCCCTCGTAAGCAGGGGAGGGAACCGGAGTGGAGAATGACTAGTGATTCGTGACTCGCGGGTCGCAAGACTGAAATAGCTGATCGGTGATTCGTGCCTTGCCAGATCCGCAGCAGAGCAAATCGCCACCCCATTCTGGTCTTACTACCCGCGACCCGCGAGTCACGAACCGCTTCAGTATCGACCTTTGAGCCGGCACTCATCACCCCGCACGCCGCTCAATACTCAATCCACTCCACCGGAAACGTCGGCTTCTTCCCAGTAATTCTCTCCAACGTCATCTCGATCGTAGTGGCGTCGTTATCGAAGCAGCCGTGCGTCGCTTGGATTTTCCGGCCGAGCGAGCCCGTGGAAATTTGGGTTTCGCTAACGATGTTCAAGCCATTACCGGTGCTGTTCCAAAATTTCTGCCACGCCTTGACGCTCTCTTGCTCGGGCGGATGCCATTTCGGATTGTTCTTGGGGTGAAAGATTTGTTCCAACCCTAAGATAGGCATTTTGTGGCAGCTTTCGAGCGCGCGGCTCACCAGATAAAGCAACGACTTATTGTAAGGTCCTACCGAATCGCAAATCTCATTCGCATCGGAGAGCACGTGCAGATGAAGTCGATTCTTGTCGAGCACACCTGCATTGACCGCTCCGGCGTAATACTTCAAAGCAAAACGCACCGTGCAGGCAGGCGCATACAGGTGGCAGCTCTCCGCGGTGAGTCCATGCTGCGGCAGAAGGTCGAGTAAATGCCCGAGCATGATGGAGCCGGCCGAGTGACCCACCAGATGGATTTTAAGACCCGGCAGGAGTGTCTTCGATCTTGCCAGTGCTTGAACGAGCAGTGATCCGCCACGCTCGGGATCCGCGGCTGCCGCGGCGTTCTGCTTCATCTGACTCCAGATGGGCTTCGCTGCGGGCCGCGCCATTACTTCAATCGTTCGATCCAGTACTTCGGCGGCGGTTTCCTTGACACGCTCGAATAACGCACCTGCATCGCCCTCAGGAGTAGGTATTCGTTTGAACTCGTCCTCGAGGATTGCGGCAAGCGTCTCCACTGGTCCCGTTTTCCAGGTTAAGAACAGCGGATGAACGCCGTTGGCGCGAAAATAGGGCGCTAATGTCTGCACGCGATCGATGGAAGCATCTTCGGAGTTGAGCCCACCGTGTGCGTAGATCACCAAATGCTTGGCAGGCGCATTCTGCAATGCCTTGCAAACGGCATTACAGGCAAGATCCTCGACGCAGGTTGCGGCGTTCTCGTGAGTGACGATTCGGTTCAGCACCTCGCCGTCATTTCCCATCACGAGGGTGTGTCGATAGGCTTGCTCCGCGCTCCAAGGCGAGCATGCTTTGCTGATCTTCGGTCGAGCTCGTTTGGCGCTGGAGGTGAACGCGATTGCACCCGCGCGGGCGATCACAGTTTTTTCCTTACTGCGAACCGGAGACCGGGAAACTTTCGCGGCACCTGTAGGTACGCCTAAGGCTGCAATCCAGGCATCAGAGCCGTATTGCACCCACTGTTCGTAAGGTAGGACCGCAAAACCGCAATTGCCCCAACTCGTTCCCCACGAGTTTTGCACGACGAAGCCAGTACGGTTGAAGCCTACTAGTGCAAAGGCGTGCCCGCCGGCGGAATCGGAGTTCTTGATCGGCTTGATGATCGGAAGGGATGCGTGGCCGGTGATCTTCTTCTTGTTCGAGACTGCCCAGCCATCGTGCACGTCGCATGACACGTAGATCGCACCGATCTCGCGAATCGCGGCTTGCAAGTCGACGACGGAAGCGCGATTGATGCGGTAGTACACGCCGAGCCGGTGACTCAGCGCATCTTCCGCCCAGCCATCGGTGGGCTGGATGAATCGTACGGCGCCGCGAGCGTCTCGGTAGGGCCACAACTCTTCCTTACAGACCCCGTGCTTGTGCCAAGCCTTCAGCGCGCCCCGGCAACTCGAACCGTCGTAGTCTTCGCCAGCCCATTCATCATAGAAGCGCGCCAGGTGATACAGCATGCGCGGGCTGACGGGCTTGGGTTTCGCTCGCGATTTGGACTCGACTGCCGCTCGCCAGCGCAAATAGTTGATCACACAAGCCAGCCCAAAGCCTGTGCAGGCGCCATCCTTGCCTTGATCCAGGACCAGACCGGACTTGCAGTACGGGGGCAAAAGCTTGCGAATGACAGTATCGCTGGGCCACTGCTCCGGCAGACAAAACACCGTCGGCGTGAACTCCCGATCACGCAAGTCGAGACGATCCGGACGCGCATCGAGCGTCCGCCCGATGCTCTTGACGAACTTCGCAGGCATGCGCCAAACCCCTGGAGGATTGTAGTTATTCCAGGGGTATCAGTAGCTGATTCGCGAGCGCGAAGCAATCGGACGGCAGGGAGGGTGAGAGGTGACGGGGAGACGACGTAAGAGAGCACATCTTTCATTATCTGACGTCGTCACTCCGTCACTTCGTCGCCTCGGCACGCCCGTCAGCAGTCAGCGCTCGACTTTCGTATCGTCGGCGCTTCCAGGTTTCTCCCCGCCAAACCGCTGCGCTGTCGCTCCTTCCACCTTGCCTATCTTCGCGCTGTCGCTGACATACAGATCGACTTCGCGTTCGAACTTCAGTGTGCCTTCGACAATCGCGTTTTCGCCGATCACGATCTTCGGTTTGCGGCTGTTGCGATTGAACCAGTAGAAGTTCGGTTTCTCGACCAAGATGCCACCTTGGACATGGGAATTCGCCCCGACGGTGATGTTTCCATTTGTTGTCTTGAGTCGGCCGCCGACGCGGGCAGCGTCGAGATTCATCTGTCCATTCACGTTTTCGAGGTTGCCTCGAACCTGGGTATTTCGGCCCAACCACATTCCGCCGTTGACGGCTGTGACATCACCTGCGATCTGCACATCGCTCGCGAGCTTCATCGTGCCATTGACCGTCCCCAATCGCTCGGCCTGTGCTCCGTCGCTTAGGGTGATACTACCGTTCACTGTTTCTATGGTTTCGACTCGGGCGCGCTCGCCGATCTGTATGGAGCCGTTGACGGTTTCGACATCGTGAGCCGTCACCCCATCTTCGATTCGAACGGATCCGTTGACCGACGAGACATCGCCGACCGATTCGCCCGCCGAGACGCGGACCGCACCATTGACCTTCGAGATATCGTTGTCGCTATCCGCTTGAGCTGTCCAAGCAAGCGCGATTAGTACTGCCGTAACTAGACATCTCATCGATTCTCTCCTTAGGTACTCTATTGTGTGTTCATCTGCGGTCTGCGCAGTTGGTGTGCACGGCCGGGGACGTGCGGCTAGCTTTTTCTGGCCTGAGACTGTGGACTGCGGCTTGCGCGCTTTCTTCCTGTTTGACGCGAAGGGATCAAAAAAGGTTGCAACCCGACGCCGATCCCATACCCTTCGATATCCCTATCGCAAACAACTGCTCTCAATGGCACCCAACCACGCCGTCTCTGTTGCTCAGGTCATTCAACTCGCTGTCGCTCCCGTGTTCTTGCTTGCCGGGGTGGGTGCGACGTTGAACGTTCTGGCCACTCGAATCGGTCGCATCATCGACCGGGCGAGGATGATGGAAGCCGAGCTGCCCACCGCCAGTGCCGAGCTCGCCGAGGAGTTGCATTCCCGCCTGCGCGTTTTGTCGAAACGCGCCTCGTTGATCAATCGCGCAATCGCCTTGTGTGTGTTGTGCGGTTTGCTGGTGTCGCTCGTCGTCGCTGCCTTGTTCGTCAGCTCGGCGCTGCAGCTGGAGCTCGCGTTACCGATCGCGATCGTATTTGTCGTGGCATTGCTGAGTCTCGCCGCAGCGCTTGTGTACTTCTTGCGCGAAGTATTCATCGCCACTGCCGCGTTGAGTTTCGGTGGGCTGAGACCCGTCAAACGTCCGCCCGCGACTTAGCGTCGAGCACCTGCAGCGCTGCGTTGAGGTGGCGTACTTATGAGCAGTTCTCTTAATGCAAGATGCCGCTCGTGATTCTAGGCAGTCAGCCGTCGCCGCTTCGTGACAGTTTTGACCCAAGACTGTCACTAGTACGCGACCTCTTAGTATTCCGTGATGTAGTCCACAACCCGGCCGGCGGACAAGTCGGCATCATCGCGCTGCATGAATCTACCCTCCGAAATCCCCGTTCAAACCGATGCGTTTCGCGTCTCGCGCGACTCCGTCTTGCTCGTCTGTGAGCTATCCGCCGCGCTTGCGGTTTGCGTCTACGACGATACTCAGGCGGTCGGGGGTCTGTTGCATCTGAGATATGTGGCCACCAACAATGATGGGCCGATCGATCTGACCGACAACACCCTGAGCTCGGACCTGCTATTGATGGATCGTTTCTGTAAGGAGCTGCGCTCGCTTGGTGCGCGCAAGCAGAGTTGGCGAGTGAGTATCTTCGCTCACACCCCTGAGCTGCCAAACATGCAAGATCCGGCCGCCACCGTAATCGATCTAGTCAAAGCCTATTTCGCCGACTCGCGGCTCCCGCTGACGTGCAAGGAGTTCAGCCGTCCTGCGGGAATAATCGTGAACCTCGATGCGCGCGAGGGCCGCACCTGGGTGAATGCCTTGTCGATAGCACCGAGTGCGGCTCGGGTGGCTGCGACCTGAGCCGACGTGATGAGGTGCTGCGCGGCCAGGTGATGAAGTGATAACGCCGTGCGGTGATAAGGTGATGAAGTGATAAGGTGATATAGGCAGAGAGGGCGCCTGTTCTTTTCTGTCGTCATCGCCTTATCACCTCATCATCACTTCATCATCGATCGCTCTTGCATGCTCACTGCAGCGCCTTCCACGCCCCTCTACCGAAATCTCTATTTTCAGGTCCTAGTCGCGATCGCGGCGGGTATCTTGCTCGGGCACTTCTATCCGGAAGCGGGCGAAGCCATGAAACCGTTGGGCGATGGTTTCATCAAGTTGGTGAAGATGCTGATCGCACCAGTGATCTTCTGCACTGTAGTGACAGGCATCGCGGGCATGGAAAACATGAAAGCGGTAGGCAAGACGGGAGCCTACGCGCTTATTTACTTCGAGATCCTCAGTACACTCGCGCTGATCGTCGGTTTGGTTATAGTCAATATCGTCCAACCCGGCGCGGGAATGAATATCGATCCTGCCAGTCTGGATCAGTCCGCGGTTGCCGCTTACGCCACTGCTGCCAAAGAGCAGGGTGTCGTCGATTTCCTCCTCAATGTAATACCGAGCACGTTGATTGGCGCCTTTACGAATGGCGAGGTATTGCAGATCTTGTTTGTGGCGCTGCTGTTCGGCTTTGCGCTGCATGCGCTCGGGGAGCGAGCCCGCCCGGTGTTCTCCCTCATCGATGATTTCTCGGCGATTTTGTTTCGAATCGTCGCAATGGTCATGGCGGTCGCGCCGATCGGTGCCTTCGGCGCGATGGCCTTTACTATCGGCAAATACGGTGTTGCGACACTTGCGTCGCTCGGCAAGCTGATGGCGTGCTTTTACGCCACCTGCCTGATCTTCATCTTCGTGGTGTTGGGATTGATTGCACGTGCACACGGATTTCGAATTCTGCGCATCGTGCGTTATCTCAAGGAAGAGTTGTTGATCGTACTCGGAACCTCTTCATCGGAGTCCGTGCTGCCGCGAATGATCTCGAAAATGGAGCGTGCGGGATGTGCGAAATCCGTCGTCGGGCTGGTCATCCCGACCGGATATTCCTTCAACTTGGACGGCACTGCGATTTATCTAACGATGGCGGCCGTATTCATCGCACAGGCAACCAATACGCCTTTGGGGATCATGGATCAGTTGGGGCTCCTTGCAGTCCTGTTGCTGACCTCCAAGGGGGCGGCGGGCGTGACTGGAAGCGGCTTTATCGTGCTGGCCGCGACCTTATCCGCGGTTGGAACGATTCCAGTCGCGGGCGTAGCCCTGATTCTCGGCATCGACCGATTCATGTCCGAGGCTCGCGCACTGACTAACCTTGTGGGCAATGGCGTTGCCACGCTCGTGGTCGCAAAATGGTGTGACGCCTTAAATGGAGAACAGGCGCGAGAGCATGTGGGGCGACGATAGCTGCCCCGTGACGAGGTGACGAAGTAACGGTGTCCGAAACAGGGCATCCGACTTCTGACTCGTCACTCCGTCACCTCGTCACGTCCCACTTGGATGAACTCGCCATGCCCGACGCGCTCCAAATAAGTGCTGTCTGCGATGCCGGCCAAATCGCTGCAGCGGCGCGATTGGCCCGGGAGATCTGGTACGAGTACTACGTGTCATTGATCGGTCGTGCCCAAGTTGACTACATGCTGGAGAGATTCCAGACGGCGCGGGCCATTGGAGAGCAGATTAGTCGCGGATATGAATACTTTTTGGTGGAACGGAGCGACACACCTATTGGCTATTTTGCCGTTCGAGCCGACGCCGCAGAGCGACGTTTGTTCATCAGTAAGCTCTATTTACACGCTTCGAGCCGTGGTGCGGGAACCGGGCGGCGGTGCATGGAGTTCATTGAGCAACTCGCCAGCCGGCGTGGCCTGCCGGTACTGTGGCTTACAGTCAACAAAGGGAACCCATCCGTCGCGGCGTATCAACGCCTGGGTTTTCGCATTGCCGCAGAAATTGAGATAGACATTGGGGGCGGCTTTCTGATGGACGATTACCGTATGGAAAAGCAGGTTGCAGCCTGCATACCGGAACCACGGGGCGTAGACTCGAGACCATGAGCGTGTCGATAGACGAACCTCCCGCCGACGATCCGGAAGGCGCGGACGAGGGCGCACGAAGCGTCCTTGCCGGCTGGCTGGATGACTACGCCGCCGGCCGGTGTGAACGTGCGGATATGGAGGAGGCATTTCTGTCCGTATGCCGGGCCGACGCCGAAGCGTCCTGGGACGCGTTGGCGCTGCTGGACCAATATCAGCGGCTGAAGAAAGTCGACGTCGAGTTGGCTCGGGATCTGAAGTCCAAGATCGCTCAGCTCGCGGTGGGTGCTCCCAAGCAAGCCGCTCGCAAGCCTTCGCCAGCACCACCGCCACCACCAGCGCCAGAGACACTCGTATCCTCCGGCACCCGCTGGCGCCAGATTGTTTCCGAACACGATCCAGAAGCGATCAACACAGACGATATCGATGCGAGCCAAACTCGATTGCGTACGCCGGCCCCGGCGCCTGCCCCGAACGCGCGCATCACGCGTATGCAGCCCATGCGTCCTCACGATAAAGTTAGAGAAAGCGAAGAGGACGAAGACGAAGAGCTGGATGAAGTCGATGAAGCGGATGAGGCAGCGGATCCGCACCCCGTCCCGCCAGATCCTGTTTTGCATCAAACCAGATCGTTCGCGGACAAAGCACGTGAGGTGCGGCAAGCCGCTCCACGCCGTGTTGATCCGCCGGTCGAGCCTAGGTTCTTGCAGCCGAAACGAGTCGAGCCGCGTGTCCGACCGGCGCCGGGCGCGCCGCCGGCTAAACGCGTCTTACGTGATCGTTATGAGCTGCTGTCCGTTCTAGCGCGCGGCGCCAGCAGCACCGTTTACAAGGCGTTAGATAGGCATCGTGCAAACCTATCGGAGTCGGCACGATATGTTGCGATCAAGGTGCTGAATGCGTCTTACGAAACTCGCGCTGAAGCACTCGCGCAATTGGAGCGCGAGTTTCACCAGGCGCAATCTTTGTCTCATCCGAACATCGCCAGTGTTTTCGATCTGGACAGAGACAATGGCACCTATTTCATCGTCATGGAGCTGTTGGAAGGCGATTTGCTGGCCAGCGTATTGCGTCGCCTAGACAATCGGCCGATGGCACGCAAGCACGCGCTCGGACTGATCAACAACATCGGTGCTGCACTTGCCTATGCTCATCGACGCGAGATAGCGCATGGAGATTTGAAGCCCCGCAACGTCATGATCACCTCGGACGGCGAGGTGCGCGTGCTGGAGTTTGGATTCTCCCATTCCCGCTCGCTCCAGGCGGGTGAGCTCGATGGAGCGCACGAAGGGGTCGCGATCGGGACGCCGGCCTACGCAACTAGCGAGCGAGTCCACGGGTTCGAGCCGGATCCGAGTGACGATGTTTATAGTCTTGCTTGCATTGCCTATGAGTTGCTTTCCGGCCGCCATCCCTATGGAGGCCGATCTGCGCTGCTTGCGCGCGCCCACGGCAAGCGCGCGCAGCGCATTTCGTGGCTCACGCATCGTCAGTGGCATGCGCTGCAACGTGCACTCGCGTGGGATCGAGCCGATCGTAAAATCGAAGTCGCCGATCTTCTCGTCGCCTTGGGTGCGGCTGAGTCGAACAGCGAGCCTGTGCCCCCCGAGCTGTTGGCGATTCCCGATGATTCACGCGGGCGAAGACGTCGTCTGCTCGGCGTTCTTGCAGGATTCGCCATTGCGATTGCACTGATCGTGTATTTCATCGATCAGATCCCCGCCCCGTTGCAGGCAATCGATCCTTCGACGGCGGTGAGCCCGCCGTCGAAGGCGGATCGCGAGCTATTGGACTCGAATCAGCAGCCCGCGAATCGCAACGATCCTTCGCCGCAGTCAACTTCGCAATCTGCGGCGTCGACAGGCGCCACTACGCGGCCACCGCGAACGCAAGCAGCACCACCAGCAACGGAGGCGGTACCCGAAAGCGAGCTGGCCACTGCCCCGGCGGCTTCGAGCACCGACAGTCCAAGCTCGCGAGCGGCTCGATCGGGCAGCATCCAATTCGAAAAGGATACTTTTGTCGTCACGGAGAGCGACGGTACGGTAAGCGTACAAGTTCGCCGTAGCGGTTCGACACGCGGAGTGCTTTCCTTCCGGTGGACACTCAGGGGCAACTCCGCCGAAGCAGGCGCCGACTATGCAGGCATCGGCCCCGGGCTCGAACAGATCCCTTCAGGTGTGAGCACCGCGACGGTCATGATTCCACTCGTGAGCGACGCGTTGGTCGAGAACACGGAGCTGTTCTTGGTAGAAATCGAGGCCCTCGATGAAGGCGTCACCGTGGGCGAGCTCGGACACGCAGCGGTTATCATTGTGGATGATGATTGATGCAAGAGAGAAGGCGATGGGCGATAGGGGATAGGGGATGGTCGGAAGCGCGGTAGAACGGTTCATTGGCACCTATCGCCTATCCGCTATCCCCTATCGCCTTCATTTCCTATGAACCTCCGTCTCTCCGATAACGGCGTCCGCTTTCGCGTGACGAAGACCGAGCTCACGCAGCTTTTGTCTGGTCGTGCGATTTCATTGGAGCTCGCGTTACCTCGCGATCATGTTTTCCGCGCGAACGTGCGTCCCGCAATGCTCAATCAATGGCAGTTGGAGACCGATCCCACCGGATTGTGGCTGACGATTCCGAGTGTCGACCTTCAAGCACTTTCAGAATCTTTGCCCAGCCGAAAAGGCCTCGAACATGCCTTCGAACTCACAAACGGCGGTTCGGTGATCGTGACGTTCGAGGTGGATGTGAATGAGGGAAGGGGATAGGGGATAGGGGATAGTCAGAAACAGAGTGGAGCTATTCCTTATCCGACTATCGCCGTCGCTCCGGGCCGCCTTCTCTCAGAGCGCGATGGAGATAGGCTCGTTCTCGCCACTCTCCGTCTTTCTCACCATCCCCTATCCCCTATCCCCTATCACCTTCTCTCTTTCCACCGCTCGATACCCGATGTCGCGCCTGTATTGCATGCCTTCGAAGTGCACTGCGTCGCAGAGCGCATAGGCAGCGTGTTGGGCTTGGCTGACGCTGGATCCTAATCCCACGGCGCAGAGCACGCGTCCGCCGCTCGTCACGACTGCACCGTCCACGAGTGTTGTCCCGGCGTGAAACACCTTCCCTGGCAGGCGGCTGGCATCATCGAGCCCGCGAATGACATCGCCCTTGCGAATCGAATCCGGATATCCGCCAGCAGCGAGCACGACGCCTACCGCGGCACGGGCATCCCAAGTGGCTCGTACTTCGTCGAGTCGCCCATCGAGTGCCGCGTCGCATAGCTCGGTCAAATCCGAGACCAGGCGCGTCATGATCGGCTGAGTTTCCGGGTCGCCGAAGCGGCAATTGAACTCCAGGACGTTCGGCGTGCCGTCTTGCGCGATCATCAAACCGGCGTACAGGAAGCCCGTATAAGGTGTGCCGTCGGCGGCGAGACCTTTGACTGTCGGCTCGATCACTTCGCGCATGATGCGCTCGTGAATCGCCTCGGTGACGACCGGAGCGGGCGAGTACGCTCCCATCCCGCCGGTATTCGGGCCGCGATCGCCGTCGTCGCGGCGCTTATGATCCTGACTGGTCGCAAGCGTAAGGATGTGTGCGCCATCTACCATGACGATGAAGCTTGCTTCTTCGCCCTCGAGAAACTCTTCGACGACGACCCTGTCGCCGGCCGAGCCGAACTGACCGTCGAACATCGCGCGTGCGCTCTCGATGGCTGCTTCGACGCTCTCGCAGATGATCACGCCCTTGCCGGCCGCCAATCCATCAGCCTTTACGACCAAAGGCGCACGCTGCGCGCGCAACCAGGATTCATCGAACGTGCTCTTGGTGAACGTTGCATAGGCGGCGGTGGGAATGCGATGCCGCTGCAGAAAATCTTTGGTAAATGCCTTGGAGCCTTCCAGTCGTGCCGCTTCCTTTCTGGGCCCAAAGCACCGCAAGCCCGCTGCTTGAAACGCGTCCACCACACCGATGACCAGCGGAATTTCCGGCCCGACGATCGTAAGCCCGATGTTTTCACGTTGAGCAAACGCCACTAACGCAGGCACGTCGTCTACCGCAATCGCAACGTTCTTCACGCGTGCTTCGAGCGCCGTGCCCGCGTTACCCGGCGCAACGAACACCGTCTCAACCCGAGGGGACTGCGCGACCTTCCAAGCGAACGCGTGCTCACGACCGCCGGAACCGATGATTAGCACGCGCATCAGCGATGCCCTTCGAAGCGGTTAGCGGTCAGCGGTTGGCGGTTAGTTCGGAGTGGCATGTTCATGTCTAGAATGCTCCGGATGTGCTCGGTGCTGTCTTAGTCGAGTCCTTCGCGCGAGCGGCTCTCTTCCTAACCGCTAACCGCTAACCGCTTCTCTCCGCTAGTGGCGGAAGTGCCTCATTCCCGTGAGCACCATCGCCATTCCATGTTCGTCCGCGGCGGCGATGACTTCGGAGTCGCGCATCGAGCCGCCGGGCTGGATGACGGCTTTGATGCCGAATTGTGCGGCGACATCCAGTCCGTCGCGGAAAGGGAAGAAGGCGTCCGAAGCCATTACGGCGCCTGAAACGGTAAGTCCTTCGTCCTTCGCTTTCATCGCCGCGATGCGGCTCGATACGACACGGCTCATTTGACCCGCGCCAACGCCGATCGTCGTGCGGTCTTTCACATAGATGATCGCGTTGGACTTCACGTATTTGCATACTTGCCAAGCGAACATCAAATCGTCCATTTCCTCGCTCGTGGGTTGGCGCTTCGTGACGATTTTGAGCCCGGCCTTCGCGACCATGCCTTCGTCGCGCGTCTGCACGAGCAATCCGCCGTTCACGCTGCGGTACTCGTGTCGCAAGCCGCTCGATCCCAAGCCGCCAGTAACGAGTACGCGAACGTTCTCTTTACGAGCACAGATGGCGAGCGCCTCGTCGTCGACTGTCGGTGCAATGATGAGCTCTACGAACTGGCGCTCGACGATCGCGCGAGCTGTAGTTGCATCCAATGTGCGGTTGAAGGCGATGATGCCGCCGAATGCCGAGGTGGGATCGGTGCGGTAGGCCTGTTCGTAGGCAGTGAGTGTGTCGTTCGCCACTGCAACACCGCAAGGATTCGCGTGTTTGACGATGACACAAGCCGGTGCGTCGAATTGGCGCACGCACTCGAATGCAGTGTCGCCGTCCGCGATGTTGTTGTACGAGTGCGTTTTCCCCTGTAACTGTTTCGCGCTTCCGATGCTCGCGCCTGCAGCGTGCGGCGTCGTGTAGAACGCAGCCGTTTGGTGCGGATTCTCGCCATAACGCAAATCCAAGCGTTTGCGGAATTGCAGATTCAGAACGTCTGCATATTCGGCCTCGCCGTCTTC
>JAICPY010000258.1 GCA_025929585.1 Steroidobacter sp.
AAATCAAACCGAAGCCTTGCGCGCTGACACCGAAGTGATCCATGAAAACGGCCGGAGAGCCGGACACGAACACGAACAAGCCAGCGAAGGAGAGCGAACCTGCGAATGCGTAGGTGCGAAACTGCGGCTCTCGCAATACGTCGCGAAACGTGCGCAGCATGGGCCCAGGGCGGAGCGACACACTCCGATCCGGCGTGTAGGCGCGTGGAAAGGCAAATGAGACGAGCGCGATGTCGATGAGCGCGAGTCCCGCGAGGATCGCGAATACGGGCCGCCATCCTAAGTGCGTGACGATGACGCTTCCGATGCTCGGAGCGAACAGCGGTGAGGCACTCAAGACGAGCATCAAGAACGCGAACACTCGTGCGACATCCTCAGGCGGAAAGTAGTCGCGTGCCATCGTCATGGCGCCCACGGAGGCAGCACTCCCGCCAAGGGCGGCGATGAATCGGAAGATCAGCAAGCTTTCGAACGAAGTGGCCGTCATGCATCCGAGCGTTGCACACAAATACACCGCAAGTCCGATGTAGATCGGGAGTTGGCGTCCGAATCTGTCGAGCAGCGGTCCATAGATGATCTGGCCGAGCGCGAAGCCGATGAAGTAGACCGAGACGGTGAGCGACATCCGCAGTACGGACGTGTTCAAGTCAGCCGCGATCTCAGGGAAGGCGGGCAAATACAGATCGATCGTGAACGGCGTCAGCGCGTTCAACGTTCCGAGCGATAGCACGAGAAAGAAAGCGTGTCGGTCAAGTCGCATTCGTTGTAACCATGGATAGGAGCGCAGTCGGGCTGCGGGCGTGTGCGGTCGAGATTCGGACGCAGGCGAGGGCAACAGAGGGTTGCGGCAGCCCCGTCGAACGAAAGAAGGAAAAGGACGAAGCCTCTGGGGCGCTTCCTGGAGTTCTTCGCGTTCAGCGGCTGCAATTATCGCCCAACTCGACCCGGAACGCAGCCCTGTGTGCGTGGTCGACGTGCGGCGCTTCGAAAATCTGCAACGGCTGTATCGTTTAATGTTTAATGCGGATCCACTCGACTGGAACCGTATGCATCCACCGCAACGCCCGATCTACCAGGACACCCATGTATCTGTTGGGCTGATTGCCTGTGACTGGCCAATCTCGCTGCGAAATACGTGGGTGTGCCGGATCGCAAACTTGAGCCATCAATTGATGCGTGTCCCCGATCGCGCGCCGATCGACGCGTGTCCCCGATCTAGCGGCCGCCCGATCTAGCGGCCGTTAGTTCGTCCGCTCATCGCTTAGCGCGGTTGGAGCCGACGCCGGACACAATTATGTAGTGCTCCACGTGTTGCTTAACCTGGACTTAGTCCAGCTGCCAATCATGAAAACGCGCTGATACACTTTCCGCTCGGTAGGGAAATTCCCGAAATAGAAACTATAAGATAGGGAGCAGCGGGCGTGGGATTGCGAATTGCGACCTATGTTTCGATAGGGTTGTTGGCTCTGCTCGCGGGATGCGGGGGAGGTGGAGGGGGTGGCGGCGGAGGAGGTCCCGCTGGGGGTGGCGGGCCGGCGTCGCCGCCGCAGAATCCCCCGCCGATTATTGATACTTCACCGGACGAATTCTCCTTCGCTGGGCAGTCGGCGGTGGAGCTCGGATCGACAGGCACGTCGGACGAGATCGTCATTACGGGCATCAATACGAGCGTGCCCATCTCGATCGTCGGCGGAGAGTACTCGATCGATGGCGGTACTTTCACCGCGGTCGCAGGCGCCGTCTCCAACAATCAGCGAGTTCGGGTCCGCCTGATCGCCTCCGATCAGTTTTCCACCGCGACGAGCGCGGTCCTCACTGTCGGCGATGTCTCGGTGACTTTTACCGCATCGACTAGAGATGCGGATACGACACCCGACACTTTCGCGTTTCCGATGAGCACCGATGCGCCGCGCGATGCGTGGGTCGTGTCGAGCTCTGTCACCATTTCGGGCGTTGAGATCCCGGTGTCGATCAGCGTCGAGAACGGCGAGTACTCGATCGACGGCGGTGCATTTACGGCGGCAGAAGGAACGATAAGCGACGGCCAGTCGCTCGCGGTCCGGACGAGAGCGTCTTCAATCTACTCGAAGCTAGCGCGAGCGAGTGTCACCGCCGGAACGGTTTCTGCTGAGTTCGAGGTGATCTCAGAGGTGCCGGACTATGTCCCCGATAAGGTCGTGTACGACGACGAGGATGTTGTCTATCTGCTCAGCAACGCGAACGGGCTCATCTTCAGATGGTCGCTCGCGGACGAACGTTACTTGGATGCCTATGTGGTTGCCTCCGCTCCGGCTGCACCTACGACGATGACGCATTCGAGCGCCCATGGGCGCTTGTACTTAGGTTATAGCTCCGGCGCGATCCACTACATCGATGTGACGTCCAGCGACGCCGTCGAGGTTCCGTTCGCGAGCACGCCACTTGCCGTGTCGGGTCTGGCGTCCGTGGGCAACTATGTCCTGGCGCAGGACGAGAGCGGCGCGTGGGCGACGCACTACGTGTTCGATGTCGACGGTGTCGCGACGGATCAGGAAGAGTGGAACTACTATTCCACCGATTACGCGTGGGATCCGGAGACCTCGCGCGTCTATCTCTTCCGAGACACGATGAGCCCGAATGACTTGCACTTTGAAGTGATCGATCAAACGACGGGTCAGATCACCGAGGAAGGCGAGTCGCCTTATCACGGCGACTACGGTATCCAGGCGCCGATCCGGCTCTCCTCCGCCGGGCAGTACATCTTGATTGGCAGCGGCAACATCTATAACCGAACCGGCCTGACGTGGGCGGGTTCGCTCGGCGCCCAGATCGCGGATGCACGGTGGTTTACGAATGGTTCACTGGTGACACTGACCACCGCGGGCGATCAGACGACACTTCGTCATCTCAGTGCGAGCCTCGTGAACATGGAGGAGGTGACCTATGCGGGTCAAGCGCTGCGAGTGATCGGCAGCGATACTTCGATGACCGTGCTGACAGTCAGCAACGGCACGGTCGCCTTCTATAACTACGCTCCCGCCGACGACAGCGACGGAGATGGGGTGCTCAACACTCAGGATGCATTCCCGTTGGATTCGTCGGCTTCGGTGGACACCGATGGCGATGGCTACGCCGACGCGTGGAACGCCGGTCGAACTCAAAGCGACAGCACGACAGGATTGAGCCTAGATTCCTTCCCCGATGCGGCCGAGTGCTATTTGGCGTCGCATGGCAGTGGCGGGGTCTGCGACTACAGTGCCACTCTGCCGAACTACGTCCCTGACCTGATCGTCGACGATGGCGAGACGATCTATCTTTTGAGCGGCGCCAATCGACGCGTGTATCGCTGGTCCATCACTGCGGAGACGTACCTCAAGCCGTATGAAGTGGGGGTCAGCCGGGGATTCAGCACGCTCGCTCCAACGACGATGGTCTACTCGAGCGCGCACGAGCGACTCTAC